>JAUQVI010000167.1:0-7676 GCA_039794885.1 Thermostichus sp. DG02_5_bins_236
ACCCATTCCACCACACCACTTTTGGCTTCGATGTGTTCGACTGGAGTGGAATAGCGGATGGTACCCCCCGCTTGTAAAATTGCATCCACAATCGTGTCCACAAAGCCCTTGAAGTGCTCCCGTGGATAATAGGCCCCTTCTGAGTAGTCCCAAACCAGCGCTGTGTGGGTCAGCAGGGCAATCTCTTTCGGGGGCAGGGCATAATCGCCACTTTGCCCGGCCAGAAGCGCTTGCAGTTTTGGCGAAACACCGACCTGATCATAGAGATCCTGGAGTGTCCAGTGCCGTTTCTGGAACAGGTTGAAATACTTAGGCAGTTTCAGCCAGTCATACCATTTCGGGTCATACCAGCGCACCTCTTGGTTAAGGTGGTGAATTTCTGTGTGTAGGCGTTGAATTTCGTCACAATAGCGGTTGATGGCCGGCGCTTCTTCGGGGAATCGCTCCAGCAGGCGGTTGCGCAAGTTCTCCCAGCCCAAGGGAATGGCAAAATCCACCTCTGGAGTAATCACCCGGTCAATACAATCGGGATCCAATCCGTTAAATTCAACCTCGCGGCCAATGTAGTTGAGAAACTGGTCGATTGCCTGCCCCCGCCCACATTGGGAAATGTAGTGGACATCCGCGCAAAAGCGATAGTTCCCGTAGTCGAAGGTATGGCAACAGCCACCGGGCAAATAATGTTTCTCCAGCACCGCCACGCGGGATCCCTGACGGCTCAGGCAAGCTGCAGCCGCCAATCCCCCCAATCCAGCACCCAACACCACGTAGTCAAACAGTTCCATGGCCAGATCCTCCTCATAGGGATGACAGTCCCTATCGCAGATGAACACTCCTCACCAGCCATCTTGCCGCTCTAGCCCGGACTGACCTAGCTCCCTTGACTGGGAGCTTGAGTTTTCTTGAGTCTCAGTTGAGTCTTAATTGGACTTATTGGACTTAATTGGATCTTAACCACACCAATCTGCAGAGATTTAGCTGAGGGTTTGAGATGCTTCTGCCGCTAGCAGCAGCGGAAAATGATGGGCATTGGGGGCGTGCATGGCTTGGATCCCCAAGTTGGCTCGGGTCAGCACATCCGCATAGGTGCCGATGAAGTGCCCTTGGCTATCCAGAATCGACTGGTTGAAATTCAACCCATTCAGGTTAAAGCTCATCAGGCCAATTCCAATCGCTGCCGCCCAAACACCCACGGTGGGCAGTGCTGCCATCCAAAAGTGCACCAAGCGGCTATTCTTAAGGCCAAGGCTAGGGATCCACAAACGCCCCAAAAAGCCATAGTGTCCGGCCATAAAGTTATAGGTTACCTCCTGCTGGCCGAAGCGATAGCCAGCATTGGCCGATTCTAGGTCGCTGGTTTCACGGATCAGGCTAGAGGTTACCAAAGAGCCGTGCATGGCCGCCAGCAACGCTCCGCCAAAGACCCCAACCACCCCCAGCCAACTCGTAGGGTGCATGAGAATGTTGTGGTCAGCCTGGAAAGCCAGCATGAAGTGGAAGGTGCCGGCAATGCCGAGGGGTAAACCTTCTGAGAAACTGCCTTGGCCAATCGGGTAGACCAACAACACCGATGTCGCAGCGGCTGCCGGTGCAGAAAAGGCCACTGCAATCCAGGGGCGCATCCCCAGCCGATAGCTCAGCTCCCACAGCCGACCGAGGTAGCACCAGACTCCGATTAAAAAGTGCAGCACGATCAGTTGGTAGGGACCGCCATTGTACAACCACTCATCCAACGAAGCCGCTGCCCAGATCGGGTAAAAGTGCAAGCCAATGGCAGCAGACGTGGGCACAACCGCCGCAGAAATGAGGTTGTTCCCCCCCATCAATGACCCGATCACCGGCTCGCGGATCCCATCCATATCCACAGGGGGAGCAGCGATAAAGGCGATGACAAAACAAAAGGCAGCCGCCAATAACGTCGGGATCATCAACACCCCAAACCAGCCGATATAAAGGCGATTTTCCGTGCTGGTAATCCATTGACAAAATCCACCCCAACTCCAACTTCCCGCCAGAGTGGGTGAACGCCGAATCAGAATACTCATACGAGAATGACTCCTGAACTATCTCCGATAGAGCTTGTCCGCCCAGCAATCCGGCAACTAGAGCCGCAATAGATAAGGATCTGTAAATGATCCGCGAAAAATCAGTGATAACGGCTCAGCTCAACGGTTGCTAGGCAGGTAAAAGAGACTCATGCAACCTGACATTCATCTGACATTTATACAGCGCAACTCGTCTTAGAAAGGCTCCATTCTGGGTGAGCCTCTTACCCTAAGCTAGACAATCCGATTCAGAGCAACAGGGATTCCTAACTGCGAGTGGGAGGAATGTGAAACAAATTCATCTGCTGACACAAAAAGGAACCTAAGTATTGCGATTTTTTCACTAACTTTCTCATTAGGCTGCAGCGGCTACCGGCCCGATCCGCCTCAATTTTGATGGCGGCTGTGCAACTTTGGGGAGAAAACCTGATTCAGCTTAAGGCTGAGCAGCCAGCTGGGTGTGAAACTCCTGCAATGAGCGCACCTGCAGGGATCCCATTTGCAGAGCACGAATGGCGGCGGCAGTGGCTCTGGCTCCGGCCAGAGTGGTCACCAGCGGGATCTTGTAGGCCAGGGCGGTGCGACGAATTTTGTGGCCATCCTGCTGGGCTTCAATGCCGGAGGGGGTGTTGATAATCAGTTGGATCTGGCGGTTTTTGATGGCATCAATCACATGGGGGCGGCCCTCATGCAACTTGAGGATTTTTTCCACCGGGATCCCGTGGCTGGCCAAAACTGCCTGGGTTCCTTCGGTCGCCAACAAGAGAAAGCCCATCTCCACAAATTCTTGGGCCACCGGAATCACCGCCTGTTTGTCCCGGTCGCTGACACTCATAAACACTGTTCCCTTTAGGGGCAGATCTTGTCCGGCGGCAATTTGCGCTTTGGCAAAGGCACGGCCAAAGTCGGTATCAATGCCCATCACCTCGCCCGTAGAGCGCATTTCCGGCCCCAAGAGCGTATCGGTGCCCGGAAACTTGTTGAAGGGCAAAACAGCTTCTTTCACGGCAATGTGGGTGGGGATCACCTCCTGGGTAAACCCCAACTCGGCCAAAGTTTTGCCGCTCATCACCTGGGCCGCATAGTCCGCTAGCGGGTGGCCAATCGCCTTGCTGACAAAAGGCACAGTGCGGGAGGCACGCGGGTTGGCCTCCAGGATATACACTTGATCTTTTTGCACGGCATATTGCACATTAATCAGCCCCACCACCTTCAAGGCTTGGGCCAGCTTCACCGTCCACTCCCGGATCACCTGCAACACCGCCGGACTCAAGGTGCGGCTGGGTAAGACACAGGCAGAATCACCGGAATGGATCCCGGCCTGTTCGATGTGCTCCATAATACCGCCAAGGGTGACGGCCCCCGTCCGGTCGGCAATGGCATCCACATCCACTTCCACCGCATCCTCCAAAAACTGATCCACCAGCACCGGCCGCTCCGGATCCACGGCCACCGCCAGCTGCATGTAGCGATTCAGGTCTTGATCAGAATAGACAATCTCCATGGCCCGTCCCCCCAACACGTAGCTGGGCCGCACCACTACCGGGTAGCCAATGCGCTGGGCGATCTGGAGGCTTTCTTCCACACTACGGGCAATGCCGTTGGCGGGCTGTTGGATATCCAGTTCCCGCAGAATGTGCTCGAATCGTTCCCGATCCTCGGCAATATCGATCGAGTCGGGGGAGGTGCCCCAAATGGGCGCTTGGGAAGTGGCTAGGGCTTGCGCCAGTTTCAGGGGGGTTTGGCCGCCAAATTGCACGATCAAGCCCACCGGCTGCTCGGCATCCACCAAGTTCATCACATCCTCATGGGTCAGCGGCTCAAAGTAGAGGCGATCGGAGGTGTCGTAGTCGGTGGAAACCGTTTCCGGGTTGGAATTGACCATAATCGCCTCATAACCAAGACGGCTGAGGGCAAAGGCGGCGTGACAGCAACAGTAGTCAAACTCAATCCCTTGGCCGATACGGTTGGGGCCACCGCCTAAGATCATCACCTTCTGCTTGTTGGTGGGGAAAATCTCCGATTCACTCTCATAGGTGGAGTATTGATAGGGGGTATTGGCTTCAAATTCGGCGGCACAGGTATCCACGGTTTTGTAGCTGGGGATCACCCCCAGGGCCTTGCGGTGAGTGCGCACCTGGTTTTCGGAGCTACCGGTGAGGTAGGCAATTTGTCGGTCACTAAAGCCCAGTTGTTTGAGGTGCAGGAGGTCTGGGGCTGTCAGGGATCCCAATTCCCGTCCTTTGAGAGCCTGTTCCACCTCCACCAACTCTTGCAACTTGTCGATAAACCAAGGATCCATCTGAGTGAGCTTGACAATTTCTTCAGCAGCAAAGCCCATTAACAAAGCGGTACGAATGGTGAGCAGGCGGAAGGGATTGGGGATGCGCAGACTGGCACGAATCTCTTCTGGGGGGGGGAAAGTTTCTGGTTTGTCGGTACCAAAGCCGGGGCGGTCAATTTCCAAGGAGCGCAGGGCTTTCTGTATCGATTCTTGAAAGGTACGGCCAATGGCCATCGCTTCCCCCACCGACTTCATTTGGGTGGTCAGGATCGGCTCAGAGCCGGGGAATTTCTCAAAGGCAAAGCGGGGCACTTTGGTGACCACATAGTCGATGGTGGGTTCAAAGCTGGCGGGGGTTTTGCGGGTGATATCGTTGGGGATCTCCGGTAGGGTATAGCCAACGGCCAGTTTGGCGGCCATTTTGGCGATGGGGAAACCCGTGGCTTTGCTGGCCAGAGCCGAGGAGCGGGAAACCCGTGGGTTCATTTCGATCACCCGCACATCGCCATTGACGGGGTTGACACCAAATTGCACATTGGAGCCGCCCGTTTCCACCCCAATCTCGCGGATAATGGCAATGGCGTAGTCTCGTAGGCGCTGATACTCCTTGTCGGTCAGGGTTTGGGCTGGGGCCACGGTGATGGAATCCCCTGTGTGCACCCCCATCGGGTCGATGTTTTCAATCGAGCAGATGATCACCACGTTATCCGCCAGATCCCGCATCACCTCCAGCTCAAACTCTTTCCAGCCGATCACCGACTCTTCCACCAAAATTTGCGAAACTGGGCTGGCATCCAACCCAGCGGTGCAGATCTCTTCGAATTCCTCTTGGTTGTAGGCCACCCCACCCCCTGTTCCCCCCAAGGTATAGGCGGGGCGAATAATCAGGGGATAGCCGATCTCTTGGGCAATCTGTTTGGCTTCTTCTAGGGTATGGGCCAAGCCCGATTGGGGAACCGCCAGGCCAATCCGCTGCATCGCCTGCTTAAAAAGATCGCGGTCTTCCGCTTTTTCAATCGCTTCCTGTTTGGCCCCGATCAGCTCCACCCCATACTTCTCCAGGATTCCCATCTGGGCCAGTTTCACCGCCACATTTAAAGCCGTCTGGCCTCCCATGGTGGGTAACAGAGCATCGGGGCGTTCCCGCTCAATGATTTTGGCGACAAATTCTGGGGTGACCGGCTCAATATAGGTGCGATCGGCCATGCTCGGATCTGTCATGATCGTGGCCGGGTTGGAATTGACCAAGATCACCTCGTAGCCTTCTTCCCGTAGGGCTTTGCAGGCTTGGGTACCGGAATAGTCGAACTCACAAGCTTGACCAATCACAATCGGCCCAGCTCCGATCAGCAAGATCTTTTGAATATCGGTACGACGCGGCATGAGGGATCCTGTGGATGGCAGAGTCAGCATCTCATTGTAGAGGGCGCTTGCCGGCTCAGGTTGCTCACAGGGATCCCTCTTTTTTGGGGTTTGCCGGACTTACAACAAACCGCGGTAGCGGATAAAGATTAAAATTGCAGCCCAAGAACCCAAGGCCACCTTGGTCGCAACCAAGATATTGAGAATCGGGATCCAGCCGCCGCTGATCAGAGCCCCCAACTCACCCGTGGGCAATTGCCAACCGGCAAGAGCAACGATGGCGACACCGATAAACGCCACCACCGAAAGCTTCTCCCACATTGCCGCCCGCCACTGCGTGTAGATTTCTTCCATCCATGTCGAAGAGGCGGTGATCGCAATCAATCCAATCGCCGTTCCCCCCGCCACTCCTGCCGCAAAGCCCCCGCCTGGACTGAGGTGCCCGCGAATCGCCAGCTCCACCGCAATCAAAGCTGAAATGGTTGCCCCGACCCGCGCCAACACAACTGAGGGAATATCGCTAAACTGAGCCACACTCGCCGTCGGCTGTTCATCCGCCAGTAGATATTTCGCCCCCAAAATCGCCGTCGAAAACACAACGACTTCAAAGACCGTATCGTAAAGACGATTGCGCAAAATCAGACCCGTCACCGCATTGGGCACACCACTCTCCGTTGCCAGCACCTTCACCGCCTCAACTGTTGGGAAAACAGCCCCTGCAGAGGACTCCGTCCCGGGAGCGCGAACGGCGACGATCAGCCATAAGGCCACCAGCAGCGTTGCCACACCATAGAGCCATCTCATGGTGCCATCACCTCACAGACAAGGGTTTGCTGCGCCAAAAGGGTTTGCAGACGGGGTACACGAGTCACCAGGCGATAGTCAGCGGTTTCGTCGCCAGGCTCAAGAAGAATGCTATGCACCTCACGATCTCGAAGTGCTGCCAGCAACAGTTCCGCATTGGCATAGGCTGCCAATTCCAAGCGCATATGCTGCGGCTGCAACCCCTGCCGAATCTGCTGTAACAACTGCCGTGCCGCCAAGGTACTGGCATCCAGCACAGGACTGCCTTCCAGTACCCCCAGGCGCATACTCAACGACGAACGCACCGCAATCGCATAGAGGGTAATCGACAGCATCGTGCCCACCAGGGCCTCCGTTAGCGCCACATCCGCCGCCCCAAACAGGGCATAGATCAAGGCTGCAATTGCTCCCAGGATCCCTCGCATCACCAAGGCATGATAAGGATTCACCTGTGTGACCACCAAGCTCGCCGTCAGGGGTAGCAACAACACAATCACTAGCAACACCGTCTCTTCCATATTGCTCCGCAACGCGAACGCGGCCTCCTACAACGACTTGCGCTGCGAGCAAAACGCCAGCACATACCCCAAAATCGTGTTCCAAATCGCTAATGAAATCAGCGCCAACACCAACAGGGGCCACTCACGCGGGATGCGCAGCAACAGCCCAATCATGATGCTCATCGAGCCCAACGTATCCGATACCGAAAGGCTGTGCAGCTTAAACAAAATCGAGCGATCCCCAATCAGGGGAGCTGTTCCCCAGAGCCAAAACAGCACACCGATAGCGAACAAAACATAGCTCAGACCCTCGACCAGTCCTTCCATACCACCCCCTAGAGCATTTCCAGACGCTTGAGCACATGAGCCAAAAGCATCAGCGCTGCATTGCCCACCGACAAAATCAAAACCCCGACGATGCCGATCATCCAATCGTCCCGCAGCACCGACACCACCAGAATCATGATCGCCGTCTTGGTCGCCAAACTGGCAAACGCCAGCATCGTCTGCCAAATATCCTCCTTCACCCAGGCAGCATACAGCGGCAAGCACAACGTCAGGGTCAATAGAAACAGCAGTAAATTCACACGTCCTCCCGGGGCTTCACCACATGCACCTCATAAGTGCCTTGGGCATCGCAATTGAGCACAATAGTCTTGGGCGTGAAGGTAATCAAAAAGA
>JAUQVI010000168.1:0-7665 GCA_039794885.1 Thermostichus sp. DG02_5_bins_236
GACTTTGATTCAAATCCCGCTGGCCAGCGGTTTGGCAAGAGCTGTTTTCAACCAATTTCCCAGCTTGGCGAATCAAGGCAACGAAGCGCAAGTGTTATCCCAGCTGGAAACCACCATTAACAACGCCCTGAGGTCAAACGTCGAAGGGCTGGCTCTGCAAAGTCTCGAGGCCACCAATATTCCGGATGTGTATGTGATGGTGCCGGGGCACTCCTTTAATTTGCAGCCTCAGCTCAACCTGCGTTGAACCTTGACTCACAAATGAGGTCGGGTGTGTTCATCACTCTGGAGGGGGGGGAAGGAGCAGGCAAAACTACTCAACAAGCTCTTTTGGCAGAGCGGCTACAGCAGGAGGGATATCCCTGTCTGTGTACCCGCGAACCGGGAGGCACGGCTCTAGGCAAGAAACTGCGGGCTCTTCTGCTGCATGGGGATCCGATCTCACCGCTGGCGGAATTGCTTCTATATGCGGCGGATCGGGCGGAGCATGTGCAAACTCGGATTCGTCCCGCTTTGGCAGCGGGACAGGTGGTGGTTTGTGACCGCTTCACCGACTCGACACTGGCCTATCAGGGCTATGGGCGGGGTCTGGATCTGGAGCTGGTTCGGCAGTTGAACCAACTGGCTACCGGCAACCTGCAGCCTCACCTCACCCTCTGGCTGGATTTGCCGCCGCAGCTGGGGTTAGTACGGGCCCGTTCTCGCCAAACCGCTCCCGTTAGTGGGACGGAGTCCCTCCAGTCCAGTCAAGGTGACCGCATGGAACAAGCACAACTGCCTTTCCACCTACAGCTGTACCAGGGTTTTCAAGAGCTGGCCGCCACAGAACCACAGCGGATTGCGCGCATCGATGCTCAGGGATCCCCTGAAGAGGTGGCCGAGCGCATTTGGTCGGTAGTCAAGAGTCGTTTGCCTCAAGGCTGAGCATTGTGCTCCGCACGGCCCAGAAGATCAACGGAGGGTTTGGTTTGAACAGTTGCCCTTCCCACTGCCAGAACACTGCTTCATCGGTTCTTAAGCTTAAGGTTAAAATCGGGTTAAAGTGGGAAGCCCCTTGGGCAGCCTCAAGCTCGTGTAGATGATGGATTGACTCCCTGAGGTGAACTCTATTGGGTTCTTGGAAGGATACTACGCTGATGAACGCGATGACTGCTGAGCAGAAGATCTTGCTCTCGCCCCCATCCCCGCCCACTCTAGCCTCAGAGGCCCACCATCTTTTGCAGCGGCAGTGGCAACGGTTGCAAAAACATGTGGCACGGGTACTGGCCCAGCAGGAAGAGGCTGCCGAATCCCTCCATCAAATTCGGGTGGCCCTACGGCGCATCGGCACCTGGGTGCAGGTTTTTCAGGGATCCGTGAAGCTACCCAAGCCCCTCCAGATTAAACAGATCCAAAAGTTAACCAAAGCCCTTGGGAAACAACGGGATCTGGACGTGTTGCTTGAGATCCTCCAAGAACCCCGCTGGGATGGGATCCCGCCAACCCAACAGGCGGAATTGGAACAGTTGAGGGCGGACTTATCCCATCGTCGGGCCAAAGCTCAAGACCATTCCCGTCGCCTTTTGAAGGATCCCACTTTTCTGGAATTCCAAGGGGCCTGCGAGCACTGGCTAGCCCAACCCCGCTACACCCCACAAGCCCAACTCCCCCTACGAGAAAGCCTGCCCCATTTGCTCACGCCGCTGTTGGCCGAATGGCTGCTGCAACCGGGCTGGCACCTGCCTGCTTTTCCCAATAAGAGATCCCAGGTGAAACAACTACACGAACTGCGCAAGGTTACCAAACGGCTGCGCTATCAGGTGGAGTTTTTCTCGGTTTTCTACGGCAGTGGGGTTCAGGAATGGCTGGAAACCTTGAAGACCCTACAAGAGCAACTGGGCCGTTTTAACGATTTACAAGTTTTGCAGGCACACTTCGATCCCCAGTCGGATCTCAAAACGATTTTACAGTCCCAACAAGCCCTGGCTCTGCAGGATTGGCCGCTGCCCCAACACCGAAACCTCACCCCCGAACACCAGCGGCAGCTTTATCAGATGCTTCTGACTCCCACCTCGGTAGAAACCATTCAGGCTTCAGAAACCGTGTAGCGGGCTAGACAGCAGGGAGCCGTCCATCGGCAGGAGCGAGGAGTGAGTGTCTTTGGGCAAAACAGTTGTGGATGGGATCCTCGTATCGGTGACTACAACTTCCTGAGAGCAGAGCGACTAAGGTTCAATCAGTCTTTAGTTCACGTTATGGTTGCCCATCTTGCCGAAAGGCACAGCCGTAGGTAGAACACGCCAAAGGAGCGGGGAGATGTGGGAGAAAGTCACCATAGCAGGTTGGCCCAGTAGCCGTCGGGCCTTCCTCCAGCAGGCGGTTGGGTTTACGGTTGCCGGAGCCGTGGGTTGGCAGGCTTGGCCAAAAGCAGAGGCCCAAACCCTGCAAGCCGTCAACTTGCAACTGGCCTGGATTAAAAATGTAGAATTTGCCGGGCAGTGGGCAGCACTGGAGAAGGGCTTTTTCAAGGAGGAAGGACTAGACATCAACATCCTTCCCGGTGGCGGCCAGATTGATCCGGCTACTGTCACCGCCAGTGGCACTGCGGATATCGGCATTACCGCCTCCGCGACCCAATTGGTGGCTGCCCGTTCTCGCGGCGTACCTCTGATTGCTTTTGGCTCCACCTATCAAAAATCGCCGGGGTGCCTGGTCTGCCGGGCCGATAGCGGCATCCTCAGCCCAAAGGATTTCGCCGGCAAAAAAATTGGTCACCAACAAACGGCTCGCAACGTGGTCAAAACCGTCCTGAAAATCAACGGGATCCCGGAAGACCAGGTGGAGATGATCGTAGTGTCCTTCGACCCCAGCCCGGTGATGCAGGGAGTGGTGGATCTCTACACAGCCTTTGCCACCAACCAGCCCTTAACCATGCAAGAGCAGGGCATTGAACCACGCGTGTTCCTTTACTACGACATGGGCCTGCGCTTTGAGGCAGATACTTTCATTGCCACCGAAGCGATGCTGGAGCGCAAACCAGATGTGCTGGAAGCCTTTTTGCGCGCCTCCCTCAAGGGATGGGAATATACCCTGCAAAACCCGGACGAAGTGGCCCAATTTGTGGTGGAAAAATACGGCGAAGGGCTAAGCCTGACGCAGCAGATTGCCCAAAACCGAGCTGGCTTAGAGCTGATGGTGTCGGATCTAACTGAAGAAAAGGGCTTGTTCTGGATGGATCCCGAGCGGTGGGAACAAACCAATCAGGTGGCGGTTGAAACCGAGGTGATCGAAAGACCTATCGATATCAGCCAGCTGTTGGTCTTTGATCTGTTGGAGAAAGTGCATGGAACAGCCTGAACCTCTCACCCTACCCCGAGCCCCAGGGATCCCTGCTGTGGAGCTAGACAACGTCAGCATGACCTATCGCTCGGGGGGGCGAGCCATAACGGCTTTGCAAGCAATCAACCTGAGTGTAAGGGCGGGGGAATTTGTCTCCTTGATTGGGCCGAGTGGCTGCGGTAAATCCACCATCTTGCGCTTGGTGGCTGACATTCTCAAGCCCAGCAGCGGCCAAATTCGGGTGCATGGGCAAACCCCCAGCGAAGCCCGCCAACACCGCAGCTTCAGCTTCATGTTTCAGGATCCGGTGATGCTGCCCTGGCGGAATGTGTTGCATAACGTGCAACTGCCGCTGGAGGTGATAGGGGCTACTGCCACCCAACTGTTGGAGAAACCGCGCTCCCTACTGAAGTTGGTCCATCTGGCTGGATTTGAAGACAAACAGCCTAAGCACCTGTCGGGGGGCATGCGGCAACGGGCTGCCCTGGCGCGGGCCTTATCGCTCAACCCGCCTTTGTTGCTGATGGATGAGCCCTTTGGGGCACTGGATGAGATCACCCGCGAGCGCATGAACCTAGAGCTGTTGCGCATTTGGCAGGAAACCACAGCGGCGGTGTTGTTTGTCACTCATTCTATTGAAGAAGCGGTATTCCTCTCAGATCGGGTGGTGGTGCTCTCTCCCCGACCGGGCCGCATCAAAACCATCATCGACATCGACTTGCCCCGGCCTCGTGCCACCGATATAGCCACTCGGGCACGACACATTTACGACTACAGCTTACAGGTGCGGGAGGCACTCTACTATGCCTAACACCATGTCTGAAGAGACGTTGAATCGGAGTCCTGTCAGTGCAAACGAGATGCCAACTTCTGAGCCGCCACCAGAAGAGGGATCCCCCGCCCCGGCTGTGCAGGCGAATTTCTGGCGCAAGCTCTACAGCTACCGCAATGCCCTGCTGATCATCCTGGGAATTTTGTTGGCTTGGGAAGTAGGATCCCGTTGGCTACAGGTGCCCACCTACATCCTGCCCAAACCGAGTGAAATTGGGGCTGCCCTGATGCAGCATCGCGCCTTGCTCTGGCGCAACCTGTTGGTGACGGCGTTGGAGGCAATTTTGGGCTTTTTGGCAGGCAATGGGGTGGCGATTTTGTTGGCAATTTTGTTTGTTCACTCCCGCACCCTCGAGCAATCTTTATTCCCGCTAGCCCTGACGATCCGCTCCATTCCTGTTGTTGCTTTGGCACCGTTGTTTTTGCTCTGGTTTGGCAATGGGCTGCTGCCCAAAGTGATCATCGCCGCCTTAATCTGTTTTTTTCCGACGCTGGTGAACATGACCCGTGGGCTCAACTCCGTGGATCGCTCCAGTTTAGAGTTGATGTACACACTGGCAGCCTCCCCCTGGCAGGTGTTTGCCAAGTTGCGCTGGCCCGCAGCCTTGCCCTATTTGCTCTCGGCCCTGAAAATTTCCAGTGCAGCAGCAGTGATCGGTGCTTTGGTGGCGGAGTGGATTGGTTCCGATCGTGGCTTGGGCTACTTGGTGGTGATGAGCACCTTTGAATTTCGTATTGAGCTGCTGTGGGCCACCATTGCGGTCACCTCCGCCTTTGCCATTTTGCTCTTTCAGATGGTGAACCTATTGGAGCGGGTGCTGATCCCTTGGCATGATTCCCTCAGCCAGATGGAGTGAGGCAACCCTAACCCTGCGGAGGCGATTACCTGAGTCAGCAAGTTAAGATGTGTTACGGGATCCGTTGGGGCTTTTATGGGCGCGACACCGTTAACACCAATTGCAACAGGACACAGCTTTGTCTCTGCAACGGCAGGTTCTGTGGCTTTATCCACCCCACCGGGATCCCGCAGCCAGCCTGTAGTCTCGGAGCCAGCTCTGCGTTATGACCCGGAGCAACTGACCAGACAGTATCGGGGCCGCTGGGATTTGGTGCTACGGCGTTTGTTTCAGTTGGTCAGCCCCTTTTTAGGCCTGCTGGCTTGGGTTTTTTGGGATCGCTGGCGGGGGGTAGAACTGAAGAACCGCCCCAAACATGCCGCCCGACTGCGGGAAATTCTCACGGAATTGGGGCCAACGGCGATCAAAATCGGTCAAGCCCTCTCTACTCGTCCTGATTTGGTTTCGCCTTTGTTTTTGGAGGAACTGGCCAAACTCCAGGATGAACTACCCCCCTTTGACAACAAAATTGCCTTTGACTTAATTGAGTCAGAAATTGGTCAACCTGTAGACAAAATCTACCGCGAGATCACCCCCGAACCGATTGCCGCTGCCAGCTTGGGACAGGTCTACCAAGCCTATTTGTACACAGGGGAGAAAGTCGCGGTGAAGGTACAACGCCCGGATTTGATCGGGCGTATCTCCCTGGATATGTACATCATTCGCGGGCTGGCTGTCTGGGCCAAGCAAACCTTCCGCCGCATCCGCAGCGATTTGGTCGGCATTGTCGAGGAGTTTGCTGCACGGCTGTACGAAGAGATGGACTACACCCAGGAAGGTCACAACGCCGAGCGCTTTCTACAGCTTTATCACCATCCGTCCATCTACGCTCCGAAAATCTACTGGGACTACACCCGCACCAAGGTGCTGACGATGGAGTGGATCGATGGCACCAAGCTGACACAACTGGACAAGATCACCGCCGCTGGCTTGGATGGACGGCACCTGATCGAGATTGGGGTGAATTGCTCCCTCAAACAGCTTCTGGAAAACGGCTTTTTCCACGCCGATCCCCACCCTGGCAACCTCTTGGCGATGGCGGATGGGCGGCTGGCCTATATTGATTTCGGCATGATGAGCACCATTCAGCCCCATCAGCGCTACGGCCTAATCAAGGCAATCGTGCATTTGGTGAACCGAGATTTTGTCGGGCTGGCTCAAGACTATGTGGATTTGGAATTCCTGAGCTCAGATACTGACCTTAATCCGATCATCCCTGCTCTAGAGGCCGTTTTTGCCGAAGCGATGGGCAGCTCGGTAGCCCAAATGAACTTTAAGAGCATGACGGATAAGCTCTCCGGGGTAATGTACGACTTTCCCTTCCGGGTGCCCGCCTACTACGCCCTGATCATCCGCTCTTTGCTGACTCTGGAGGGGATCGCCATCAGTCTAGATCCCAACTTTAAGGTGTTGAGTGTGGCCTATCCGTATGTGGCCCAGCGTCTTCTCAGCGACCCAGCCCCAGAGCTGCGCGTTTCCCTACGGGAGTTGCTGTTTAACCAAGGACAATTTCGCTGGAACCGCTTGGAAAACCTACTGCGCAATGCTGCCAACAGCGAAGACTTTGATCTACAGGGATCCCTGGAAAAGGCACTGGATTTTATTTTTTCTGAACGGGGCGCTTTTTTGCGGGATCGCCTAGTGGATGTCATTTTCTCCAGCCCAAGCTCTCAGATGGGCTCAGCGGCCCAGCCCACCTCAGATACGATGGAGCACTTGCAACGGCTGTGGGAGCTATTGAGTGGTAATCCCGCTTTCCAACCGATGCAGCTTTTCCCGATTGTGGCGAAGGTAGCCACCAAACCAGAAGCTCAGCAACTAGGGCGCCAATTGGCCTCCCGCTGGTTACAACGCTCTGCGGCACGTCTGATCCGGGATTTGCTCCTGCCGGATGCGGATCCCAATGACCCTCCCCATACCCTCAATGGGCGGAATGGGATCCCTGGCAACCCCCAACGGGCCGCTAGGCTGCCCCTCAGCGCTTAATCCAAGGCACAACCTCTAGGCAAGGGTAAGCCCCGCTTATCTCTCTCAGCTAGTGAACGACTAGCGAACGGCATCATTTTTAGGGCTGACGGGGCCAAGGGCCAGCTTGATCCACTCGGAAAATTCATCGCGGCGGAAAACCTGAGGGCGAGAGCGAGGGCCAAACCGCATCAAGCTGGGCATACCGTGCTCTTTGAGGCGGGACTGTAGCCAGGTGCCAATGCCCGTTTTGCCATCGTTGGGCATTTCGGTTTGGAAGTCACTGTACATGAGAAGCAACTGGCTGCGGGACTGGAGCACCGCATTCTCTTGGATCAACTTCGGCAGAGAGAGGCTGGTGGCGGAAACTACCGCTTTGCTGCCTTTGACAGATTCACGTTCACGACGACGGTCACGCGGGCGCGAGCTGCTGCTTTCACGGCTCTTACGGGTTCTCGATTCAACGGGCATAGAATCTCCTAAACGACAGGGTGGCTCCCCAAACGGGGTGGAAGCCGGAACTCGCAAATTAAAATATGAGCCCGCTGGCACAGATGGCCCGAAATACAGTTCTGTGGCAATCGCTGAAGAAGAGTGACACGCGCTCTTGGGTGAAGCGAAGGAAGAACTGCGTCACACTGGCACGAAAGGTCGG
>JAUQVI010000169.1:0-7619 GCA_039794885.1 Thermostichus sp. DG02_5_bins_236
GCGGTCAAGCAAGCCCAGATTGTGCGTAAAGCATCGGGCTATTTCGTCATGTTGAGCCTTCAGGCTGATGTTGCAATCCCTGCCACGATGCCTCATGGGCATCCAGTCGGGATTGATGCTGGGCTGGGGTATTTTCTTTCGACAGAAAATTGGGAGAGTTCATCAACGGATTGCCGACCATCGTCAAGACTGGCACTTTAAGCTGGCTCATCATCTCTGCGACAACGCGGGGATGATGGCGGAGGTTGGCAAGGATCTCTCAACTCGGATTCATCACTGCCACAATTGCGGGTCAATCAAACCTCGTGATGTAGCAGCGGCACAAGTAATATCTGCCCCAACGGGTGGTTGAAAATGCCTGTGGAGGGGAAGCGGCGGGGACTGGGGTCACCCGGTCTAGCTGGCACCTGTTGAGGCAGGAAATCTTTGGGGCGACCCAAGGAACTCCTTTGCATACCCGATAAGGTTGCTGGGAGAGAATGTCAAACTAGCGGTGGTATCTGTGTGGGAATCATGTTCGAGGGCAGGTCTAGAGGTGGGTTATCTCGGTTGGCCTTGAAACGGGCTTCGCGTTCGCGTCAGCCTGCCCTGAGTTCAGGCCAGCGGTCTTTATCCGAGAATGCAGGGCCGGTCAGGATCCCACGCCGACGCCCCACTGCACAGGGGCGGTACCTGCTGGAGCAACTGGGGCTATGGCTAGGGTGGATCCTAGGCAATCGACTGCCGACGGTTCGGCAGCTTGCCTTTCGCACCTGGACGACCGGCCTGGTATTGGTAGTTGCCCTATTCCTGACAGGAGCACGCTTGGTCTACCTTCAGCATCAACAGGCGCCGATGTTGCAGGAGCGGGCCCAAGCCCAACAGCGGGCCCAGTTACGACCTTTCATTCCCCGCCGCTCCATTCTGGATCGCCACTCGATTGCCAAGCAGCAAGCAGAGCTTCTGGCGGTGGATCGCCCTGTCTATACCCTCTGGGCCCATCCCCGCCTATTCGGCAAGCGTACCCCACAAGATATTGCGGCTGCTCTTGCTCCGTTGTTGCGTCGTCCTGTGGAGCAACTGACGGAACAACTAACCAGCAATCGTGCTGTGCGGGTGGAGCGCTGGGTTTCGCAGGAGGTGGCGGATCAAATTCAGGCGCTCTTTCTGGATGGGCTGGAGTTGGTGAGCGAACGGCAACGCATTTATCCCCAAAAGGAAATGGCTGCTGAAGTGGTGGGCTATGTGGATCTGGATCATCAAGGGCAAGCGGGATTGGAATATGCCCAACAGGGGTTGATGGAGCGTACTGTGCAGCCGGTCACCATTCCCCGTGATGGCTATGGGCAACTGTTGGCGGCGGAAGTACCTGAGGGTTTGCTGCAATCCCGCGAGACGGTGCTGCAACTGACCCTGGACATGCGTCTGCAACGGGCGGCCCGTGCCGCCCTGAAAACTCAACTGCAACGGTTTCAAGCGCTGCGGGGCACTGTGATCATTCTGCAACCGCAAACCGGAGACATTTTGGCTCTGGTGAGCGAACCCACCTATGACCCCAACCGCTATTTCGAATTTGACCCAGGCCTATTTCGCAACTGGGCTGTGACCGATTTGTACGAGCCGGGATCCACCTTCAAACCGATTAACATCGCCATTGGGTTGGATGCCGGGGCTTTTTCTGCGGATGAACGGGTTTATGACGAAGGGCGCATCCTCATCGGCCAGTGGCCGATCCAAAACTACGACTACAACCAGCGGGGGGCCCATGGCTGGATGAGCGTCACCGATATTCTCAGACAATCCAGCAATGTCGGCATGGTGCATCTGATGCGCAGACTCGATCCACGGCAGTATTACAATGCTCTGGTGCGGTTGGGACTCAACGAGCGCAGTGGGGTAGACTTGCCCTTCGAGCCCGCCAGCCGATTGAAGCCGCTGCGGCAATTTGTGACGGTACCGGTGGAACGGGCCACCACAGCTTTCGGCCAAGGCTTTGCCCTGACGCCGCTGCAATTGGCCAGCATGCATTGCATTGTCGCCAATGGGGGATTAAAGGTACAGCCCCATGTGGTACGGGGTTTGGTGGAGAAGGATACTGATACCTTGGTCTGGGGATCCGCCCAACCCCAACCGGTGCGAGTTCTTTCGGAGCAGGCCACCTTGAGCGTGCGCACCCAAATGCGGGATGTGGTGGATTTTGGTACTGGGCAATCCGCCAAGATCGAGGGCTATGAAATCGGTGGAAAAACCGGTACTGCCCAGAAGGCGGGCCCCCGGGGAGGCTATTTGCCCGGCAAACGCATTACCAGTTTTGTCGGGTATTTTCCGGCTATTCGCCCCAATTATGTGATTTTGGCCGTCATCGATGAACCGCGTGGGGAAGATGCATTTGGGTCTACGACGGCTGCCCCGATCGTTCGCTCGGTGATTCAAGAAATCATTGCTTTGGAAGGAATCCGCCCTAATGCAACTTAACTTCCACAGTCCTAGAGGTTAGAGTCGGATCAAGATCTGTGATGTTTCCTGGGATCCCGAATGACCCCTCTTGCCCCCACCCGCCCTAGTGCCATCGATCTCGATCACCTGCTCACCCCTGAGATTCAGCGACCGGCCCGCTACTTGGGCAAAGAGTTTGGTGCCGCTCATCGAGCCTGGGATTCGGCCCAGGTGCGCTGGGTACTGAGCTACCCGGAACTGTACGAGGTGGGATCCTCCAATCTTGGCCATATCATCCTCTACAACATCCTCAATGCCCAACCGGATCAGCTGTGTGACCGGGCCTACTTGCCGGGGCCAGATCTGATTGCCCGCATGCGGCAGTTGGGGATCCCGCTGTTTGCGGTGGAATCCCGTCGCCCCTTGCGGGAGTTTCACATCATCGGCTTCAGCCTCGCCTACGAGCTGGGGGGAACTAACATTCTGGAGATGCTGGATCTGGCTGGGATCCCGCTTCAATGGGCAGAACGACAGTCTCTAAGTGTGCAGGATTGCCCGCTCATTTTTGCCGGTGGGCCAACAGCAACCTCCAACCCAGAACCCTTTGCGGACTTTTTTGATTTCTTTGTCTTTGGAGATGGCGAGGAGGTACTGCCGGAGATCGGCGCGGTCTTGGCGCGATCTCTAGACAAGTCCCGTCAGGAGGTGCTGCGGGATCTGGCCCAGGTGCCAGGGGTGTATGTGCCGCAATTCTATGCAGGGATCCCGCCCAAGCCGATTGTGGCTGGAGTGCCAACCCGAATCCGGCGGCGAGTCGCTGAGCCGCAACCGAAATACTCCGTCGGATTGGTGCCCTTTGTGGAAACAGTGCATGACCGACTGGTGATGGAGGTACGGCGGGGCTGTACCCGTGGCTGCCGCTTTTGCCAACCGGGAATGCTCACTCGTCCGGCACGGGATGTGGATCCCGAACAACTGGTGGAGGCAGTGGTACAGGGCTTACAAAAGACCGGCTACAACGAGTTTTCCCTTTCTTCCCTCAGTTGCTCCGATTACCTGTCGCTACCGGCGGTGGGGGCGGAGCTGCACAACCGCCTTCTCAAAGAGCATATTGCCCTTTCCTTACCCAGCCAGCGGGTGGATCGCTTTGATGCGCAAATTGCCGCCATTATGAAGGGAAGCCGGCGTTCCGGCCTCACCTTTGCCCCAGAAGCGGGTACTCAACGGTTGCGGGACATCATCAACAAGGGACTGACGGATGCCGATCTGATCCGGGGCATTCGCACCGCCGCCCAAGAGGGCTGGGACAAGATCAAGCTTTACTTTATGATCGGGCTGCCGGGGGAAACCGATGCCGATGTGATCGGGATTGCTCGCACAGTGCAGATGCTGCAACAGGAGTGTGCCGCCGTCGGTTGCAAGTGGGTGAACTTTACCCTGACCCTCTCCAACTTCACCCCCAAGCCCCATACCCCCTTCCAGTGGCATCGGGTGGACTACGCCGATATCCAGCGGAAACAAGCCCTGCTCAAAAAAGAGCTGCGCCCGTTGCGGGGGGTAAAAGCCCACTTCACCGACATTCGCTTCAGCATCCTGGAGGATCTCATCGGCAAGGGGGATCGCTCCCTGGGTCGGATGATCGAGCGCGCTTGGCGATCCGGGGCTGGCATGGATGCCTGGTGGGAAAATATTGACGCTGCCTATGCTGCCTGGGTGAGTGCCTATCGAGGGGAAGACATCCCTGCCGCGGCAGAGCCAGACCTGCCCAATGCCCATTTGCCCATTCATGAGTTTGACCTGGAGGATCCCCTGCCTTGGGATCACATCGACACCGGCATTGACAAAAAATGGCTGCAAAAAGATTACCGCCGCGCCCTAGAGGCCATGACCGTTGAAGACTGCTCCTTTGAGGGCTGTTCCGCCTGTGGCATTTGTGGTCCTGGTTTTGGCCACAACATTGTCCTCCCGCCTGCCCCCATTCCACCGCTGCAAAGCAAACCTACCCCTACCAACGATCCCCTCGAACCAGAACAGGCAGCCCAACGCTTTCGCATCACCTACGGCAAAACTGGGGATCTACGCTGGCTAGGTCACCTGGATCTGATGCGCCTTTGGGAGCGGGCCTGCCGGCGGGCGGGGCTGCCCTTGGCTTTCAGCGGTGGCTACCACCCAATGCCGCGCCTTTCCAATGCCAATGCTCTGCCGATTGGACAGGTGGGATCCGGTGAAATTTTGGATGTGGAACTGCTGCCCCGATACCTGTTTGGGGAACGGCTCCCCTTTACCCCCGAGGAACTACAGACCCGCCTCAGGGAGCAACTGCCCGCCGAAATTCCCATCCAGGCCATCCGCGAGATTGACCGCCGGGATCCCTCTGCCACAGAAGCAGTTTATGCGGCGGAGTACCAGCTCACCGTGAGGGTTGAAGACGCGCATCTCGATTGGTTGGATTGGGTAAACCGGATCCTAGATGCCCCGGAAATTTGGCTTGAGAAACGCTCCAAATCCGGCAAAGCCTACCCGCTCAATGTCCGTGCTCTGCTTTACCATCTGGAGTTTCAAGGCCAAGCCTCAGAAGGATCGGCCCATCTCTTCTATCGAGGCAGTTGCCGCAATGATGGTGCCTACCTACGGCCTGCTCATCTGGCCCAAATGGCTCAACACTTGGGGTCACCTACCTGGGATCTGGTGGCGGTGGAACGGTTGCGCTTACTACTCCAGAATCCGGAGTCGAGCTTGGGTTGAGTCTTGCGTAAGGTTTGCTCGGCCAGTCCCCGGCCCATTTGCACCTGGCTATCCCTGCTGGCCTGCCGACGTAAGGAGGCTATGGTATGGGCTTAGGGATCCCACAAGCGCTATAATCTTGCCATTGCTGGCTCTTGCTGCTGCAAAACTCGCCAGGCTTCAACCTCGCCGGTGGCAGGGCGGGCGGCGGGGCAACTGTTGGGCCGGAACCCGGAATGGAAACGGTCTTAACTCAATGCCCAGAGGACGCAAACACGCGCGATATGGTGGATATGAATGAAGGGGGCAACTCACCCCTGATTTTTTCCATCAGGGTGTTTCTTCCCGGTTGCCTACTCCCGATTGTGTGATCCGTTGAGGTTACATTTAGGGATTGGAGAAAGAGCCTTAGCCAAAATTTGGGCCAGATCGGAGCCATATTCAATCAGGAATGTGAGCAGCCGTTCTCACCCTCCCAGGGTGCTAGAGGTATTTTCCGTCCTTGGCACATGGCCATTCCCGTTGATACCCAGGCATCCGAACCGAAACAATGCTTACGGGCCAACCCCGATAAAGCTTAGTTCAAGCATCAGTTCAAGAAATGGATAACCCCATGCTCAGTAGGTTTTGGTTAATGGATCCCTGGTGGATCCCGGCAACGAGGTTGTTAATGTCTTTCCCTATAAATGCAGCTAGCATTGTCTGCGCCTGGCTCAGGGAGGCGTATTGATGCCTAGGCAGATCGTCATTGCCGAGCAACATCGAGTTGCAGCTGTCTTCGCCGAAGATCAAGTGCAAGAGCTAATCGTCGCCAGTGGCGTTCACCAAGTGGGGGACGTTTACTTGGGGGTGATCGAGAATGTTCTACCCAGCATCGATGCTGCCTTTGTCAATATCGGCCCTTCCGAGCGCAACGGTTTTATTCATGTCACCGACCTTGGCCCACTGCGCGTCAAGCGGAGCCACGCTTCCATCACTGAGCTGGTGTTGCCCCAGCAAAAAGTATTGGTTCAGGTGATGAAGGAGCCCACCGGCAACAAAGGACCACGCCTCACCGGCGATCTGGCATTTCCAGGGCGATATTTGGTGTTGCGCCCTTACGGCAAAGGCGTTCATTTGTCCCGTCGCATTGAGGATCGAGAAGAACGCAACCGCCTGAAATCCCTGGCCATTTTGATCAAGCCGGCGCAAATGGGTCTCCTGGTGCGCACTGAGGCGGATGGGGTATCTGAAGAGGCGATGATCGACGACCTGGAGCAATTGAAAAAGCTCTGGGAAGACATTCAGCAACAGTATCAGTCGGCGCGGGGGCCAGGGCTACTCAATCGGGACGACGACTTTATTCAACGGGTTTTGCGGGATGTTTATTCGGAAGATGTGAACCGCATTGTTACCGATTCTCCGGCAGGGGCCAAGCGGGTTCGTACCTATCTGCAAAGTTGGAACAAAGGCCAAATGCCCGCCGGGATCTTTGTGGATGCCCACCGCGAACCCACCCATATCCTGGAATATTTCCGGGTGAATGCTGTCATTCGCCAAGCCTTGCGCCCGCGGGTGGATTTGCCCTCAGGCGGCTATATCATCATCGAGCCCACTGAAGCCCTGACAGTGATCGATGTCAACTCCGGCTCCTTCACCCAATCGGCTACCTCCCGTGAGACGGTGCTATGGACCAACTGTGAGGCTGCCACCGAAATTGCCCGCCAACTGAAATTGCGCAACATTGCTGGGGTGATCGTGGTGGACTTCATCGATATGGATTCCCGCCGCGACCAGTTGCAGGTGTTGGAGCACTTCAACAAGGCGCTTTCCAGTGACAAAGCCCGCCCACAGGTGGCGCAACTGTCGGAATTGGGATTAGTAGAACTCACCCGCAAACGGCAAGGACAAAGCCTATACGAGATCTTCGGCCACTCCTGCCCTACTTGTGAGGGGTTGGGGATCCTGGCGCGATTGCCGGGGGTTGAGCCCGGTCGCCTGCTAACGATCGAAAACGGCCTAACTGTGACCCTGCCCGACGACACGAGTGAGGGAGATGAAGATAGCTCTAGCCTGATCTTGCCCCGCGACAGTGATTCCCATCGGGTGCGTTTGCGAGTTGGGAACGATGGGGTAACACGCGCAGAGAGTCGTGTCCCTCTACGGCGATCTCGTTCTGGCCCAGGACAACGACGTTACAGTCCAGCCAGTGGCCCGGATCCGTTTTCTCCCTTTGCTAGCCCGATGGAGTCGGAGGATGAGGCTCGCTCAGAAAGTGATCCAGGCTCTGGCCCACAAGGAGGACGTAAGCGTCAAGACTGGGGGGATCCCCGGCAGCGCAGTGGATCTCGGGGGATCGGTAGCGAAGGAAATGCCCTCCCGGCTGCAGAAGCTTTTGGGGATGAGTTTCTGCAAGAAACGGCCAGTGACCTCAGCTCTAGTCCACGAATTGGCCAAAAACGTAGAGATTCCCGTCGTTCTGGACGCGGAGAAGAGGGAGA
>JAUQVI010000170.1:0-7574 GCA_039794885.1 Thermostichus sp. DG02_5_bins_236
GCCTGATCACCTTGGTGGGGTTGGGGTTACTGGCGGGTTCGGTGGGCAAGTGCGCCCAGTTCCCGTTGCACCTGTGGCTGGATGAAGCGATGGAGGGGCCTATACCTTCCACGATTTTGCGCAATGCTGTGGTGGTCAGTACCGGCGCTTGGGTGTTGATTCGGTTGCAACCTCTGTATGCTCTGTCGCCAACAGTGCTGGCGGTGATGCTGACTCTGGGAGGTCTGACGGCGGTGGGGGGATCCCTGGTGGCTTTGGCTCAGATTGATGCCAAGCGGGCCTTGTCCTACCTGGTGAGTGCCTACATGGGCTTGGTTTTTGTTGCAGTGGGTACTGGGCACACCCAGCAGGCCTACGCTCTCTTGCTCACCTACGCTGCGGCGATGGCCTTGTTGGTGATGTCTGTGGGTACCGTGATCTGGAACAGCATCACCCAAGATTTGCGCTACCTGGGCGGGTTATGGTCGCGCCGTCCGATCTCGGGCCTATGTTTTTTGACCGGCATAGCAGGGATGGTTGCCTTGCCGCCCTTTGGTTCTTTCTGGGTGCTGACGGATTTGTGGCAGCAGTTGGTGAACTCTGGGCAAGGGCTTTGGGCAGCAGTTTTGGTTCTCACCAATGGCATTGCGGCACTGGGGTTAACGCGGGTGCTTGGCTTGGTTTGGGCAGGCAAGCCCCAACAGATGAGTGAGCGCTCGCCGGAGGTGCACTGGCCGATGATGCTGCCTACAACGGCCATGATGGGAGTAACCCTGCACATGCCGATGATCTTGGCAGCGCTGGCTTTGCTGCCGGCGGTGGACGGGATCCCTGCTGGAGTGATGACCGCTTCTAGCCTAGTGGGGATAACTTTGGGGGCATGGCTTTACCTCAATCCAGAGCGGCGGGCGGTGGATTGGGCCTTTTTGGCGGATTGGCAGGATCTGTTGGCCAACGACTTTTACACCCCCAAGCTCTACCGGGCCAGTGTGGTGTTTGCGGTGCGCATCATCTCTGAGATCACGGCTTTGTTTGACCGCTACGTGGTGGATGGCTTGGTCAATTTGACCAGCTTGGCCGTGCTGGCGGGAGGGCAAGTTTTGAAATACACCAACTCCGGTCAGTTGCAGGTTTATCTGCTCACGATTGTCATTGCAGTGGCTGTTATTAGCTGGATATCCCTCTAAAGTTTCACCTCTGCACAGCTTCATCACGCACCATTACCAAACAGGAGGGGAGAGTGTTAAGTCTGTTGATTGGGTTGCCAATGGTCGGATCCCTGGGGCTCTTTTTGGGGCTAGGGGGGCGTCGCTTGGCTATTGTTTTGGCAGGGATCCCTTTGGTGATTTCGCTGCTGCTGTTCCGTGATTTTGACCTACAAGCAGCAGGGATGCAGTGGCTGGAGCACCGGGATTGGATCCCGCAGTTGGGATTAAATTATTCCCTGGGTTTGGATGGTTTATCGCTATTGATGCTGGCCCTCAATGGGTTAATTACTCTGATTGCGATATTGACCACTGAGCCGGAGGTGAAGCGGCCCAACTTGTTTTACGGCCTAATTTTACTGATGAGTGGGGCGGTGAATGGGGCCTTTACCACCCAGAATCTAATCTTGTTTTTCTTGTTTTATGAGCTGGTGTTGATCCCGATTTACTTATTGATCTCCATTTGGGGTAGCAACAAGCGGGACTATGCTGCTATTAAGTTTTTGATCTACACGGCTGTTTCTGCAGTTTTTCTATTAGGGGCCTTTTTGGCTATCTATTGGATTGGGGATCCCCACAGTTTTGAGTTGGCGGAAATCCCCGTGGCTGCATTCAGCCCTACCGTTCAAACCTTGCTCCTACTGGCTTTGATTGTGGCTTTTGGCATCAAGATGCCGCTGATCCCCTTTCACACCTGGCTACCCGATGCCTATGGGGAGTCCTCGGCACCAGTGGCGATGCTGTTGGGGGGGGTTCTCTCCAAGTTAGGGACCTACGGTTTGTTTCGCTTTGGGTTACAGCTGTGGCCGCAAGCTTGGGCGGATCTGGCCGGGATCCTAGCCTGGTGGGGGGCAGTGGCAGTGTTGTCCGGGGCTTTGGCGGCCATTGCCCAGAAGGACATCAAGCGGATGGTGGCCTATAGCTCAATTGGGCATATGGGCTACATTCTCCTGGGCATGGCAGCAGCCACTCCCATCAGCCTAACGGGGGTGATGGTGCAGATGGTGGCCCATGGCTTGATTTTGGCCCTGTTGTTTGATCTGGTGGGTTTGGTGGAGCGTAAGGTGGGCACCCGCGATCTGGATGTGTTAAACGGGTTGCTCAACCCGCTCCGTGGTCTGCCGGGGATCAGTGCTCTGCTGGTTTTGGGGGGTATGGCCAGTGCCGGGATCCCAGGGTTGGTGGGGTTTGTAGCAGAGTTTTTAATCTTTCAGGGTAGCTACAGCGATTTTCCCTTACCTACCTTGATTGGTATTTTGGGCACCGGTTTGACGGCGGTATATTTTGTCATTTTGCTCAACCGCACCTGTTTTGGCAAATTGGATAACCGCACCGCCTATTTCCCCTCGGTCAAAGTGTGGGAGCGGATCCCTGCCTTGGTGCTAACGGCCCTGATTTTGTGGTTTGGGATCCAGCCCATGAGCTTAGTGAAGTGGCCACAGCCATTGGCTTTTAACCTGTCTATCCAGGTGGCGCAAACCCAGACTGTCATCCTGGCAGAAGCGGTCGATCTTACACAATAGAGAAAGCAGGCTAACTAGGGAGAATTCAATCATGTAAACAGGATTAACGATCAGCCTAGAAGAAGAGGTTGTCGAGAGAGTAAAACGGTGGTCTGAAGCTTAGAACCTGACTCTCGCCAAAGGGATTGCCTACCTGTTAGCCAACTTCCGGAACCCTCGGAATTGACTAGTGAGTCTGAATCTATTAGTCCTTAGGTGATGAATCTGACTGGTATTCTAAACCCATCTATGCTAGCAGATGACCAAATACAGGAGGGCTATATCAACCCTATGGAGATCGAGTACTAATTATGAAAGTTGTGTTTGACAAAAATATTATTCTCGACACTTTACTCAATCATCAGTTCTTTCTTACGGTTTCAGCAAAATCCTTCGGCAAAGTCAATGGTTATTCTGTTGAAGGCTTTGTATCTGCTCATGCTGTAACAACTGTTGCTTATCTTTTGCAATGTTACTTAGATCGATCCTAGTCAGAGTTATCAAAGAACGGGATCCTAATTTTAGTGTTGAAGAACCTTGATGGAGTTATTCATGTCTACAACTACTCAACCCAAAACCCAATTGCCGCCTTCCACCCATCCCTTTGCTGACATCATTCACCGGCTAGAAGCGGGTGGTGCGATGCTGCCGGATACACCGGAAAACTTGATGCAGATCATCGGCCTCTACAA
This sequence comes from Thermostichus sp. DG02_5_bins_236, assembly GCA_039794885.1. Taxonomy (GTDB): domain Bacteria; phylum Cyanobacteriota; class Cyanobacteriia; order Thermostichales; family Thermostichaceae; genus Thermostichus. The sequence goes on from JAUQVI010000170.1 coordinate 3,379, forward strand.
AGCCTATGCGGTGCCGATGGATTTTTACTGGCGGGATTTGCTCTATATTGCCGAGCAAGTATTCGTGGATCCAATCCCATTTTTTAAGTTCATCATCCCCGACGAATACCTCAAGCTGGCCAATCACTATGCTGGGGATAATGCCGATCTGCGCATCTGGCGCGGCATAGATACGGCTCACCCTGAGCTTTTAGAGTTTATGGAAAAAGGCGAGCTCAAGCGGAAGCTGCCCCGGATTTTGCATCATCTTTGGCATGATCGCATCAACATGGAGTTTGCTGAAGAATGTATGCGGGCCATGCTCTGGCATCGGGATATGGGGGGACTACTGGATCCCTATATGGATTCGGAGGAATACAAACAAAACGCCGACCGAGCGATTCGGGCCTACTTGCAAGGGAATCCCTTAATGCAGGGGTTGTACAAGCTCTTTCCCGACATGTTTATGGAGCTGTGTCGCCAGGCCACGATGTACTCGGTGTTAGGGCTATTTTGGGAAATTATGGCACCGGTCTTTTTTGAGATGAGCGATCTCTACGATGAGGGCAAACTTACCAGTGTGCCGGAGGCAATGAACTTTTTAGTAAATGGGATTTTTGCCATTGCCGGACGACCCATTTATCACCGTGTCCGAATCCGCGGAGAATGGTATGATATCGTGCCCAAATCCAAAGGATTTACTTGGCTCTATGAAGCGGCATTTCCCTATGTAGAAGCGGTGTTTTATCGTACTTCTCCATTTAGAGGTACCAAATCCTACAACGCTCAGGCCAATCAAATCCCTGTGGATCAGCGAGATTATCACTATGGTGTTCTCTACGCTGACAAATTCCCTGTTGGCACCGCCGGGATCCCACCCACCCTATTGCACCAGGATATGTACCACTTTCTACCTCAGTACCTAGTGGATTACTACCGCCAACATTGCCGGGGGGATGAGGACATGCTGATTCAGCTGGCAATTAGCTTCCAACGCTCTATGTATTGTGTAACTTCGGCTGTGATTCAAGCAGGCCGGGCCGCTTTCCTATATCCGTTGGATGATCCCAACCCGCGCCACCTGATGATGAATCGCCGCTATTTCGAAGGGCAACTGAATCGTTTTGCCAGACCTGAATATGGCATCCGGGAAGCTGCCCGCCTCACCTATATTCAGGATCAAAACTATCGCTAGGCTCTACAAGTTGTCTCCACAATAAAGACCCGAAAACAAGCAAAAAGGGGGATCCTACTCATGCCGGATATTGTTGATATTGCTGTTTCTGTAGAAGGCTTTTCCACGTTGGTAACGGCGGTCAAGGCGGCCAACTTGGTGGATACCCTCAAAAGCCCTGGCCCCTTTACCGTCTTTGCGCCCACCGATGCTGCTTTTGCCAAGCTGCCACCTGGCACAATTACTACGCTGGTGCAAAATATCCCCCAATTGACCCGGATTTTGTGTTACCACGTTGTCCCTGGCCGTTTGAAAAAAGCTGACCTAGCCAAATTCCAAAGTGTTGGATCTGTGGAGGGATCCTCGATTGATCTCATGATTGATGAGGATATTTTTGAGGTGAACAATGCCACCGTCCTTCAGGCCGATATTGAGGCAGAAAATGGCATCATTCACGTTATTGACACGGTGATCCTGATGCGGCCCCATTGGTTCTGGCCCATCATGAACTCTACCCTGCCCACCTCTGCCGGAGCATAAACGGAATGTAACGGCTGAATAAACGGTAGCTGGAAACACATTTTGCTGATTCAGAGAGGCCAACAGTAAAAAGGGGGTAGTGTTCAAGGGATCCCAGACGTGCGTTTTGATGCTTACCAGCCTGGTGAAGGTTTCTACGACGAGCTGTTTCTGGCGGCGAACCAACCTCGCCCGGAGGCAATGCCGTTGATCGACCGCATTCATTCTTTGAGAGAAGGGGAGCTACAACAACGCCAACAAGCAGCCCAGGCAGCCTTTTTTCAGATGGGGATTACCTTTAATGTCTATGGCGATAGCCAGGGCACAGAGCGGATTTTCCCGTTTGATATTATTCCGCGCATCATCTCGGCTGCCGAATGGAGTCGGCTGGAGCAGGGCTTAAAACAGCGCATCCATGCCCTTAACCTGTTTATTGATGACATCTACCACGACCAGAAGATCCTCAAGGATGGGATCCTGCCGCTGGAGCTGATCGAGTCGGCTAAGGGGTTTTTGCGCCCCTGTATTGGCTTGAATCCACCGGGAGGGATTTGGTGCCACATTACCGGGACTGACCTAATCCGAGATCGGGATGGCACTTGGTATGTGCTGGAGGATAACCTGCGCTGTCCCTCTGGGGTGTCGTATGTGTTGGAAAATCGGCGGGTCATGAAAAGTACCTTCCCGGCTCTCTTTAACACCATGGGGATCCAGCCGGTGGATGATTATCCCAGCCACTTACTGGAAACTCTGCTCCACCTCACTCCCCCGCAGCTTTCTAACCCAACTGTGGTGGTACTAACCCCCGGCATCTACAACTCTGCCTATTTCGAGCATTCCTTTTTGGCCCAGCAGATGGGGGTGGAATTGGTAGAGGGGCGGGATTTGGTGGTGGCAGATGGCTACTTGCAAATGCGAACCACCAAGGGTTTACAACGGGTGGATGTGGTCTATCGCCGTATTGACGATGATTTTATCGATCCCCTGGCATTTCGTCCCGATTCGATGCTGGGAGTGCCGGGGCTGTTGGAGGTGTATCGCTCGGGTCGGGTGGCGATTGCCAATGCTCTCGGGACAGGGGTGGCTGATGACAAGGTGATCTACGCCTACGTACCCAAGATGATTCGCTACTACCTAGGAGAAGAGGCGATTTTGCCCAATGTGCCCACCTACCTCTGTTGGGATCCTCAGGATCAAGCCTATGTACTGGAGAATTTGGACAAGCTGGTGGTGAAAGCAGCCAATGAGTCCGGCGGCTACGGCATGTTGATGGGATCCCAGGCCACACCGGCAGAACGGGCTGCTTTTGCCGAGAAAATCCGTGCCCAACCCCGCAACTACATTGCTCAACCAACCCTCTGTCTGTCGCGGGTACCCACCTTGGTAGACCGGGGGGAAGGCCCTTGCCTGGATGCCTGCCATGTGGACTTGCGGCCCTACATCCTCTACGGAGAAGACATTTATGTTCATCCCGGTGGCCTGACTCGTGTTGCGCTCAAGAAGGGATCCCTGGTGGTGAACTCCTCCCAAGGAGGGGGCAGTAAAGATACTTGGGTTTTGTGCCCGGATTCCAGTTGTTGATGGGTTTGAGGGCTATCCGTCCTCGTTACTTAGAGCGAGATTTTCTCGGAGGATCTGGGCGACCCAATTGCCCAAAACGGCTGGCATGTTGATGGGCCAGATCCACGTAGTGCAGGGCATGGACGCGCAGCTTTTCGACTTCCTCGTCCGTAAGGGTGCGGATGGCTTTGGCCGGGGTGCCTACAGCCAAAGAGCGCGGCGGCACAGACTTGGTGACCACAGCTCCGGCGCCAATAATGCTACCTGCTCCGACGGTAACCCCGTTTAGGATAGTGGCCCCAATCCCGATTAAACATCCCCCCTGAATGCGGGCGCTGTGTATAACGGCCCGATGACCAATGGTCACCTCTTCGCCGATAATCGTCGGTTGGTCGGGATCCCCATGCACAATTGCTCCGTCCTGAATGTTGGTGCAGCGGCCAATAGTAATTGGAGAAATATCTCCCCGCAGGATGGCCCCATACCAAATACTCACGGATTCTGAAAGTTCCACGGTTCCGATCAAGGTGACATTGGCGGCGATAAAGGCTACGGCTTCGATTCCCGTAGGTTCTTGATCCAACCAAATGGGCCAAGTCTCTTGTGCTTCTTCCATTTAGTGGATCCCTCGCCGCTGGGAGAGCAGGTCTGAGCAACAACGCATGGGCAATGAATCCTTCTCGACACAGGCCTTGCCCTTCTACCCTACTCAACGGCAGGTTCTGAGGACGATCGCGTCAGCGGTGCGTAGCACTTTGATGTCAGCTTCTGAGATCTTAATCCAAATTGCGACCGATCTTTTCAATACCCCACTTCCACTAGCCAACCTGCAACAGCTCGTGAAGTACCCGACGCTCATTGCTACGCAATAGAGCGCGGGCTTCTTTGTTCATCGGGACTTGCCTCCGAGAGGGTAGACTTGCGCCTTCCTCCCTTTGGTCTTACAGTCCCTCCCAAAGCAGAA
>JAUQVI010000171.1:0-7561 GCA_039794885.1 Thermostichus sp. DG02_5_bins_236
GAGAGCGCTCCCTGACGGTGGCAGAGCCGGCCTTGAAGCGCAACTGGGCGCGGGATCCGCACACCCAAATCCACTGGACCACCTACGGTGTGGACTGCAGTGAGTCGGAGTTGAGACGCTTACAGGCACTGGCCATCGAGGAGGCCATCACCGGTATTCTAGGGGTGGGTGGGGGCAAGGCTCTGGATACGGCTAAGTTGGTTGCCCACCGGTTGCGGCTGCCGATTGTTACGGTGCCTACCTCTGCTGCCACCTGTGCTGCTTGGAGTGCCCTGTCTAATGTTTACTCCGATACCGGCGCTTTTGAGCGAGATGTAGTCTTGGACAAGGCCCCAGATGCCCTGATTCTTGACTACCAGCTGATTCGCCAGGCACCGCCGCGTACCTTGGTGGCCGGCATTGGAGATGCTTTGGCTAAGTGGTATGAGTCTTCGGTGAGCAGTGGTGCTTCTGAGGATGCCCTGGTGATTGCTGCTGTGCAACAAGCTCGCGTTTTGCGGGATCTGCTGCTGCAGGGATCCTTAGCGGCCCTCCAAGAACCTGGTGGCGTAGCCTGGAAGCAGGTGGTGGATGCTTGTATTTGCTTGGCAGGAATTGTCGGCGGGATGGGGGGGGCCAAATGTCGTACGGTGGCAGCCCATGCGGTTCACAATGGTTTGACGCACCTGTTGGGGCAGCGGGCCACCTTGCATGGGGAAAAAGTTGCCTTCGGGATCTTGGCCCAATTGCGCCTAGAAGAGATCCTCCGGGGCAGTCAGTTGGCTTTGGCGGCACGCACCCAGTTGATGGAGTTGTATCGTCAGGTGGGCTTACCCCTCAATTTGCGAGATTTGCACCTGGCTCATCTGGGATCCGCTGAACTTCTGCAAGCAGCTCAGGTAGCCTGCCAAGCCGACTCGGATATTCATCATTTGCCCTTTCCCGTCAGCCCGGAAGCGCTCCTGGTTGCTCTCACCACTACCGATTTGACCGGCGCAACTCCTGCCACACCCAAACTTTGAGGGGCCTGCACCCCGTACCCGGTCACGTGCAAAGATTGGGGTGTCATGATCCGAGTAGGGATCCCTTGGGGCCAAGGGCGGCCTTGTAAAGCCGGGTGGCATAGTTGGCGATCATCTCCCGCATCACCAAGCTCTCCAGCCAAGAGGATGGGATCCCCGGCTCACCGTAGTAGGCGCCGGCCAGTTGTCCGTAAATGGCGCCGGTGGTATCGGCATCATCCCCCAAGTTCACTGCCAAAAGGGCACCCTCGGCAAAGCTCTGGCTGTGATAAAAAGCCCAGAGCGCTGCTTCTAAAGACTTGACCACGTAGCCGGATCCCTGAATTTGGGGAGGGTTTCGCTGCTGAAAAGACCCGGCAGCAACCTCGGCAATCTCACCCACCCAAGGTTGAGAGGCCCAGCCCTCCGGCAAGGGACAAAAGTAGGGGGCCAGCAAATCAGACTTTGGGATCCCTTGCAGAGCCCCGATGATTAACCCGGCGTAGTAGCGGCAGGCATCCAGGCAGGTGGGGGCTGCATGGGTGGTGCGGGAACTATCGGCAGCCCGCTGCAGTGCTAGGCGGGGATCCCTGACAAAAAACAACGGAATGGGTGCCAAGCGCATCAGGGATCCATTGCCTGCTGTTTTAGGGGAAGTAGGGCCACTATAGGGATCCCCGCTGCTGCAATAACGGGCCAGAGAACTTCTGACAGTATTGCCGATACCGAAGCAGCGTCCGGTGGAGCTAAGATAACCGGTTTGCCACCAGCGCACGTAGCGGTTCATCTGGTCAACCGGGTCAAAGCCTTGGCAATGGAGCAGGCTTTCCGCTAAGCAGAGGGCCATGGAGGTATCGTCGGTCCAGTAGCCGCGAGGGAGACCAAAGGGGCCGCCCCCCACCATGTCAGTGATAGGAGGGAAAGATCCAGGTGGCTGGAACTCCAGGGTGGTGCCGAGAGCATCTCCAACCGCCAAGCCCAACAGAGAACCACAAAATCGCTCTAGCATGACAACTCTGCAGTCATGCTTAACCCGTAGATCTTTCCTGTACTGAGCATGTACTGAGTAACTGTGTCAAGGAGCCCTAGACCCCAGTTTTGCCGTCCCTGTAAACCCCTAAAGACCTGAGGCGATCAAGCAACCGACGCCTGCTACGATTGGGGGCTCGGTTATCGTTGTTGGCTTTGCCAGAGCCAATACCCTCGTACCAATTGCCCGTCCCCGATTAGCTTCAGTATAAGAGCTACCCCCGTTCCCGTCCAGCCTAGCGGCCCCAAGAGGGTACCTGCTGCCGCCAACAAAGCTAGCCCGGATAGATTTAACCCTAAACCTTGCACCCACATCCACAAGACCGTTTCACGCCCTGACATTGTGCTGGCTCCTAGAGGAAGAAAAGAGGATAGCACTACTGTTGCGGATCTGCACTGAGAAGAGGATGTGACTGAGCCTCGGTTCAGATGCTTAACCCTGCACAATTGCAGAGGAATTATCCCTGAGCAAATTGCTTCTTAACCCATCCACCCCTGCAACCGTGCCAGTGCGATCCGTCTTTGGCTGGCTGAGCGGATGCTACCCTCTGTCAGCTTGTTGAAACCGTGCACCAATCCCTTGCCGCCTAGTGCCACCAAAGTTACCTGATGGGTTTGTCCGGGCTCGAAGCGTACGGCGTTGCCGGAAGGGATATTCAAACGCATACCAAAGCTGGCCGCCCGATCAAACACCAGGGCCCGGTTCACCTCAAAAAAGTGAAAATGGGATCCCACTTGGATGGGGCGATCCCCCCGGTTGGTCACCTCCAGAGTAACGGTAGCCCGTCCAAGATTGGCTTGGATAGGTTCCTCTGCTAGCAGAAGCTCCCCCGGTACCAAGCCGGTTTCCGCCTTAGCGCTAGGCTTGAGGTTTGATTTGCGAGCAGGAGCCATGGGAGCAACCTCCAACCGTCTCAATTGTCCAGTTCTGAATTCAGGGATCCCAGCTGGCTTAGCGAATGGGATGATGTAGCGTCACCAACTTCGTGCCATCGGGAAAAGTGGCCTCCACTTGAATCTCCGGGATCATCTCTGGGATTCCCTCCATGACATCCTCTCGACTCAGCCAGGTCAAGCCCTCACTCATCAGTTGGGCTACCGTCTTGCCTTCTCGGGCCCCCTCCAGCACCGCTGCACTCAAAAAAGCCACCGCCTCTGGGTAATTGAGCTTAAGACCCCGCTGCCGCCGATCCTGTGCCAGTTGAGCAGCCAAGTAGATGAGCAGCTTGTCTTTCTCTTGAGGCGATAAGTGCATAGGGCTTACCTAAAGGGAGCCAACAGAATCCGTAGCTGACGCTAACTTAGTTTCTTTTACCACCTCCGGGCCTGACGCAGGTAGCCAGTCTAACTGCCCAAAGAACCGACAAGCTTCTACCCAGCTTCTCCGTATGGAGTAGGCTACATAAGCATAAACGAGGGAACAGACGCGCTCAGGATTAATCCCTTAGCGCTTCTCGGGCACAATTTATCGTGAAGGCGTAAAAATAGAGGTAAAGGTTTAAGGTTCAGATGGCTTCGTAGTCCAGCTTCCTGTTGATTCATCTCTAGTAGATGTGTTGACTTTGTTTTTTGAGCAGCCATGAGACTCAAACTGACTCCCCGACAGCGAAAGATCTTATGGGCAACAGTGCGCAGCTACATTGCCACAGCTGAGCCTGTGGGATCCAAAACCTTGGCCCAATCCTATGACTTCGGAGTCAGCACAGCCACCATTCGGAACGACTTGGCCACCCTGGAACAGGTGGGATTGCTCTTTCAGCCCCATACTTCCGCTGGACGGATCCCGTCCGACTTTGGCTATCGGGTTTATGTCAATGATCTGCTGGCCAGGCTTTCTTCCTCTGGCAGCGGGATCCCTTCAGGTTAATCTCCCGCAAGTAGGCAGCCGGCAAACTAGCGCCGTGCAAGCAAATACCGATAAAATCTCGCTCCCAGGCAGCATAGTGCTTCAGTAGATCGGCAGCGGTGCGAACGGTGATCATAAGGCTCACAAGCGGCAGACTCCGGTGAACCTCAACAGCATACCAGAGGGCTTTATTCCTCTGACTGCTCCAATTTCGGATCCAGGCCCTTGGCAGTTAGGCGCAGGGCTTCCGCCTGATCCATAACCCGCGAGGCCGCCGCCGCCGCCTCAATACCCTGACCATAGCTCTCCCATAGAGGCATTTCCGGGTAGGTGGTTTGCAGTTGCTGGAGCTGATCCAGGAGCGCCTCCAACCAACCGGCACTGCTCCAGGTGAGCAAAAACTGAAAGGGGTTCCAAAGGTTCAGTTGCCGCCCCAGTTCGTTCAAGCCTTCGTTGCGGATCGGCGGATCGAAGGTATCGGCCACCGCCATCAACTGCCGTGCCAAGAGGGGCTTGAGGGTTTTCTCAGCAGCTTCGGTGACAGCGGGAATAGCCGACTGGATCCGGTCTGGGGTAGGGATGTTCCGCGCCTGCGGCAGTGCTTGTAGCACCAACTCCAACCGTCGGCCTGCTTCGGCAGATTCTAGGGCCGCCTCCAGGGTGGTACCCACACTGAGAAAGACTTCCCCGGTTAGCAGCCGCATCGCGTCGATGACCAAGTGATACAGAGGGGGGATGAGGAGCTTGATCCATTCGCTCTGGAAAAATTCCCGCAGCCGTCGCGCCACATAATCGCCCACTTGGGTGGTTTGGATCCCCACTTGGGTGAGGCTGAGATACCAATCCTCGCTAGGAGGGGATCCCTTGGGATCCAACCAACGGCGCAGGGTTTGCCATTCCTCTTCAGATAAAGCAGTGCGCCCCTGTTTCAGGCCCGTTTGCCGCAATTTGCCATCGGCACTCAAGAGTTTGCGCAACTCGGGAGTACCCAGAAGGGACAAGGCTCCCGCTGAACCGACACTGCCAATTTCGATGGCGATCAGGGTGGCCAGTAGCGCCGCAGAAGCTTTCACCTGGATCTGACCCGACTTGTCCATCACCAGAGGCATGCGGCTGTTGCCATAGGCCCGCGCACTCATAACCTCCAGCGCTGAGAGTTGGGTCGCGGTCAGAGGAGCAGGGATCCCGTCGGTTGCAGTCTCTGGATGGGGTTGCTGTTGTCCCCAGTGGAAGAGCAAGCTGGCCACTACCGCCCGGTTGGAGGCACGTGCCAAGGAGGCGATCACCACTTCCCATTGGCTGGGGTTCAGCAGCGGCAACAAAGCCCGAATCTCCTCCTGAATCGGTTGCAGGGATCCCTTGGTTTCGGCAACCTGCAAAGCGTTTTGCAAACGATCCCGCGCTTCTCGACACAACCCGCCCCACTCCAGTTGCAATCGAGCTAAGGTTTGCTGCACCGTTTCTTCCGAGCGTCGAGGGAGTTCCTGCCAGCCCGCTTCCAGTTGCCGCAGCAATTCCTCCCAGTTCAGGCTAGCAGCAGGGGGTGGGGCTGAACTTTTGGCGGATTCTGAGGAAGCTGGGTCGGCAGTGGTTGCGGTGGATAAAGAATTGGACGGGGGATCCAGGGACTCAGGCATGGGCAAGATTGGCCTCAGAAGGGCTATCAGCATTATAGCTAGGGGTAAAAAGCCAGCCGGGGCAAACCCAGGGTTTCCGGCCACCCCATCATCAGGTTCAAGCACTGTACCGCTTGTCCTGCTTGTCCTTTCATCAAGTTGTCGATCACCGACAGAACAATGACGCGATTGGTACGGCTATCCACCTCCACCCCGATCAGGCAGTTGTTGGTCCCTGAGACCCACTTGGTTTGCGGGTAAACGCCCCGTGGCAGCACCCTCACCCAAGGGGATTGACGATAAAAGGTGTTGTAAATGGTGAGGAGATCCTCTCCCACCAGGCAGGGATCCCGCAGGGTAGCATACAGGGTGACATGAATGCCCCGCACCATCGGTACCAAATGAGGGGTGAATTGCACCGTGATCGGGGTATGGGCCAAGTCAGAACAGGTTTGCTCAATCTCGGGGGTATGTCGGTGCTGGGCCACACTATAGGCAGCAAAAGAACCATCCACCTCTGCGAATAGGGATCCTACCTTGGCAGCCCGTCCTGCCCCAGAAACACCGGATTTGGCATCGAAAATAAGGCTGTCCAGTTCCACCAGTCCTTGCCGCAACAGCGGGGCTACTGCCAACAACGAGGCCGTCGGATAGCAGCCAGGGCATCCTACCAATTGTGCTTGAGCAATCGCCTCCCGATACAATTCCGGCAACCCGTAGACGGATCCCTCATTGGCTTGACGATGTTCGAGGCTGGGCCAGTGGGGATCCGTTTTGCCCATGCGATACCAAGACTGATAAGTGGCCAGGTTGCGAAAACGATAGTCCGCCGAGAGATCCAAAACTTTACAGCCTTTGGCCAAGAGGGGGGGTGCCAGATCCGCAGCCAATCCATTGGGCAACGACAAAAACACCACATCACTATTGGCGGCGATCTGATCCACATCTACCGGCTGAATCGCCAGATCCACCGCATGAGCCAATTGGGGATAGAGATCCCCATACCGCTTACCGGCGCTGTCTTGCCCAGCCAGGTAGGTCATCTGCACGCCGGGATGTTCGCTCAGCAACCGCACCAGTTGTACCCCCCCATAGCCAGAGGCACCGACGATCCCGACACGAACGGCTTCTGTAGGGTGGAAAGGACGAGGCGCTGCGGCGCTGTTGGACATGATCGGGTGCCTGCGCAAGAGAGGTTGCCTTACTTTTATCGCATTTGCCCGGATCTCGTCTCGCTCAAAAGTGGGGTTTGTTATGCTGAATCCACCTGGGATGTTTCTGACATCTTGACCGTTAGCTTAATCGGCGGGAAGCCCCGCACTGTAGGTCAGTGTCGGGATGAAAGCCGTGCTTGCTGAGTGTGGTACTGCTACGCAGAAGCAAGCTACGATGCCGCCGTTGGCGTAGCCTGCGCTTTGCGCATAACAAGCCCTACCCTACAAATCAATCTGGGCATCTTGGTTTTCGATGTGTTTTTCAAGACTGAAACTGTCACGCCTCCACAGGATGCAATGAAGTACGATTCATTCCAAAGAACATTCTTCCAATAGACCTTATCCACCTCTTGCGGAAACTCACTGCGAATCTTACGACTGGTTACAGACTTCAAATCGCCGATGAACTTTGGGAGTTCTGTTTACGGGAGGCATTGAAACAACAAATGGATATGTCTTTCTTCCCCATTGAACTCGATTAACTTGCACTGCCATTTGTCGCACAGGTCATTCATCAATTCACCCATGTGAATCAACATTTCACCCGTCAACACCTTACGTCTGTACTTCGTGGTCAACACCAAATGAGCTTTCAAGTCAGACACGGCTCTACCACTAGATACAAAATCGTTGTGCATATCACTGTTTTTGTTTATGCTACACTCATTATATAAGAATTGCCTACCAATATAAACTCAGACCTTCTGCAAGTCAGGCGGAATTATTGGAACGCTGGCTAGAGATGTTGCGCTGTCAGTACAACTGGTTATTGGCAGAGCGGTTTGATTGGTATGAACAAAATCATTCTCCCGTCAATGCATGTCCGTTGATTTGTCATTTACCAGAACTCAAAGAACAGCCCAACTACTACAACCA
>JAUQVI010000172.1:0-7494 GCA_039794885.1 Thermostichus sp. DG02_5_bins_236
ATGCATTGACGGGAGAATGATTTTGTTCATACCAATCAAACCGCTCTGCCAATAACCAGTTGTACTGACAGCGCAACATCTCTAGTCAGCGTTCCAATAGCTCTTTCTGGCTTGCAGAAGGTCTGAGTTTATATTGGTAGGCAATTCTCATATAATGAGTGTAGCACAAATAAAAAACAGTGATATGCACAACGATTTTGTATCGAGTGGTAGAGCCGTGTCTGACTTGAAAGCTCATTTGGTGTTGACCACGAAGTACAGGCGCAAGGTGCTGACGGGTGAAATGTTGACTCGCATGAGTGAATTGATGAATGACCTGTGCGACAAATGGCAGTGCAAATTAATTGAGTTCAATCGGGAAGAAAGACATATCCATTTGCTATTTCAATACCTCCCGTAAACAGAACTCCCAAAGTTCATCGGCAATTTGAAGTCTGTAACCAGTCGTAAGATTTGCAGTGAGTTTCCGCAAGATAAAGTCTATTGGAAGAATGTTCTTTGGAATGAATCGTACTTTATTGCTTCGTGCGGCGGTGTAACAGTTTCAGTTTTGAAAAATACATTGAAAACCAAGATGCCCAGATTGATTCGTTGGGTAGGGCTTGTTATGCGCAAAGCGCAGGCTACGCCAACGGTGGCATCGTAGCTTGCTTCTGCGTAGCAGTACCACACTAAACCTGACTTATACCTATCGACTGCGTCCCGGCAAGGATCAGATCCGGCTTTACGAGGAATGGCTTGAAGCCTCTCGCAAAGTATGGAACTATGCCTTAGCTGAGCGCAAAGATTGGTATCTGTCTAGGTCATGCCAGCTAGACAGGTGCTCTCTGCGGGGTGAATACATCATCCCTGCTGATGTGCCTAGACCCACTTTCGCCAGTCAGTGCAAAGCTCTCACCCAAGCTCGCAAGTTTTTCCCGGAACTGCAAGCGGCCAATGCTCAGATGCTTCAGCAAGTGTTGCGGCGTCTGGAGAAGGCGTTTGTGTCGATGTGGGAGCAGAGCCACGGCTTCCCCCGGTTCAAGAAAAAGGGGAGGATGCGCTCACTGCTATTCTTCCGCGTCCAGAATACGGGGTACCTTAAAAAAGGTATCGGCACGGTCGGGGGCATTGGAGAGGATCCCTTCCGTATCCGGGTAAGGTTGCACTTCGTCCGGGCGGGTGGGCAATTGCATATCCAGCACATGGAAGGTGGGCTCGACGCCCTCCGTATCCAGCTCCTTCAGCTGCTCTACATAGGCCAAAATGTCCGCCAGCTGCTCTGTAAACTGGATCTCCTCTTCCTCACTCAGCTCCAGACGAGCCAAATGAGCGACATGTTGTACCTCTTCCCGTTTCAGCATCAGCCCCTCTGGTCTGTAAGCACCTAGCAGGTTACTAATTTAACCCATTTTGAGAGTGACCCTGTCTTCAGTACACCTCCAGATTGGCCCGCCCGGTAATTTTTAACCAGTTTTGCGCCTCGATGTAGTTGTTGGGGGCAATGCGAATGGCGCGGATCCAGTATTGGGCGGCCTCATCAAATAGAGCCTCGGCTGCTTCTTCATCTCCGGCTTCCAGGCTGGCTTCGCCACGGTAGTGTAGCAGCACAGCTATGTTGTTCAATGCAGAGCACAAACGCGGATTGAGATCTAGGGCCTGTTGGTAGTGATTGAGGGCTTTGTCGATCTCGCCGTTGCTTTGGTAAATCAAGCCCATGTTGTAGAGGATATAACTACGGTCTTCCTCCCCTTCCTCTAGGGTGAGGGCTTCTTTGTAATTATCCAGGGCTTCGGCATATTCTCCATCCCCTTGGGCAGCCATGCCATCCCGGTAGTAGGCAAAGGCTTTTTTCTGGTCGGAACTCACCCCCGGCATTAACTTCAGGATGAGATCCGCCATGACGGTGAAGCTCTTGTCGATGAAGTTGTCGTTCTTCATGCTGCGCGGCATGGTTGACCTCTTGGGTTAGAGATGGGCTTCTTTACTCTTGCGTTTTATCATGCGTAGGCCGGGATTCCCTACAAACCTCCGTCCAGCTTCATGAAGTGATATCCGATACGCTTCTCAGCCCTCATGGGGATCCGAAACGGAGGGGATTTGAGGCCCGCTTATTCAGGCGCACGGGGTGCCACTGCAAGGTCTCGCCGGGGGTTACCTCGACTTCACAAGCCGTATCGATCAGCCGTTGTGCCTGCGCTTGGAGGGTGGGGTAACGGGCCAGATCCGCATCCACCAGATGAGGGTGTTCCTGCAGCAACTGCTCAAGGAACTCCTGCAGCTCCTCAGAACTCAGAAACTGTTCTGGCAAGCCCGGCATGAGCAGCACGTAGTGGCTAGCGGCGCGTAGCTGTTCGGGTTCGTAGTCTGATCTATAGACTGACATGAGCGGATCCGGGTGTCTTTCTCATCATGCGCCAACTTATCGCAACTGCCTTGATATCCTTAAGAGGGTTTTCTTGGTTTGTTGTTGAGATTCGGTTCATCCTATGACCAAGCCACGCACTTTCTCTGGCATTCAACCCTCTGGCGAATTGCATCTGGGCAATTACTTGGGGGCGATTAAAAACTGGGTAGCCGAGCAAGAGCACTACGAGAATTTCTTTTGCATTGTCGATCAGCACGCCATTACCGTCCCCCAAGATCCCAAGCTGCTAGGGGAACGAACCCGCTCACTGTTTGCCCTCTATTTGGCTTGTGGCCTGAGCCTTGAGCATTGTGTGTTGTTTGTGCAGTCCCATGTGGCCGCCCATACGGAACTGGCTTGGCTGTTCAATACGATTACCCCGATGAACTGGGCCGAGCGCATGATCCAGTACAAGGAGAAAAAAGAGAAACAGGGGGAAGAGACCAGTGTGGGTCTCTTTAGCTACCCGATTTTGCAGGCAGCAGACATTTTGCTCTATCAGCCCAAGTTTGTGCCGGTAGGGGAAGATCAGCGGCAGCATATTGAGTTGTGCCGAGATATCGCCCGTCGCTTTAACGACCGCTTCGGGGAGGTGTTTCGCATCCCGGAGGCCCTGATTCGGGAAGATGGCGCCCGGGTGATGAGCCTAACGGATGGTACCCGCAAGATGTCCAAATCGGATCCCTCAGATTTGAGCCGCATCCATCTCCTCGACGATGCCGATACGGTTCGCAAGAAGATTCAAAAGTGCAAAACCGACCCGATTCGCGGCATCATCTTCGACGATCCGGCCCGCCCGGAAGCCAACAATCTGCTCACCATTTACCTGCTCACCTCCGGCAAAAGCAAAGAGGTGGTGGCGGCGGAATGTGCCGATATGGGTTGGGGACAATTCAAACCGCTGCTGACGGACAGTATCATCGCCGCCCTAGAACCGCTCCAGAAGCACTATCAGGAACTTTGGAATAATCCCGACCATTTGCTCTTTCTGATGCGGGAAAATGCTGCCAAAGCTCGTGCCGTTGCTAACCAAACGCTGCAAACAGCTCGGAATGCGATGGGGTTTCTGCCCGCCTGAGGGTTTAGCAATCCGAGTTTCCATCGCGAATTTCGACGGTGCTCAGCACCCAACCCAAGCCCAATTCTGAGAGGATCCCTTTCCATCCTGGGCGCAGCCGTGCTTGCCATTCTTGGCGGTGGTTAATTAGGTAGACACAGATGAGGGTAATACCCACCCCCACCCATTGCAGCCGTGTCAGGGATTCCCCTAAAAAGGTGCTGCCAAACAACAGGGCAAAGACAGGGGTCAAAAAGGTGAGGGAGCTGAATTCGGTCAGATTCTCTTGGGAAGCGAAGTAGAAAAAGAGGGCATAGGCCAGCGCACTACCAAAGACCGAGGCATAGAGCAACCCAACCCAATGGGATCCGCTTAAGCCCTGCCACTGCTGAGTTTCCGTTAGTCCCGAGAGGAGAATCAAAGGCAGGCTGCCCAACACCATGTGCCAACCTGTCGCCAAGACCGGATCGGCTACTTCCGCTACCTTCGGCATCATCACAGTGCCAATCGCCATCGACAAAGAGGCCATCAACATCCAAAGCACGCCGGAGTTCAGTTGCAGGGATCCCCCACCCGATAGGCCGATGATGCCAATGCCCAATACCCCAATGCCGAGACTGACCCAACCGAGGGATCCCATCCGTTCCCGATAGAACCAAGTGGCCATCAGTGCTACGGCCAGCGGTTGCGAGTCGATCAGAACGGAGCCCAAGCCAGCGCCGGTTTCGGTTAAGCCTTGAGCCAAAAACCCCTGAAAACAGGTGCCATCCACCAGCGCAAAAGCCAGTACCCACAGCCAGCCCCGTAGCCCTTGAGGATGCCAGGGTTTGGGGTGAGATTGAGCCACAGAGCCACGCCCTTGCCAAAGTCGGAAGGCTAGCACCAGGATCCCGGCCGGCAATAGCCGCAGAATGGCGATGAAGAGCGGTGTGGTTTCCGCCAAGGCATCGCGCATCACCACCATCGCCGATCCCCACAGAAAGAAGGGGGCGATCATCAGTAGGCGTTGCCAGATAGGCTGAGAAAACAGGGCAGATTGGGGCATGAGTGCTTAAGGCTTTGGGACAGAAGTTAACCCCATGTTAAGCGCTAAGCCGGTTTGCTTACAAATCTTAATGATCACAGAATGACTATGGGATCCCTGGAGGGCTTTCTCAATCTGGATAAACCGGCAGGCTTCACCTCCCACGACTGTGTGGCGGTGGTACGGCGGGTGTTGCGCACCCGTCAGGTGGGGCATGGGGGCACCCTTGATCCGGCGGCAACCGGGGTTTTACCGATTGCGGTGGGGCGGGCAACGCGGTTTTTATCCTTCTTGGCCGGGGAGAAAGTCTATCGGGCTACCTTTCGCCTGGGGCAGCGCAGCGACACCGATGATGCTGAGGGGCAGATCCAAGTGGGATCCCCTTGGGCTGATCTGGATCGGGAGCAGGTGGAGCGCTGTTTACAGGAGTTTGTCGGCCCAGGGATGCAGGTGCCCCCTCTCTACAGTGCTGTCAAGCGGCAGGGTAAGAAGCTCTACGAGCTGGCACGTGCCGGAGTGGAAGCCTCTCAGCTGCAGCTAGAACCCCGTCCCATTGTGATTCATCAACTGCGCCTGCTGGATTGGCGGGCGGGTGAGTTTCCGGAGCTGGATGTGGAGATTGCCTGCGGGCCGGGTACCTATATCCGCGCTCTTGCCCGGGATCTGGGAGAGAAGCTGGGCTGTGGTGGCCTGATGAGTCGGCTACGGCGGCTGCAAAGTGGCCCTTTTGCCCTTGAACAGAGTGTGCCACTTGACCTGTGGCAGGGATCCACCGCTCCGGCGGCAGCCCTTCTGCCGATTGCCGCAGGGTTTGCCCATTGGGAGTCGGTGTGTTTATCGGCAGAGGCAGGAAAACGCTGGCAGCAAGGTCAGAGCATCCCCCTAGAGCCGCCCTACCCCAACTCCAGGAGCTTGCGGGTCGTGAATCAGGACGGCCAGTTCCTGGGTTTGGGGCAGCGCCAAGAAAACCTGCTGAAACCCCTGCGGGTGTTGCTACCGGATCCCTGAATTGTTGCAGAGCCGTTACATTTTCGTAACAACATTTGCCATTCCCTCAGGGGGAAGTCAGCAAGAAACCCCTGCATGTTAAACTTCTGGGGGCGAAACGGGAGCCTAGGGCCTTGCTGTTTCTGGGGTGCCGCTCACTTTCTGAGGTTTGCATTCGGATCCCGCTTAGCAAAATCTCTTCTCATTTTTTCATCTCAGCCGATTCAATAAAAGACGCTACAGGAACGGAGTTTGGGATATGCGTGATGCTGTGACCACACTGATCAAAACCTACGACTTGACGGGCCGCTACCTGGATCGGGATGCGATGGATGCCCTCAAGTCTTTTTATGACTCGGGGCTACGGCGCATCAAGGCAGTGAACGTGATCAATCTCAACTCGGTGGATATCGTCAAGACGGCTGCCGCTGCCATGTTTGCTCAGGTGCCGGATCTGATTCGCCCGGGTGGCAATGCCTACACCACCCGCCGCTACGCCACCTGTTTGCGGGATATGGATTACTATCTGCGCTACGCTTCTTATGCACTGGTAGCTGCCGATACCAGCATTTTGGATGAACGGGTGCTGGCGGGGTTGCGGGAGACCTACAACTCGCTGGGGGTACCGATTGCCCCGACGGTAATCGGTATTCAAAACATGAAGATCCGTACCCTGGAGCTGCTCGGATCTGATGAGGACTACAGCTTTGTGGCTGAGCCCTTTGACTATATGAGTGCTGAGCTAAGCGAAACCGATATCTAACCGCTCCCTGAGGAAAAGTTGAGTGCTCGCTCTCAACCCAAGCCCTGCCACTACTGCGGCCAAGGGGTGCGCCTCCGTTACCGCATCCAGTTTGAAGCCACGGGGCGCTGGTGGTTGGTCTGCCCTGCCTGCTGGGATCCCTTGAGTCGGAACAATCCTTTCTATCGCTACGGAGGAACCTGGAAAGCGCGAAGGTAGTTGCTTGGGACTCGGCTCAAGAAAGTGCTCCGCACCGCTAACGCGAAAAGGTAAGGGCAGGATGAACGAGGAGGGATCCCAGACTGCGCCCATTTTGGGTCCAGAAGGTTCCTATGCGTTTTCTCAGTTTTCTCAGTTGCGCTTTGATCCGGCGGATATTTTGGCTGAATTTGCATAGAACGGTGCTATTTGACGGTGCTGTCTGTAGGGTTTGCTCTGTGCTTGGCCGGAGCCCTTGGCGATGGGGGTTGCGGCGGTCTATTGCAATATGCCGAAGGCTGCTCTTACCAGCGAGATGGCCCGGCGGGAACCGCTGATTAGCCCTGTTCTAACCAAGCTGTTGGAATGCTTGCCCCTACCGCTAAGCATGGAGTATTGCATCGAGGTGAACCGCTTTTTGAACCTTCCTGTTCTGACCCATACTCCCTAGAGCACCGGCCCTCCTACGAGTAACCCCACCCCCCCTCCCGCCAACACCAACAGCCAGGTGGGCAGCTTAAAGTACATCAACCCCACCAGTGCCGCCCCCCCAATTAGCAGGGCTATCCCAGTAGCTACCGGTGTCTCTTGGCTTAACGCATTTTGAGCCAATGGGATCGTTGCCGCTGCAATTGCCCCCAGTGCGGTTGGCATGATCGCCTGCAGGGATCCCTGTACCCAAGCCTGGCGCCGTATCCGTAACAAAACCGGAGCTGCCAGCAGAATAAAGGCAAAAGAAGGGGCAAAAATTGCCACCGTTGCCGTTAGTGCCCCCAGTACCCCCGCCACCTTGTAGCCGATGAAGGCTGCCGTCAGCACCACCGGGCCGGGGGTAAATTGCCCAATGGCCACCCCATCCAAAAACTCTGCCGCCGTCAGCCAGCCCAGCTTCTCCACCACCTCCTCGGCAATGAAGGGGATAATCACTAGGCCCCCCCCGAAAATGGCACTGCCCACCTTCAGGAAAAACAAGGTCATCGGCCAAAAGTAGGTGCCAATGCGCTCTAGACCCCAGAAGCTGCTTAGGGTCAAGGTTTCCGGTGGAACGCCGGCCACCGCTGTCTGGGCCAAGGTCATCAGTGGCAAAGGCACTACAGCAG
>JAUQVI010000173.1:0-7427 GCA_039794885.1 Thermostichus sp. DG02_5_bins_236
CCAGGCCACCACACCCCGCTAGCGCTAGCCCCAGCAGGATCCCGTGCAGGAGTTCACGTCGCCTCAGATACTCCACGACAGTACCGCTCCACCAGAATCAAAGCCACCAGATCATCGTAAGCCTTGGCCGGCACCCGCAGCCCCTTGGGTAGGAGGCGCTCCCACCCTTGAGGTGGATAAAAATCCCAGTAGCGCTGACGGGCCTCTTGAGAGCTGTACCGTTCATCCACCAGGAGAATCCGGTGCGGGGGGAGGATGGATTCCAGCTGCCGTTTCCAGGCTTGGGCTGTGGTTTGGTTACCGAGGATTAACCGCTCTGCCCGAAACTGTTGCCAGAGGGTGTGGAGTTGGGGCAGGGCTGCCGCGGAGGCGATAACCTCGCGGTGGAGGATCCTCGGTTCGGATCCCAGTTCCACAACCGCTACCCCACATTTGTCTCGCCCCGGATCAAAGCCAATCACCACCGGTGATGGGGATAAAACTGACGGGTTATTAGAGGAATCGGAGTTGGCCATGGCCTAAGGCAGCTCTGCCCGTTGAGGCATTGAGTCAGTCTGTTGGGCAGCCGTCTCCACCATCAAGAAGCTCACCCGCAAAGGCCCAGCTATGTAGATATCTGCTTCTGCTACCAACCTCACATCCAAAGGGGTGGTGCTTTGGCGCAGTTGTTGGACCACTTCCAGAAACTTGACTTGGGAAAACTCCCCCACTGTGCCGGTGATGGGATTGGACAGCAGGCCCTCCTCCTGGGAGCGTTGGTTGGCTTGGTTGAGTAACTCTAGCAGTTGCTGCTGAATTTGGCTTTCATCCAAACCCGGCTGAATGATTCCACTGGCCAATACGGATCCCTTGGGGAAGATCCGCTGGTTGGGATAGATTTGCACAAGTACAGGCACCGGCTCCCCCTTAAGGCGATTGGTGAGAGAGAGAACTCGCACCGCCCAGCTACCGGGCTCCTTTAATTTATCAAGAGCTTGGTCGGCATCCTCCCGCCGTAGCATGACGGCATTTTCCATGGGCGGTGCTGGCCGGGATCCCAGTGCTAGGGCTTGTTGTTCCGCTTGGGCCAGAATTTGCTCAAATTGCTGTTGGATGGAGTTAGGCTCAGTTCCTGCTGGGGCATTCACCACCCCCGTTGCCAAGACTTCCCCCGCCAAAATGGCCAATTCCCCCCGCCGTAAGCTCACTGCCAACTGGTTAAACTGCTCAATCTCCCGTTCCAGCTGGGTTTTCTGTTCCTCCAAGTTGCTCAGAGCCACCTGCACCACATCCAGAGAGCGCTCCAGTTGATCCCGATCCAGTTGCAGAGCTTGTTTCTGCTCCTCCAAGGTGGCAATCAGTTGCCGGGCCGACTCCACTTCTGCCTTTACTTCGTTCAACTCGGCATTGGCCTGATCCAAGCTGGGCTGCACCTTGGCCAGTTGCTCATTCACGACTACCAACTTGGCTTCCACCTCTTGACGTTCTCGCAAAGCCACATTCAGTTGATCACGCACCTCGCTCAGCCGGGTTTGGGCGGCAGATTGTTGGTTGCGAAATTGGTCGAGATCCACCTTGAGTCTGTCGCGCTCGGCATTGAGGGCGGCATTTTCTGCTTCTAGCAGGGCTTTTTCGCGGTTGAGGGCACGTAGCTCCTGCTCGGCTTGGGCAATTTGATTGGTGTAGCTGAAGAGGGCTTCTGAGAGGGAGCGGTTCAGCAGCAACAGGGTGCCTAGGGTGAGGGCCGAAATACTGACTCCTGTTATCACTGCTACCAAAACGGCTGTGTGGCGTGGGCGCAAGTTAAACCAGGTGAGGCGCTTCTTGCCGATCCGATACCCGACCCGATCCCCTACGACAGCGATCAGGCCACTGACAAACAACATGTAGACAATGAGCAATATGCCTTGCATGACCCTGGGATCTCTGCCATGCAAATCTTAGCAAGGTTCCTTCAGAGGTTTGGGCCGGCAGAGGGAAAGGACAGACTAGAGCAGTTGCTCAACAGCAGCAACAATATCTGCCGGTTGCACAATGGTGGCCGCCTCCATTGCGCCATTGTAAGGGGTAGGAATATCCTGGGAGGCTAAACGCACCACCGGCGCATCCAATTCGTCAAACAGCTCTTCGGTGATGCGAGCCGTCAGTTCAGCCCCAATGCCACCGGATTTCATGTCTTCTTCGACAATGATCACACGGTGGGTTTTGCGAACCGAAGCGGCAATGGTTTCCATATCCAAGGGTTTGAGAGAAATTAAGTCAATCACTTCTGGCTCAATCTCGGCCTGCACCAGGCTGTCCACCGCCTTCATGACGTGATAGCGCATACGGGAGTAGGTGAGGATGGTGACATCGGATCCCGCTCTGACCACTTCTGCTTTATCCAGTGGCAAGAGATACTCTTCTTCCGGCAGATCTTCTTTAAGGTTGTAGAGGAGCACATGCTCAAAAAACAACACCGGGTTCTCGTCCCGAATAGCGGACTTGAGTAGGCCCTTGGCATTGTAGGGAGTGGAACAAGTCACGATCTTCAAACCTGGCACAGCTTGAAAATAAGCTTCCAAGCGCTGTGAGTGCTCAGCCCCCAGTTGCCGACCTACTCCCCCCGGGCCACGGATCACCACCGGAATCTTAAAATTACCGCCGGAAGTGTAGCGCAACATGCCTGCATTATTGGCAATTTGATTGAAGGCCAGAAGCAAAAAGCCCATATTCATGCCCTCAATCACCGGGCGCAATCCAGTCATGGCTGCCCCAATGGCCATGCCGGTAAAGCTGTTCTCACAAATCGGGGTATCTAGCAGGCGCAAATCCCCGTATTTCTCATAGAGGTCTTTGGTGACCTTGTAGGATCCGCCATAATGGCCAACATCTTCTCCCAAAACAAACACACTGGAATCCCGTGCCATTTCTTCGTCTAGGGCGGCACGCAAAGCATTAAACAGGAGGGTTTCTGCCATAAGGGCCTGCAAAGATCGCTAAATTTTCATTAAACCACTTTGTTGTCCCAGATTTGGGTACAGCCTTTGCACCAAGGGCACGCTAGCGCGCATGTCTCCGCTAGGCTTTCCTTCAGAACGTTCCACGAACACCAACGGTCATTGTGCTCCGCTCTTCACCTGGCATCGGATGTTGCTACGCACCTAGCGGAGCTATATCCTTCCCAAGAGCACGGGTCTACGATCTCAAGACACAAGCATCATCCTAGAAAAGCCGCATTGGGGTGGTGCAGCCTGCTGCAGGGATCGTTAGCTACCGCAACGCTTACGTGACTACGCGACGGTGTGGCCGCGGGGCTTTATGACAGCTTTTCCAACGTTACCCCCCCCTTCAGAGCACCTTTCTAAGCTCAGCAGGGAAAAACTTGTGCCAGAATAGGAGGCTGCCCGGTTAGGTTCAGATCGGGCAACGCTTGTACTGGATAATCTGGATAATTTAGAAGATACGCGAAGGAGAAGAGAGCTTTGCCGAAGTTTGCCCTGAAAGCCCTGTGGCTGGAAAATGACTTGGCTATTGCCGTGGATCAGGTGGTGGCCAAAAACCGCAGCCCCCTCACCCACTACTTCTTCTGGCCTCGTGATGATGCTTGGGAACAACTCAAAACAGAGCTGGAAGGCAAGACTTGGATCAACGAGGTGGATCGCATCGAATTGCTCAACCAAGCCACGGAAGTGATCAACTACTGGCAAAATGGCGGACGCAACCGTTCCGTTAACGATGCCCAGGCTCAGTTTCCGGATGTCTTGATTGGGGGGAACTCCTAGCTTCCAACCGGAGCATCTTGCTCACACTCCCGCCTTTGGGCTAAATTGGCACTCGGGAGTTTAGAGTGCTAATTCTGTATTGGGCTAGATTGATGGATTCTCCAGGGATCCCTGCGTGGCTGTCGGCACTCAGCATGAAATAGCCCAGTCCAACTTACGAGGATCGCGGATTCTATGGCAAAACTGATTCTGTTTAAGGAAGAAGCCCGCAAGGCATTGGAGCAGGGCATCAATCAATTGGCGAATGCAGTTAAAGTCACTGTTGGCCCAAAGGGGCGCAATGTGGTGTTGGAGAAAAAGTTTGGTGCTCCCCAAATCATCAACGACGGTGTCACGATTGCCAAAGAGATTGAGCTAGCGGATCCCTTAGAAAACACAGGCGCTCAGCTGATGCGGGAAGTGGCCTCCAAAACCAATGATGTTGCCGGAGATGGCACCACCACAGCCACCATCCTGGCTCAGGAGATGGTACGTGAAGGTCTGAAAAACATTTCGGCTGGGGTCAACCCGATCAGCTTGCGACGAGGCATTGAAAAAACCACTGCTTACTTGGTGGAGCAAATTGCTGCTCACGCCAAGCCTGTAGAGGGTCGTAAAACCATCGCGGAAGTGGCAACCATTTCTGCTGGCAATGACAGTGAAGTGGGCGAGATGATCGCCAAAGCGATGGATGCGGTGGGGCGAGATGGGGTGATCACTGTTGAGGAATCCAAATCTTTGGAGACCGAACTGGATTTGGTGGAAGGGATGCAGTTCGACCGAGGCTACATTTCCCCCTACTTCGTCACCGATCCAGAGCGGATGGTGACGGAATATGAGAATGCCTACCTGCTGATCACCAGCAACAAAATTTCCAACCTGCAAGACTTGGTGCCCATTCTGGAGCGCGTGGCCCGTGAAGGTCGCCCTCTGTTGGTACTGGCGGAGGATGTGGAAGGAGAAGCCTTGGCCACTCTGGTGGTTAACCGCTTGCGAGGCGTGTTGAATGTTGTGGCTGTGAAAGCTCCCGCTTTTGGGGATCGGCGCAAGGCGATGTTGGAGGATATTGCCATCCTCACAGGCGGTCAGATGATCTCCGAAGACATCGGCATCAAGCTGGACAGTGTCACCCCCGATATGATGGGTGTGGCTCGCAAAATCACCGTGACCAAAGACAAAACCACCATTGTTACCGATGGGGGAACCAAAGCCATGGTGGAGAAGCGAGTCGGGCAAATTCGCAAGCAACTAGAGACCACCGATTCTGAGTACGACCGCGAAAAACTGCAAGAGCGCATCGCCAAGTTGTCTGGGGGTGTGGCCGTGATCAAAGTGGGAGCTGCAACCGAAACAGAACTTAAGGATCGCAAGCTGCGTATCGAAGATGCTTTGAATGCCACCAAAGCTGCTGTAGAAGAAGGGATCGTCCCTGGAGGGGGAGCAACTTTGCTCCATCTTTCTAAAGGGATCCCTACCTTCAAGGCAAAACTGAAGCCGGAGGAGCAGATCGGCGCAGATATTGTGTCTCGGGCGTTGCAGGCGCCACTGTTCCAAATTGCCCACAACTCTGGCCTTGAGGGATCCGTGGTGGTAGAAAAGGTGTTGGAAAAAGAGATGCCTTTTGGTTTCGATGCCCTGACGGGAAACTATGTCGATCTCATCGCCCAAGGGATTGTCGATCCAGCAAAAGTGGCTCGTTCTGCCCTACAAAATGCTGCTTCCATCGCGGGAATGTACCTGACAACTGAAGCGATTGTGGTAGAAAAACCCGAACCCAAGTCTGCTGCACCGGCGGGTGGCCCAGGAGGTATGGGTGGCATGGGCGGTATGGGCATGATGTAACTTATTCCTATCCGTTACTGATGTCTTGGCCCCTAGCTAGGGGCTTTCTTAGTTTTCAGCGCTCATGAAGTTGAGGTGGAATAGTCACTACACCTTTTAGGGAGAGATCACAACCCTGAACTGGGCTCGGCGCTCTTCAAAATCGCTGACCAACAAAGCCAGATCGATCTGCCACTCCCCTGGCAAAGCCAGTTGTACCTCTGGCAGTAACCAGTGCCCCGACTGATCCGGCAAAAGAGAACGCCGAAACGGTGGGATCCCTCTTTCCGGCAGAGAAAACCCCAGAGTCAACGCTTGGCTCGGGATCCCTTCTACCTCTACTAGCACTTGATTGGGGCCGGGGCGACAGGGAGAAAGGCTCAAGTGAATGGGAGGATCCTCCAACTGTTCTCGGCAAACCAGATGGGCTAGGGATCCCTCTTCATGAGCCAAGCCGTGACTGGGGGGAGCTTGAGCCACCAAAAGACTGCTCAGTGCCAACACCGCTAGCAAACCCATCCACTCCAAACGGACAATGCTCTGCAACGATTGTCTGACCGCCAAGCTACCTTCTCGCAAAGCCGGTACTAAGCGAAATTTGTTGTGAGCTCCCAGCGCCACGATCATCAACACCAGGATCAACTTGGCCCAAAGATACTGCCCATAGGGATCCGCCATTATCCAGCCACGATGGATCCCACCCATTCCCACTCCTGCCAAGATCAACCCCGGCACCGCCCAAGTGGCCACATCCGAAAACCGCTGCACGACACTGGCGGAATCAGAGGTAGGCTCCCGCTCCAGAAGACGATCCAAGCCCCACAAGCCCCCCAGCCAAAAGGCAGAGCCAGTTAGGTGTAGCCCCAACAAAGCCATCGTCCCAAGGGGGTATTCGCTAGTCAGGGCATGGCCAATCGGCAAAAAGGAGCCGATCACCAACAGGGATCCCATCCCACTCGCCCAAGCCCCACCCCCTTCACAGGCCCAAATCAGGAGGCCAAGGCCCAGCAGCCGCAATTGAATGCCCCAGCCATACGGGGATCCCAGCACCGCCACAAAATCTCTTCCCGTGAAGCGAGGATAGAGCTGGGCCAGATGCAAACAAAAGGCCACCACTGTTAAGCTCAGCGTGATCCAAGCTGCCGCAAAAGCCCAGGATCCGGCTTCAGCATTCAACCGTCCTCGCAAAAACCGCCACCCCCCCAGCACTCCCACGCCAAACAAGCTACCCACATAGATCCCCCAACGCACCAGCAACAACGGCCACCGCAAGGGATCCGTCTGGCCGTGAGCTGCCAACAACGCCTGCAGCGCTTGCGGATCAGCTTCGCCCACCTGAAACACAAAAGAACCGCTAACAGGATGGGAATCAGCAGAAATAGCCCGCCAACTGACGATGTAACTTCCCGTCGGGAGCCCTGTAGGTAAAGGGGCTTGAGGGGCATCGGCTGAACCGGCTAACTCCCCCAACTCCACAGCTTGCCCTGTACTGCTCAGCACCTGTAGCTGAGTGATCTGCACCGGCTCATTAAAGCGCAACTCAATTTGAGCAGGCGGATCCGCCAATACCGCCCCATCTGCGGGGAAGGTAGACAGCAAACTGGCATGAGTCCATCCTGGTTGGATCCCGGCTAGCCAAAAAAGGAAGCACAGGATCCCGCTCAAGAATCCTCGCAGCAGCAAGCGGGTCAAAGTTGACATATCCATGCAATCGGTTACCTTAACGGATCAATTTGGGTAGTGTCATCAAGAAAGGCTGTGAAGTACCCGACGCTCATTGCTACGCAATAGAGCGCGGGCTTCTTTGTTCATCGGGACTTGCCTCCGAGAGGGTAGACTTGCGCCTTCCTCCCTTTGGTCTTACAGTCCCTCCCAAAGCAGAAG
>JAUQVI010000174.1:0-7394 GCA_039794885.1 Thermostichus sp. DG02_5_bins_236
CCCCATTTGAGGTTGGTTTGAAAGCCCACCAAGTTCCACAACTGCCCCGCTCTGTCCTCTTGCCGCAGCTGCACCACTGCATGGGGGCGGGAGCCGGTGCGGGGATCCACCAATCCCACCGGTTTGAGCGGCCCAAAACAGAGGGTATCTTTACCCCGGCGGGCCATTTCCTCAATCGGTAAGCAACCTTCAAAAAAAGAGCGTTCCTCCTGCTCAAAGGCTTTCAGGGGAGCTTGCTCCGCTTGTACCAAAGCTTGCCAAAACCGCTCGTATTCTGTTTCGGTCATGGGGCAATTCAAATAGGCGGCTTCCCCTCGGTCGTAGCGGGAGGCCGAAAACACCACCTCTCGATTCAAAGACTCCCCCGTTACAATTGGGCTAGAGGCGTCAAAAAAGCTCAGGTAGCTTAACCCCGTGAAGGTTTGGAGCACTTCTGCCAAGGCATCGCTGGTCAAAGGCCCAGTGCAGAGGACGGTAATTCCCTCAGGTATATGGGTGACTTCTTCCCTCCGTAAGGTAATGCGGGGATGGGTTTGAATCGCTTCGGTGAGGGCTTGGCTGAACACCGCCCGATCTACTGCTAGCGCCCCTCCGGCAGGTACGGCATGTCGATCCGCCATCCCGATCACCAGGGATCCCAGTTGTCGCAGTTCCTCCTTGAGTAACCCGGCGGCTCGATCGCTGGCCAAGGCGCCAAAGGAGTTGCTACACACCAGTTCCGCCAAAAAGTCACTGTGGTGGGCCGGACTTTGACGCACAGGGCGCATCTCCCAGAGGATCACCTCCAATCCCGCCTCAGCGATTTGCCAAGCCGCTTCCGTTCCTGCCAGCCCTCCGCCAATGACATGGATAGGGGCAAGGGTTGATGTTTTCGATGCATCAGCTTGGTCAAGCATTCTGTTCCGTCCTAAAAGCTGCCAATTCAGGTGCTTCTTGCGAAAATTCCCGCAGTCATGTCCTTTTGGCTTCTCCCAGGATACTCTCAGGAGCACGGTGGGCTTGGCACAGAGTCCTGTCCAAAATAATCCTACTTGGATCCTGAAGACATGTAAGAGGAGAGACCCTCAAGCGGCAAAGTGAATGCGCAGGTAGTCTTCTTCCATTTTGGCGCGGGCTGGGTTCATGGCCGCCAGGGTTTGGGGAAGCACAAGGTTGCGCCGGTGATTGCCAATGCGGATATTCAGCTCATCCCCCGTTTTGCTCAGTTCCACCTGCTCTTTCGGGATCCCAGGTAGGTAGAGATCCAGCCGATATTGACCATTGTCGGTAACCACGTTCATGGTTTGCTCAGCGTAGAGCACTTCCGCCGGGTTGCGATCCCCCCAGAGGTCTCTTTTTAGGCGGGCCAAGGCCTCCCAGCCCACCAGCTCTTCGGAATACAACGGGATCTCAAATACGGGTAGGGGGGCAAAGTTTTCGTGAATCTCCTGGCGATATTTTTGTTGAGAAGCCTTCCAGGTGGCAAAGTAGGGATCCACCACCGTATCTGGCAAAATGCGGTTGGCCACCACCAGGTCGGTGGCTACTCCGTACAGGCTCAAGTAGGCATGGGCCCGCAAGGATTCCTTAATCACCATTTTTTCCGGGTTGGTAACCAGCCGTACCGACGTGATGCGGTTGTCAGTGAGGATGCGCTCGAGACGCTCAATTTTCTCGTAAAACTCGTAGGGGGCATCCAGCACCTGATTGTTGGGCAAGGGGATCCCAGTGAGCCCTTTAACAATCGGCTCAGCAATCGGACGCAGGATTTGGGCTAAGCCCTGTAGGGGTTTGTAGAACTTGCGCATGTACCACCCGGAAACATCCGGCAGACTCAGCAAGCGTAGGGCAGTCCCCGTAGGAGCCGAGTCGATGATTAGCACATCAAAGTCATCCTCGTCGTAGTGGCGGTTCACCCGCACCAGCGAGAAAATCTCATCCATCCCTGGCAAAATCGCCAACTCCTGCGCCTGCACCCCATCCAGGCCGCGCGCTTGCAACACCTGGGTAATGTAGGTCTTGACGGATCCCCAGTTCAGCTCCAGCTCGTTCAAGGCATCGAGCTCTGCGCCCCACAGGTTGGGTTTCACCTCGATAGGATCATGACCCAAGGGCTGATCAAAGCTATCGGCCAAGGAGTGGGCCGGATCGGTGCTCAGTACCAGGGTTTTCAGGCCGATCTCGGCACAACGCCAGCCCGTCGCCGCCGCCATCGAGGTTTTGCCGACTCCACCCTTGCCAGTCATGAGGATGATGCGTTGCATGAGAGCGCCAGTTACATTCTTTTACATTTCCAGCCTAGCCCATTTGCTGAGCCATCCAGTACAAGTCAAGAGACCATTCGAGTTGATCTACGCCAATACCAGATCTGAATCTTTTGTTCCCCCACCCCTACTGCTCCACCCATCAAGGGTCTGCCGACAGGTAAACTATTGCTAAGAAAAATCAAGCATGTTGGAGGTGTGTGATGACGAGCCGTTGGCGCGGTCTTTTGTTGGTGGTGCTCGTGGCTTTGGGGCTATGGCTGGGATCCCCTGTGCAGGCGGCCAGTTTGCCCCCTCAAGTCCAAGAACTGGAACAGCAAGTCAGCCAATTGCAAAGCCTGGTGGACTCGGAAGACTGGCTGGAGATCCGCTCCTACATTCGTGGGCCGATGGGGCTGACTCGCAAAAACTTGACAGGGCTGGCAGTCACCTTGCCGCAAGAACAAAAGCAACAGGTGATTCGCCTGACTCGAGAATTGGGCCAAAGCCTGGAAAAGTTGGATTTTGCTGCCAAAGGCTACGACCAACCCCAGGTGGAAGCCGCCCAGGCCAAAGTCAAAAAGGCTTTGGATAAGTTGGAAGCTCTGTTCTCTTAGGAACGGAAGGGGATCCTCCTCCTCAAGAGCAAGCAACCTTCTTTGAAGATCTATTTTCCTCTGAACAGCGGGATGTCTTTTGGGAACCACCCAGTCAAATGCTCGGCTCAAAAAGCAGGATCCCCTCTCAGAAGGGATCCCCAATTAAGACTCATTCAACCGATAGAGTGAGCCGACGGGCACTAGGGCTGCAGTTTGAAGCTCTTCACTTCCAACACCGGCCCCACTTGGGCTACCGTCAGCATGTCTTCTTTCACCTGTCCCTGAACTGTCACCTCCAATCCCTCCTGCAGGAGATCTTTGGGGGCACGAAAGAGGGCGTAGTGCTCGCCGGAAGGCACCGTCAGCACCCACACCCCCGACTCAATATCCAGGAACTCGATTTTGCCGGTGTACTCCTGCATCACTTCCTCAGCGCTAGCCCTGTGGAGGGCTGTTCCATGGAAGCTTGTGCTCCCAGGTAGGCCAAGCCCAGGCAAAGCACCCCATTGAGGAGCAAGAAGGAGCGACCCAACCAAGCAGAGGATCCAAACCATACCACTCCCTCATAGAACAGGGATCCGGACAAGAGTAGATGCGAGGCCATGCCCACACATAGGCCAATCACGGCCCAACGCCAACGTCGATGTCCCAGCAACAGCAGCATCAACAAACCAGGGATCAACACGCTGGCAAACAGCGGATTCAAAGCATTGCTCTGGGCAAAGGCAGAACCCAATTCCGGTAGGGAGCTACCCGCCACTTGGAAGGGCCAGCGAGGGCCACCGACAATCGCCAACCCCTGCAACGGGAACAAGCCAGCACTGCCCAAGAGGATCCCGGCCACCAACGGCACCGATTGGATCAGACGCTTCGGGGCCAACCACCAGCGGATCAGCACCATGATAATGTAGCCACCCACCACCATCAGCAGCTTCGGCACCAGGGCAATCGGGCCGCCATCAAACCAGAAGCGGGGGTTGAGGTAGCCGTTGTTGTTGAGGTATTGCAGGAAGTCCTTGAACCAAAGCACCAAGGGGTTTTCCTCCTGCTGCCCGGTGGCCCGCACCAAAGCCTTGGCTGCATCCAAACGACCGGCACCGTAGAAGTTCTGCTTGTCGTCCTGTACCGGCGTGGCGGACATCTTCAGCACTTCTTCCACCTTGTCCGGGTCTTTCACCCCCTGAGCTTGGATCAAGGCAGCAACACCGACCACATGGGGAGTGGCCATGCTGGTGCCCTGGAAGTAGGCAAATAAAGCTTCGTTGGGATTACGGCGGTTGATGGTTTGCTGCAGGATGCCATATTCCGGGTGATCCTGGGTTTTGGCTCCACCGGGAGCGGAAATATCCACACCCACGCCGTAGTTGGAGTAGGGAGCTTTTTCCCCATTCGGGCCGGTCGCCGACACCGCAATCACATGCTCGTAGCGAGCAGGGAAACTGACTTGGTTGGAATTTTCGTTGCCTGCTGCCGCGATTACCGTCACCCCTTTGCTGTGGGCGTAGGTCACCGCCTCTTGCATCAACTGGGCAGAGGCACGGCTACCCAAGCTGAGGTTGATGATCGTGGCGCCATGGTCGGCAGCGTAGCGGATCCCTTCCACCACATCCGACAGGGATCCAAAACCGTTGGCATCCAAGACCCGCACCGGCATGATCTTGGACTTGAAGGCGATCCCGGCGACTCCCAAGGCATTGTTCGTGGATTGGGCGATGGTTCCCGCCACATGGGTGCCATGTCCCTGTAAATCTTCGGGGTTCTCGTCGTCATCGACAAAGTCGTAGCCCTTGACAAACTCGGTCTGGGCCAAGTCAGAGACTTGGGTAACCCCGGTATCCACCACCGCCACCGTGATCCCTTCTCCCTGAGAGATATCCCAGGCTTCCGGCATGTTGATGGCTTTCATGTTCCATTGCTGAGGATAAAGGCGATCATTGGGCACAAATGCAGCCTGGAACTGGTAGTTGGGATGGGCATATTCAATCAAAGCCTCATCCGTGAGTCGCTTCACCAAGCGCCGCGTGGATCCCTGATGGTTGGCATCCACATCGAACAGATAGATGGCTTCATTGCGGGCAAAGGGGCTGGCACTACTGAGGCGCAGCGGCAGGTTATATTCCTTAGCAATAGCGGAGATCTGACTCGGGGTGGCCGTGTTGACAAAATTGACCACAATGCTGTCGTAGGGGGTGGATCCCTTGCCACAAGCCGTCAACAGCAATGCCATCAGACAGGCGCAGCAAAGACCCAACCAGCGTCCGAATTTCATAATTCACGCCCTCGGGATCCGATTGTTGGAACCAGTATGCCCTCTGGATTGGCAATTGACGAGGTGAACAGCCCAATTCACTGGAAGAATTCCGGCAGGATTACCCAAACATGCAATCCTAGCCGCGCAAGAAGGGATCCCAGCCCTCTGGGGAAAATGTTATGACAAGATGAGCGTGAAGTTCCCGGGGGTGAGTGAAGGTCGATGGATACGGTTTTACAGTTACTGATCCGGGGTTGGTACTTCTCGATCCCGCTGCTGCTGTTCTCGGTCTTCTCAGTGGCCTGCTGTATCGAGCGAGGCCTGTTTTGGTGGAAAGTCACCCATCGGCAAGAGGAGATCGTGCGCCAATCTTTGAGCCAGTACCGCCGCAACCCGCGGGCTGCCCAGTACATGCTGGAGCAAAATGCTGATCTCCCCATTGCGCGGATTTTTTTGGCGGGGTTAGACCTCAACGAAGCTAGCCCAGAAGATTTTAAGTTGGCTCTAGAAACCGCCTTGGCTGCAGAGGTGCCTCTGTTGAAGCGGTTTAATACGGTCTTCGATACGGTGATCACCATTGCGCCCTTTTTGGGTCTGTTGGGCACCGTTACCGGTATCATCCAAATTCTCAGCTCCATCCAACTGGGGGATATTGGGGGTACTGATACCCAGGGGGTAGGCCAAGGGATTGCTGAAGCTCTCTACTCGACGGCATTTGGGTTGATCGTTGCTATCCCTACCCTACTGATTTCCAACACCTTCCGCTCTCTCTACCTGCGGCAACTCTCCAAAATTCAAGAGTACGGCGGCGAATTGGAGTTGCTGCATCGGCAGCGGCAGGAGCTGCAAACCCAGAAGCCTTCCCAGCGGCCCTACGTAAAGCCCGGCTCTACCGGCAGCTCCACCATCCCTCCCTATTCTTCTCTTGAGCAATCGGTACAGGAGCCTTATGCGAATCCAGGAAGAGAATTTTAGATCCGCCGAGATCAATATCGTGCCCCTGATCGATGTTATTTTTTCCATCCTGGTGTTTTTTGTAATCGCCAGTTTGGTGCTGACCCGCTCGGAGGCCCTAGATGTCAATTTGCCCGATGCGACTACTGCAGAAACTCGCATTCAACCAGATGTGACGGTGAGTGTGACGGCTGAGGGCGAGATCGCTGTCAACCAAGAAACCATTGCTGATATCTCGGGTTTGATCCCAGCGGTGGAGCGGATCCTGGCGGAAAAAACCGGTGAAGGCCGACGCCTAGTGGTGATCAATGCCGACTTAGCACTGTCTCACGGCAAAGTGGTAGAGGTGATGGATGCTCTGCAACGGGTGCCCAATGTCAGCTTGGCCATTGCAGCTCGTCGGCCCAGCAGTGGCAGTTGAGGGTGCGCGTTTTGCCAGCAAGTTGCTCAATGCTCAAGAGTGTCTTTGCTCCAAATCCCTGACCAACTCCGGTAATGCCTTAAGATTCTCAGGCCGATAGATGGGATCCTGCAACCAGCGTTCTTGAGTACTGGAATGTAAATCTGCGCGGGTGAGAGGTTGTTGCTTGGCTTCATCCTGGTAGGGATCCCGCCAACGGCACCGGGCCAGCCGGAAAACCCCCTTGGGCTCTCGAGAAAAAGGCGCGAGCGGATCGATATGGAGAGGGTCAGAACTCGGCTGTAGCTGCAGACCCAATTCCGTGACTTGATCCATCATCCACTGCAACGCTCCATCAGAAAGGGCACGGGTAGCCTCCCTCCCGCCTCCAACACAGCCATGCCCGCCCGGAAACCAACATTGCTTCACCTGCTCTGGCTCGCGGTGCTGACTGGGCTGCATAACCGTGACATCGAAAACTGCTAACCGTTCATCAATGGCTACAGCGTGAAAGCCGCGCTCGATGCGACGATTCAGGTAGGTATCGTGAAATTAATACTTGCGGTATGAACTACCCCACCACGTAGGCGAATGGGGTTTTTAAGACCCCAGTTTCCGCCACAGTAGATAGAGCTAAGACATCCAAGACTAGCGAGGGACGTTCCAACCCCCGGTTGCTGATTTGTTGCAACGTTGTACATTACCATCGTTGAACCTGTGTCTCTGGGAACCTCGAATCGACAATCAGGGCAAACATGATATCGATTGTTCAGTTCCGCCCATTCCTTGTGGACGGCTCCACATTTGGGACAGCGCTGTGATGGCTTAATTTCGCGTGTCGACGACATGATGCTCTAACCCCCTTCTTAGGGGCGAGTTGGCGCCGTTTTCGTTTGGCAACCTTGCCAACCTTCTCATCATTTTTCTGGGTGAGACGAGGATTTTCGATATCCTCAAATTCCTTCCCA
>JAUQVI010000175.1:0-7389 GCA_039794885.1 Thermostichus sp. DG02_5_bins_236
ATCTCGCCTCCTATTATTGGCTGTTGCCTCGGGCCTCTGAACCGGAACCGGTATCTGTAGGCACCACCCAAACCCTTCCCGGCTAATGGAAGTGGATTTATGAATGGCTCAGGAGATCCCCATCCGGCAGCAAACTCGGTAGGCTGTTGGTGGAAGATCGGGGCCAAATGATGCAAGGATCCCGCGTCATGGGGAGCATACCAGAGGAGCAGAACAGCCTGGCGGAGTTTCGGGTTGGGGTGGATGCGGTCATTTTCTCCATTGATACGGAACAGAATCGCCTCTTGGTGCTGCTGGTGCGGCGGCGGGAGGAGCCTTTTCGGGGGTGTTGGGCTTTACCGGGTACTCTGGTGCGCCGGGCAGAATCCCTAGAAGCAGCGGCCTATCGCATCCTGGCAGAAAAAATTCGTGTTGAGAATCTTTACTTAGAGCAGCTCTATACCTTTGGTGGGCCAGAACGGGATCCCCGCGAAGCTGCCGATGGTTACGGGGTTCGCTATTTGTCCGTCAGCTACTTTGCCCTGGTGCGTTTCCAAGATGCCCATCTGTTGGCAGATGGAGTGGAGGGCATTGCCTGGTACCCGGCTGACCAAATTCCGACTTTGGCTTTTGATCATGAGGAGATCTGTCGCTATGCCCGCCGCCGCCTTTGCGCCAAGTTGGAGTACAGCCCGATTGCATTTGATATTTTGCCCACCACCTTCACCCTAGGCGAGGTTTATCAGCTCTACGGTACCGTTTTGGGGGAAAGCTTCTCCGACTACTCCAATTTTCGGGCTCGCTTGCTTAAATTGGGTATTTTACGGGATACCGGCCAAAAGAGTACCCAGGGGGCAGGTCGACCGGCAACGCTTTACTGTTTTGACGCGGCAGCCTTTGAGAAAATCCGCCATAAGCCGATGGTGTTTGTGTAAGGGATCCGCAGCCCACTTGCAGGCTTTGATCTCAATTGAGATCTGCATTTAGTGTGGATCAGTTTCAGGTTACTCCGTATATAGTATGGGAGATGCGGGATCCCCACCCAAAACAGGGGCTTTACCCCTCGACAGTGACCAAGCAGATGTTTTAACCTTGGCTTCTAGGGTGGCCCAAGAGCGCTCATCAAGATAGGTGTGCCGGGGTTGTTGTCAGCCATGACCGACCTGGATCCCTAACACCGGGAGTGTGCCGCATCGCTAGCGTAAATTGAGCAGAGCGTCAAACGCTAGTGCCCAGGGATCTGACCCCATAGCAACCAGAACAGAAAAAGGCAGGATGCCGGGAGTTGAGATGAGAGTGATGTGCAGCAATGTAGTGCCTGTAGTAGCGCCTGTGGGATCCTTTTTGCGCCGAGCAGCTCAGGTAGGCAGTATAGCTGGGATCCTGATGGGCATTGCTTGGGCCGGTGTAAGTGTGGATCCGGTTCTGGCTCAAGAGAGTTACTTATTGGCTCAGGCTCAAGCAGCGCCGGCTGGCCCCATGAGTCGCCAGGAGGTGGCGGAGCGGCTGAATTTGGTGCCGGTTTTTGCGATTGTATCTCAGGACGGCACGCCCGTTGTGGCGAATGTGGATCGGGAAGGCCGCACCATACAAGTGGCCTCATTTTGGTTGGATCAAGCCCAAGCTCAGCAAGTCTTGCAGCAAGTGAAAACCAGCAGCCCAGAGGTGGCTGGTCAAGCGCAGGTGGTACCCCTCTCGTTGGGATATGCCTACGAAAAATCGGAAGAAGAGCGAGCCAAAAATGGGGATCTTCTCTTCGAGGTGGTGCCTCGTTCTTCAGATGTAGAGGCCGCCAAGCAAGTGTTGGAGCAGACCGGCCAAAATGTGCCCCCTGAAGCGATTGGTGTACCTCTCTTTTACGGTCGCTCTGGAGAAGGTTTGCTCACCATCGAACAGGATGGCTATGAAGTCGTGCCCTTCTTCTTTGATCGCAATGACCTCAGGGGGGCCTTGGATCGCGCCGCGGCGCAAAACCCCGATGTTGTCCAGCAAACTCAAATTGAAGTCACCTCTTTGGCAATTGTGGTGGGGCGCATGTTGGCTCCCGATGCCCAAGCGGATGTACAAAAGATTGCTTTTATTCCCTCTCGCTCCTCTCTCGAGTACATTCAGTCCTTGGCTCGTCCTGCCAATCCCTGATCACTCTGATGGTTCCTGAGCTATGGGATCCCTACCGGCAGGGTCGGTGGTTGCCAAGCTAGAGCAGTGGCGTTTGCAAGCCATAAGCACAGCCCAAGCAGCCGGGATCCCTTCCGAAGAAGTGGATATTCTACTCCGGGAAAAGTTGGGCTGGGGGCCTTTGCAGCGGCTGATGGGGCGGGAACCTGTGGGTTGGCCGGGAGACTGGGATCGAGAAAGGGACTCGGATCCCCTAGAGGAAGTACAGGCCCTGTGGCAACGGCGGCTGGAGGAACGCATCCCCCTGCAATACCTGCTGGGGCAAGTTGAGTGGGCCGGTTTGAGTCTGCAGGTAACGCCGGCGGTGTTGATCCCGCGCCCGGAAACTGAGTTATTGGTGGAGCAAGCCTCGGCTTGGCTGCAGGCTAACCCTGTGCCTAAGAGATCCTATTTCGCCGACTTGGGCACCGGCAGCGGAGCTATTGCCATCGCCTTGGCCCGTCAACATCCTGATTTACAACTCTTGGCGGTTGATTCCAGCCCAGAGGCTTTGGCGGTAGCAGCAACCAATGTGGCCGCCCATGGCTTAGAGGAGCGGGTGCAGCTGCTGCGAGGCTCCTGGTTTATCCCTTTAGAGCCTTGGCGGGGTCAGCTGCGGGGTCTGGTTTCCAACCCACCCTACATTCCCTCTGGGGAACTCTCGAATCTGATGCCGGAGGTGGGTTGGCATGAACCCCGGCAAGCCCTGGATGGCGGCCCGGATGGATTACATGCCCTGCGGCGACTGCTCCAGGTGGCACCTGAGTACCTTGCCCCAAACTCCTTTTGGGCAGTGGAGGTGATGCAGGGACAAGCTCCCTGGGTGGCGGAGCAATTACAAGCGCTTGGGTGTTACCAGCAGATTCAAGTTCACCCTGATCTGGCGGGGATCGGTCGGGTGGTGAGCGCCCTCTTCATGCCCGTTATGCCGGATTCATAGGGGGATCCCGTTGGCCTGGTTTCTACATCCAGGATAGGATCCGTATGGGTTAGCTTGGTTCGAGAGCAAAACTCGACAATAAGCGGGATCCTTAGCTCCCCTAGTCACCTTCTTTGTGTGAGGGAATCGTTGCGCTCAGCTGGCTCCAAACCGGATAGCCCCCAAGATACCCTCCTGACCTCTGATACAGAGGCAGTGGATTGGCAGTTTGCCTTTGAGCGCTCAGAAGTGATGCGATCCTTCCAACAGGAGCTACTTCTCAGCATCGGCCATGAGCTACGCAACCCCCTCAGTAGCCAAATGGGATCCCTGCAATTGGTGTTGTCGGATCTCTGTGATTCCCCGGAGGAAGAACGGGAATACATTCAAAGTGCCAAGGAAGGAGTGAATCGCCTGATTCAGCTCCTGGAGGAATACACCCGTCTTGCTCGCCACAATTTACCCATTCAACCCCTCCAGCCGGAGCCTACTCCGCTGTACCCACTCTTGCAGGATGTACACAGCCTCACCCGCCTACAGGCACAGGATCAGGGAATTCGCTACGAGTGGCCGGCCTTGCATCCACGTGTTCATGAAACAGAACCTCAAGCCTCGGATCTGCTCCCCCTCTCGGAAACCTTGAGGGTCTGGGCGGATCCCTATGGTTTGGTGCAGGCTTTGTTGGGGGTGTGTCGCTGGGGCATTCGCACCTTACGCTACGGGTCAATGGCCTTGCAAGCTTATCCCTCTTCCGAGCAAGAAAGGCAACTGTGCCTAGAATGGAGCCTGGAGGGACGATGCCACGTACCGATTGAACCGGATGTTAGCGCCGCTTGGCGGGTGAGTGAGCGTTTGCTCCAGCAGATGGATGGTCACCTAGAGCTCTGCGAGAGCGGCCTCTACCGGGTAGGGATCAAGGTGCTGCTGCATACCGCCTGAAGTTCAGAAGGGATTCCCTGAGGATTGAGGTTACTGGGCTCTCAGTTGGGGCCAGTTAAGATCGGCTTTCTCGATAAATCCTGGAATGTTCTGTTCCCAGTTGCGCTGCACCCGTTGATTGGCATTCAAGTAAAGTTTGTTATCTACAATCCGCCAAGCAAAGGGATCGACTGGGTAGAGATAGTTATTGGCCACCGCCCAAGCACAAAATCCGCCGTATTGGGGGGCAAATCGCTCCGGGTTGTTGCGAAACCGCTCCAAATTGTCGGCATTGGCAAATCTCCAGGTTACTCCACCCCACTCCCATTCGTGCGTAGCAGAACCCTGAACCGGTTGAGCATCGATAAAGTACGCCACTGGGTCGTAACCCCGAATCGCCAGGCCATCAGTCGCGAAAAAAGGCCCGTCGGATCCCGCCCCGACTCCGGAGGGCATCACCGTTGTCTGGGCCTGAACGGTAGGGGTTTGTACTTGGGTGAGGATGGCTGCCCCGATCTCAACAGCCAACACTGCCGAAAGAACGCTCCATTGAGTCTTGCGCATGACAATCTCCCAAATTCTCCAAACCGAGGGATGCTCAGCAAAACTGTTTAGCCCTCCTGCTTCTCAGTTTCAGATCAGAAGCTTGAAGAGTGCTGAAGGGCTGATGAGAAGTCCCTGAGCTTCTTTGACCGAGATCACCCTAGAAAATGGGAGAGAAGTTTGCCTGTGATCGGGATCAGGTGCTGGCTTAGCCCTCCCGCCGCAACGCGACTTCTGCGCGATCCAGTTGCATCAAGACCCGTTCCATCCGCTCCGGCTTCAGCGGACGATTGGACATACGGTACTGAGAAGCCAAGGTGTTAAACACGGTGCGCAGAGTGGTAAAAGATTGCAGCTTGTCGTAGCGTTGGCCGTGGTAGCGCCCAGAAAATTCTTGGATCGCCTCCATCGCCTCGGCGCGGGCTTCCTCCGGATTCATCAAGGGATCCCCTTCCGAAAGAACGGTGCGCAGGGTTTGGATCATCGTCATGCCGTCTTCGTAATACTTGCCAGTCAGGCGGGCCGCTTGAGCGTCTGGATTCATCAGGCCCAGAAAAAGGGTTACAGATAAGAGCAGGCCAACAAGACGCAGAAAAAAGGTTTTAAGCATGGGAAGCCTAATGTAACTTATCTTTAAGCATAAGACAGGCCGTGGCGGAAGAGGAGCAAACCCCAAATGCAGTTCACCCTATCTGGCGATCTCCTACAAGGGCTAACCCCCTACGGATCCCATTGGACGATGCTGGTCCTGATTCTCGGTTTTGGCTGTGCTCACAGTGGATTAGCCTATCTGCGGCCTTGGGGAGAGGAGCGGATAGGATCCCGGTTGTATCGAGTGTTTTTTGCTTGGGTGAGCATCAGTTTGGCGCTGCTGCTGTTGATCTACTTTTTTAACCATCGCTACGACGGGATCCGCCTTTGGAATCTCCAGGCTGTCCCTGGGATCCACACCACGGTTGTGCTCCTGTCGGCCCTCTCTTTCTTCTTTCTGTATCCGGCCACCTTTAACTTGCTAGAAATTGCCGCCATTCAAAAACCGGAAATTCATCTATTTGAGACGGGGATCACTCGCATTACCCGCCACCCGCAAATGGTCGGCCAAGTGATTTGGTGTATAGCCCATTCCCTTTGGATTGGATCGAGTTTTATGGTGGTGGCCTCAGTAGGATTAATTGCCTATCACCTGTTTGGGGTCTGGCACGGGGATCATCGCCTGGAGCGCAAATATGGCCAATCTTTCCGGGAGTTAAAGGCCCGCACCTCTGTGATCCCTGGCCTAGCGATTCTGCAAAAGCGGCAGCAGCTCCGCCCAGGAGAATTTTTCCGCTGGGCCTATCTGGGTGTGTTCAGCTTTGTATTGATTCTTTACGCCTTCCATACACAAATGATGTCTGCAGCCAGCCGAGTTGCCTGGTAGCATGATCCCAAAGAACTTCTTTAGTTTGGGAGTCGCGATCTTGCAAGTCGCATTAGATACATTTACTCAAGAGCTTTTGACGGGTGCTGGGTTGGTTTTGGTGGATTTCGGCGCTCCTTGGTGTGGGTTATGTCGATTCATTCAGCCGATTACCGAGCGTCTTGCTGCCGAATGGGAGGGGGCGGTTAAGGTGGTGCGGGTGAATGTGGACGAGAATTTTTTACTCTCCCGTCGCTATCAGGTGCGCTCTCTGCCCACCTTGATTTTGTTTGAGAAGGGTGAAGAAGTGCAAAGACTGGAACACTTCGCCAGCCGGGATGAGGTGTTGCGCCGCTGTGAGCAGTTGTTCCTCACTCACCTGCGCTGTCTGAGCACGGGAGCCCGTTAGCATCTGTATCCGCGATTGGCTCCACCGATCCCCAAGCACCCCCTCCTGGGGTGTGCAGCCTGATCACATCTCCAGATTGTAAAGGTCGGCTGATTTTGCTGGGCAAGGGATCCCCGTTCAACAGGTTGATCCCCACCTGTCCAGAACCCCCACCGGCTTCCCCTTGCGGGGCATGGTAGCGTCGGTCGGTAAGCAGAGACAGGGTGCAATCTTGCAAAACCCGTAGAGAGCGAATTAAGCCCCAGCCGCCCCGCTGACGGCCATGGCCGCCGGAATCTGGGCGGAGCCCGTAGCGCAATACCTGCAAGGGATACTCCAGTTCCAGAGCTTCGATGGGGGTATTGAGGGTATTGCTCATACCAACATGGATCCCATCCGGGCCAGGCCGGTGGGAGCTAGCACCCTGTCCCCCCCCTAGGGTTTCGTAATAGGTGAAGTGGCGGTTGCCCAGCACGCAATTGTTCATGGTGCCCTGACCTTGGGCAATACTGAGAGAGCCGGCTACTGGAGCCAAAGCGTGCAGAATCAGATCGGCAATCCGCTGGGAAGTTTCTACATTACCGGCCACCACGGCTGCGGGAAACTGGGCATTCACCAGGCAGCCCAAGGGAGCCTCAATCTGGATGGGATCCTCTAGCCCGCTGTTGCTTGGGGCTGTCGGATCCAATAAGCAGCGCAGAGCAAACAACACAGCTGACCGGGTCACCGCCAAAGGGGCATTCAAGTTGCCGGCATGAGCAGCGTCTGTACCTGTAAAATCCACCCGCAGGCGGTCTTCCTTCACCTCAATTTGGGCGCGAATCCAAATGGCTTCAGGGGGATCCCCGTAGCCCTCCAGTTGATCGGCTGCTGTGTAGACCCCATCGGGTAAGGCACGAATTTGGGCCTGCATGCGCCGGCGACTGTAGTCAAGCACCGCCACAATCAACCGCCAGGCCTCCTCCTCGCCAAACTGAGCCAGCAGTTCTTGGAAGCGGCGTACCCCAATGGCATTGGCTCCCACCTGCGCTTGTAAATCACCGCGGCGCTGCTCAGCATTGCGCACATTGGCCAAGATCAAGCGCAGCA
>JAUQVI010000176.1:0-7355 GCA_039794885.1 Thermostichus sp. DG02_5_bins_236
CTTCCGGCTCGATCGCCTTGTGGGTGCGGTGCTGACCTTAACCGACAGCGTGAGCTTTGTCAGGGATGACTTGACTCAATTGAAGGATATTTTCCAGAAACAGGTGGTGGTGGCTCAGGAGCACCACGCGTGGCTGGAGGAGATCAGGACCGTGTGTCAGCAGCAAGCGGAGACAGCTCGTCAACAGTCCGACACAATTGAGCGCATCATCACCTACCTCATCTCTTCCTTCCCCAGTCCCAACCCACTCTCCCTACAAAATCCCAGCCACAACAACAAGGGCGTGTCAGAATGACACCAGAGCTGAGGTCGTCCGGGGTTGGAGTTCCAGGTTGCAACAATCCAGCCAGTTTCTATCGATGCCGAGGAGTTGCTTGCCTTCTTCCGTTGTCGACGACTGCCCTATTTAGATCGGGTTGGTCCTACTCAAGCTAAGCTGCCTCCAGAAGAGCTGCTAGAGCAGTGGCGACGAGATCGTCAAACCTTGGTGGCCAAAATAGCCGAGCAATTCCCTGGAGAACAGGTTGCCCCCGGAAATGAGGCTGTACTGGCGGCCATATCCCAGGGCGTGCAGTACATCTACGGTGGACGACTTGAAGCAGAACTTCTTATTGAGCGAACAGCAGCAGTGGATACAACCGCCCCTGACAAGGATTTCTATCCTTCCTCAGGGATCCCGGACTCCACAGATATAGATGTAGAGACAGATCTAGACCCAAATCTTGCCACCCCGGATCCCCTCTTTACCTCGGAGTTTGAGGCAATCCGGGTGAGCAGTCCCCTTGACCTACTCATTCGGGATCAACCTCTACCGACCAAAGGCCAACGCTTCCTAAGACACTTTTATCTGCCGGTGCAAATTCGTATCGGCAAACGTCCCAAGCCTGAGTACGAGCTGCTGCTGGCTTTACAGGCGGAATTGCTCGGCACTTTGCAGGGAATGACTCCGAAGCGGGGAATTTTGATTTTGAAAGGGGGAAAGTGGCATCCTATCCATCTGGGACGCCGGCGGGAACAGGTACGACAGGTGATCCGAGAGTATTTACTCACCTTAAACCAGCCTGAGCCCCCCCAGGTTTTTATGGCTCGTAGCCGTTGTCATCTTTGCCATTGGCGGGAGCATTGTCGGCAGCTCAATGCCATCAGCCAACCCCTCAGCCTATTGCCAGGCGTGACGGGATCCCGTTATCCACTCTTACAAGAAGCCGGAATTGAGTCGGTGGAAGCGCTGGCCAATGCTCACCTAGAAACCCTGCAAGCCATTCCCAAGCTGGGATCCGCTGTCGCCCTGCAACTGAAACGACAAGCCCATGCCACCCTCACCCAGAAACCCGTCTGGATTCAGCAGGAGCCTTTCCCAAAAACCGCTGTCGAAATTTACTTTGATATTGAGGCAGATCCCCGTCACAATGTCGCCTATCTGCTCGGCCTACTGGTGGTGGAACAAACGAAGGATACCGATGTGTTTCGCTATCACAGTTGTTTGGCTGCAACCCCAGAAGAAGAAGGGCACGTATGGCAGCAATTTTTGCACCTGACTGAACAGCATCCCGAGGCACCCAT
The DNA here is from genome assembly GCA_039794885.1 of Thermostichus sp. DG02_5_bins_236. Classification (GTDB taxonomy): domain Bacteria; phylum Cyanobacteriota; class Cyanobacteriia; order Thermostichales; family Thermostichaceae; genus Thermostichus. The sequence goes on from JAUQVI010000176.1 coordinate 1,564, forward strand.
TTATCACTTCCACGGGTTTGAAGTGCAAACCTGCCAACGTCTTGGTCAGCAATACAATACGGATCCCCGCCAGGTGCGGCAGTTGTTGAAGCGCTTTGTGGATTTGCACGAATGGGTACAACGTTCCGTCGTGTTGCCAATTGAAAGTTACTCCCTCAAAAACATCGCCCGTTGGTTGGGGTTTGAGTGGCGGATCCCGGATGCCAGTGGGGCACAGTCGATTTACTGGTATAGCCAGTGGCTGGAAACCCAGGATCGAGATTTTTTGGAGCGCTCGGTGATTTACAACGAGGATGACTGTCGAGCAACCCATCGCCTCAAAGACTGGTTGGCCAAAGGCGCGGATTCGAACCCCTAAAGCAGCGGTTCTCCGCAAAAAGGATCAACCCAGTTTGGATTAGGATCACCCATAGAACAATAGACTCTGAGGGATCCGATGCGACTCAAATCCCATGAATCCCCTCGCCAACAGGGAAGAAACCGCCGTGGCCGGGGAGGAACAGCCCGCAAACGACAACTGGACAAACGGAATCGCACCTTAATGCAACGACTGCGACAGGGTGACGGTTCCCCACACACTTCATCTTTAAGGCAGGGTCAATTCAACCCTGCTTTTTTGTGGCTGCTATTCCTGCAGACTTCAAATCTCAGGTTCACATCCCCTCAGGTGGGTCGTTACAGATGAGCTCCCAACCGACTGTTTCGGCCACCTGATCTGCCAACTTGGTCGCATCAAAGGGTTTGGTAATGACCCCCCGCACCCCCAACGGCAAAAATTGCTGCTTGACCAAACGCGCCCGTACTTTCGCTGTTAGAAGAACGACCGGAATATCTCGAGTTTTGGGGTTGGCCCGCAATTGACGGAAGGTGGTCGGGCCATCCATATCCGGCATCATCACATCCAGCAAAATCACATCCGGGTGAGCCGTTTCCGCAATGCGGATCCCTTCTTCGCCAGAAGGCGCACTCCAGACTTCCCATCCGGCCATAATCTCCAGGCTAAGCTGAGCCACTTCACGAATATCGTCTTCATCATCCACCACCAAAACCCGGCGGGTTAGAGTGGCATCACTAGAAGTAGAAGTTAAGATTTGCATGGTCTTAGCCTATTGAGTCACGACAGAACGGATAAATCATTCAGGGGCAAAAAGAGGCAACGTGAAAAAGAAGGTACTGCCTTTGCCCACTTCACTCTCTGCCCAAATCCGCCCCCCATGTTGGCGGACAATACTGCGACAAATAGCCAGCCCTAAGCCGGTGCCGCCCTTTTTGCGGGAGTCTGAACTATCCACCTGTTTGAAGCGGTGAAAGATCGTCTCCAAATTCGCCGCCGGGATCCCTCGCCCTTGATCCTGTACCCAAAAGATCACCTGATGGGCATGGCGTTGTTTCACCCCCACCTCCACAGTTGCCCCGGCGGGCGAGAATTTAATCGCATTACTGAGTAGGTTGGTCAGAGTCTGGATAATGCGGTCAGGATCCGCTTGTATCGCTACGGATAAGGGCTGAGTAACCAAATGCACCTGCGCCTGCTCCGCCATTGAGCGCATGGTTTCTGCAGCATGGCAGATGAGTTCCCCCGCATCGCAGGGTTTTTTCTCCATGCTCAGGCTACCCGCCTCCATCCGATCCAGATCCAGGATGTCATTCACCAGGCGTACCAAGCGTTCGGTATTGGTGACCGCAATTTGTAGCAAGCGCTCCCCCTTGGGCAACAGGGATCCCAGCTTGCCGGTAGCCATCAGGCTCAATGCCCCGTGAATGGAAGTCAGAGGGGTACGCAACTCGTGGCTGACAATCGAGATAAACTCATCCTTCATGCCCTCCAGCACTTGTCGTTCCGTGATGTCTTCCACCATCGCCAGGCCATAGCCCCCCTCCTTTTGTTCCGAGTCAGAGGTGGAAATACGACCAAAGGTCAGTTGTGTCCAAACCCAGCGGCCATCCCGCCTTAAAAATCGCCTCACCTGTCGATAACTCGGAATCTCCCCTCGAGCAAGGCGCTCCTGTTGTTGTTTCTCCTCCTGCCGTTCTTCCGGGGTCAACTCAGGACTAGCTTGGGCTAGGGATCCCAGGTGAAGCCCCACCAATTCAGAGGCATCGGCATATCCCAACATTTCCGCCAGCGCCCGGTTTGCCGTGAGAACATAACCCTGCCGATGGGTCAGGGCAATCCCAATCGGTGCCTCCGTAAAAATACTGCGAAACCGTTCCTCACTTTCGGCCAAGGCACGGTTAGCCTGTATCCATTCCGCCGTGCGGGCTTCCACCCGTCGTTCCAATTCTTCGTTAACCTGCCGCAGTTGCGCCTCCGCCTGCTTGCGTAAACTGATGTCGATCACCATATACAGGGTGCCCAAGAATCCTCCCTCCTGTTCCGATTCCAGCATTGGACTGGTGGACACCAAACTCCAGAGCCGAGATCCATCCTTACGCCGCCAGCAAATCTCCAGTTGCTCGGGGGAAAATTGATTGGAGCTCGCCAACAGCCGTTCCACCATCTGCTGCTGATCCGGCTCGACAAATTCCATCAAGCTACGCCCCAACATTTCCGGAGCGGTATAGCCCAACAATTGCCCTAAACGACGATTGACAAAGCAAGTTTTTCCCTGCTCATCCAATACCCAAATCCCCTCTTGGGCCGTATCCACGATGCGGCGATACAAGTGTTCGTGGGCCCGCTGCACATCCGGATGAACCTGTGGATGGGTGGGATCCCAAGCCTTTCGGCCCTGACTAACCTCTTGATTGCTATTTACCGAGGGCGATCCAGGAACTGTAGGAGGGTACACAGTCGGCTCCTCCACCTGCCAGAAGCGGCGTAGCTGCAATTGCGCCATCACCTGCTCCGCCACCGTTTGCAATCCCTGCAACTGCGACAAACTAAACTGCCGTGACCGCCAATCCATGACACTTAACGTGCCCAGCACAAAGCCCTCCTCATCAATCAAAGGCTGACTGGCATAGGCACGAATATGGGGATCCCTGGCCACCAGTGGATGCTCCTGATAGCGAGGATCCTGATCCAAATCAGTTAGCAGCAGCGGCTCGGGGCGACAAATAGCCTGCGCGCACCAGGACTGTTCCCGTGGCAAGGCTTCAACCTTCCAACCATAAGTAGCTTTAAACCAATGCCGAGACTGATCGATAAAACCAATCAAGGCAGTCGGTGCCTCACAAACTTGAGCCGCCAACTGACACAAGTTGTCCCACACAGGCTCTGCAGCAGTATCCAAGATCCCATAGCGATGGAGAGCTGCTAACCGAGCCGCCTCATAAACTTCCGCAACATCAACTTCTGTAGACACCATGAGATTCGCTAGAGTGCAGCGAATGAAACCATTCAAAAAAAGTAACTGTGCATAGCAAACTGTATCAAGAGACAGAATAACTGCTGATTAGCTCCCTCATCTGGTCAAGGTCAATAAACCGGAGCCGCAACAAAATCACCAGTAATGGCCCCACCTGTTGTTGCTGTAGCTTCTTTGCCAAGGCCAACTGCCTTTGATTGACCATACCCTTGGCAAGCAATTGCTGCTCGAGGGCTCTCCCATTGAACAGAGACATCGACAAACCATCCTTGCGTGCAACCTCTGCATACCGGCACAGCACTGCAACCCCCAATTTCCCCTAGCCTACTGAACCCAGATCCAGATGAGTTTCCCTAAAACTAGGGTCAAACCTCTCTGAAACGATTACGGCAGACCAGAATCAGGCATGTACAGTGACTCTAAAGTAGAAAATAGATGTGAAGGACTTGTGAAACTCTACCCCCAGGGATCCCGGCGTGAAGCTCCTTTTGGTCGAAGATGAAGCCAGCTTGGCCACCGCTGTTGTCGATGCCCTCAGCGCAGATTACTACGTGGTGGATGTTGCCCGTGATGGTCAAGAGGCTCAAGACTACCTAGAGATCTACCCCTACGACCTGTTGATGTTGGATGTCGGTCTCCCCGACCAAAATGGCATTGAACTGTGCCGAGCCCTACGCGCCCAAGGGTACACTCAGCCTATTCTGCTCTTAACCGCCCATAACCACAGTCAGACGAAAGTAGAAGGCTTAGATGCCGGAGCCGACGATTACCTAGTTAAGCCCTTTGAAATGGCAGAATTGGCCGCCCGCATTCGTGCCCTCCTACGGCGCGGTCAAATTGCCCAACAACCAATCTTGACCTGGGGAGAGCTATGGTTGGATCCCAGCAGTTGTGAAGTTGGCTTTGCCGATACCCCCCTTCACCTCACCCCCAAGGAATACGCTCTTCTAGAACTGTTTCTGCGCAATCCACAGCGAGTCTTCAGCCAAAGTGCTATCCTCGACCACCTCTGGACCTATGAGGATCCTCCTGGAACAGATACCGTGCGCGCCCACATTAAGGGCTTACGACACAAATTAAAGTCAGCCGCTGCACCGGATGTCATTGAAACAGTCTATGGCTTGGGGTACCGCCTTAAGGCTGCACCGGAGAACTCAAGCACCACCGAACAAGCACAGCAACAGCAAAATCAAACTTCCAAACAGCAACGTACCCAACAGGCCTTGGCCAAAACTTGGCAACGGTATCGTACCCAGCACCGGCAGCGGCTAGAAACCTTAGAAGATTATCTTGCCCAGCTTTCTAGTAATATCGGCCAGAATCCCGAACTAGAAATAATTCGCCAGAAAGCCGCAGCAGAAGCTCACAAATTGGCAGGTTCTTTGGGTACCTTTGGTTTTGTTCAAGGCTCAGAGCTAGCTCACCAGATCGAAGAACAATTGCACACCAAACAACTCAGTGGATCCCAGCTTAAACATTTAAGAAAAACAATAACAGCCCTTAGGCAAACCTTTGAATCATTTGACGCTACTCACAGCAATTTCCCTGTGATTGCAGCCTATTGGAGCGAAGCCACATCCTCTCCTTTCCAAGTCTTAGCTACAGAACACGGCTTTAAGATCAAGCCCATTCCAAATCTTGAGTCGCTCAACCATCCTCAGGCCCTTACCCTGCCACCTTCCGCCTGGATCATTGACCTAGACGAGATCCCCGATACTGATCCTACAACCACTCTCATCCACTTCAAGCAAAACAGATCCAACATCTCCCACGCCCCTGCTCCCCTAATTTTGTTAGCAGAGAAGGCTGACCTACTCACACGAATCGAAACTTCCCGTCTTGGACAACACATTCTCCTGGAAAAGCCTATTTCCTTTGAGAGAATTCTGGATACCTTGAAAACTCAACTTGATCTACTAAATCTACAAACAACTGAGAAGAACAAAACCTCAAATCTCAGGAAGATTAAAATTCTGGTCGTCGATGATGATGAATCCATCTTATCTGCCCTAGATGAACTTTTGGATCCTTGGGGATTAGAGCTTCATACCCTTTCTGGATCAAAAGACTTTTGGGAGGAACTCAACCGAATTCAGCCAGAGCTTCTAATTTTAGATATAGAGATACCAGAATTCAGTGGAATTGAACTTTGCCAAGTTGTGCGGAACGATCCAGAATGGAGCTGGATTCCAGTGTTATTTTTAACAGCACACACAAGCTCTGAAACAGTTGAGCAGGTCTTTTCGGCTGGGGGAGATGACTTTGTTAGCAAACCTATCGTTGGCCCAGAGCTAATCACTCGTATTTTTAACCGCCTAGAGCGTACAGCACTCTTACAGAGAGCTCAACAGAAGGAGATTGGTGGGCAGTAAGCAGTTGGGAAGGAAATAGTTAAAGACTCCCTCTCCTGGCGTGGGGAGGGAGTCAGATGGAGTAGGGACCTGGCACCGAGCTAGGTTACCGGAGGGCTACCCCTCAAGT
>JAUQVI010000177.1:0-7248 GCA_039794885.1 Thermostichus sp. DG02_5_bins_236
TTGAGGAGCCGCTCCCCTTGGGCTTGCAGCTCCTGTTCGATTAACCGAAAGCGCTCGATTTGCTCTCGAACGGCCTCTAGCTTGTTGTTGGCCTGGGCAATTTTGCGATCAAAAGTGGCTACCCCCGCCAACTCGTCGATAATCTGCCGCCGCTCTTTGGCATTCATGGAAATAATGCTGGTCACATCCCCCTGTAAAACGACGTTGTAGCCGTTTGGGTAAATGTGCATCGCCTCCAGTTGTTCGTGCAGCTCACTCAGAGCGCAGGGGACATCGTTGATGTAAAAGGTGCTGGTGTAGGCAGGCGAATCGGGATCCTCTCCCCGTCCGGGGCTGACCCGCAGGCGGCGGCTCACTTTCCATTCCGTTGAGGGGGCCGCTCCATTGCCAGATCCATGGGTCTCCAAATGTTCAGTCGGAAGGGATCCCTGACCCAGATCAAAGGTCACTGAAACATGGGTCTCCACCCGGCGATGACTATTGAGACTGCCGGAATGTACCAAATCCAGCAGCTTTTCCGCCCGCATCCCTCGCGAGGAAGACAACCCCAGCGCAAACAAAATCGCATCCAGAATATTAGACTTGCCAGAGCCATTCGGGCCAGAAATGACTGTAAAACCCGGCAACAACGGCATCGAGGTCGTGCTACCAAAAGACTTAAATCGGGTCAACTCAATCTGCTTGACGTACATGACACCGCACATCTAGTGTAGCCACCACCAGATGATGGCAACAGGCTAGCACGGGTAGCAAAACTTGCGTAGCGAACCCAATAAATCCAAATCCACCCCAAATTGCCCAGATCCGATTCCAGTCTGGTGGCAAGGAGCAACCGGGATTTTTAGGCCAATCCTCTAGTATAAATCCGCCTTTCGCAACAGCCGCTGGACTTCCGCCTGCAACTGCTCCCAACTACAGCTCAACACACTGGCTTTGGGAATCAACAGCAGTCGGTAGCCGGGTTTCAGGTTTGGGCACAGAGACCGTAAGATTTCTCGTAACTGGCGGCGCAACCGGTTTCGCCGTACCGCCGATTTGCTCACTTTTTTGCTGATCACCAACCCCACTTGGCTGGGGATCCCTGCCAACTCCAGTGGCATTGGGTGAAACAGTAACGTCAAACCAGAACTGGAGCGACGCTGGCCCGCCTGGTATATTACCTGAAAAGCCCGCCGCTGCCGCAATCGATGATGAGCAGGCAACATCGGAGGGGGATTCCATCTGGAAATTGAATCTATGTAAAAAATCAAAAGAAAAGTGAGCTGAGCCAGAGCGGATACTGATATCTAAGCCCTAGGAAACTGCCAGACGATGCCGACCTTTGGCCCGCCGCCGCCGCACAACTTGCCGACCGGTTGCGGTTTGCATTCTGGCACGGAACCCAGAGACTCGGATCCGCCTGCGATTGGTGCCACGAAGGGTACGCTTGGTCATGGTGAGGAACCCGTGAGGTCAATAAATGTTGAATCCGTGCTGACGAGACTAAAGTTCACCTGCGCAGACCGAAGTTCAGCCCACTTGCAGCTAGTCACGGATTTAGAATCTTAGCAGACTTATTTGGAAATTGCTAGATTGGCCACCCTGCACGAAGCAGCTAAATTGGGATATCCTGAGTCCCTGCCGAGGGATCCCAGCAGATCCTCTGCTGGGTCATCGACTTATCGCGTTGGGTGTGTTGCGTGGATATCTCCCTGGATCAACTCTGGGATGAGGCTTTGGGGCACTTGCAGGTGCAGCTGAGCCGTCCAACCTTCGAGGCTTGGATTAAAACAGCTCGAGCCGAATCGTTGGTGGATAACCGCCTCACCATCTGTACCCCGAGCGAGTGGGCACGGGGCTGGCTGCAGAAACACTATGCCCCCACCATCACCGAAGTTGTACAACGGGTAGCGGGGATCCCTTTACAGGTGGAGTTTTCCGTTTCTCCCCATGCCTTAGCCGAAGAAGAATCTCACTCAACTGCCCTTTCCTCAACATTCCGCAGGGCCGGTCATTTGCCCGCTTCCGCCACCCTAGGATTAGAGGTGAATGGCGGCCTGCCGATGCGAGCACCGGATCTCAACCCCAAGTATTCCTTCTCCCGCTTTGTGGTCGGCTCCAACAACCGCATGGCTCATGCTGCTGCCCTAGCAGTGGCCGATAAACCCGGTCGTGCCTACAACCCTCTTTTTCTCTGTGGTGGGGTTGGGCTGGGCAAAACCCACCTGATGCAGGCGATTGGTCACTACCAACTGGAGGCGGATCGTCGCGCCAAGATTTTTTATGTGTCCACCGAGCGCTTCACCAATGATTTGATCGATGCCATTCGCCGTGATGGTATGCAATCGTTTCGGGAGCATTATCGGGATGTGGATGTCTTGCTGGTGGATGATATCCAGTTCATTGAAGGTAAAGAATATACCCAAGAAGAGTTTTTCCACACCTTTAATACTCTGCATGAATCCGGCAAACAAATTATCCTAGCCGCCGATCGCTCCCCACATCTGATCCCCCGTCTCCAGGAACGGCTCTGTTCCCGCTTTTCCATGGGCTTGATCGCCGAGATTCAATCGCCCGATATCGAAACCCGCATGGCCATTCTCAAGAAAAAAGCCGAATACGAGGGGATGAACCTGCCCGCCGGGGTAATCGAGTACATTGCCACCACCTACACCAACAACATCCGCGAGTTAGAAGGGGCTTTGATTCGAGCTGTAGCCTATGTCTCCATCTCTGGCCTGCCGATGAGTGTAGACACGATTCAGCCCATCCTCAACCCACCCACTGAACCGAAAGAGATCACTGCCGATATTGTCATTGGTGTGGTCTGCGAAGAATTCGGCATTGACCGCGACAGTCTTCTCGGCTCCTCCCGCAAACGAGACATCAGCCAGGCGCGGCAAGTGGCGATGTTTTTGATGCGCCACCATACCAACCTCAGCCTGCCCAAAATCGGCAATTACTTTGGGGGGAAAGATCACACCACAGTTCTCTATAGCTGCGAAAAGGTCACTCAGTTACAGCGGGAAAATCTGCAATTTGAGCGACAGCTGCAAAACCTGGCGGAACGGCTGCGGGTCACCGCCAACAACCGAGACCCCTAAACCCAAAGGGAGCCAATCCCTATTCCGGCCGCGCAGTTCTTGAGCTCAGGGGTTTCACCAACTGGATGTGGTAGGGCACAAACCCAAGTTCCTCCCCTGGACTGGGCAGAAGCCTCTGCCTCCTGCAACAGTCTGTGCCCGATTCCCTGTCGGCGGTAGCTAGCCTCCACGAACAAGTCGGAAATGTAGGCAGAGTCTCCACGGGGATCATCGGGATCCGTGGGCGGGACTGCCGCCATGACACAGACAAAGCCAACCACCGCCTGACCCAACATCGCCAACAGGATCTGGCCTTGATAGAGATCGCAGCGTTCCTGTAAAAGAGACAGGTACTCCTTGGCCATCGCTTGTCCCGGCAACAGACGAGGATCGAACACCCGCTCGTGATTCTGAAGTTGGACAATGGCATCTAGGAGGGCTTCACGATGAAGACTCTCTTCGTACTCAACGATCCGAACCGCTATCTCGTTTGCCAAGGGATCCCTCCAGCTCAGCAATAGCAAAAATAGCAGTGAAATTTTTCTTTCACAGCCTGTGGAAAACCTGTGGAAATCCCCCGTAGCCCGCCCAAGCTACGATGGGATTCCCAACCATATTTAGAGGGAGGATTCACCAGATTAGGGGATCCCACACTGACTGTGTGTTAAGTTTTGCAACTTTGTCAGGAAATAGCAACATTTCTACCCTGATCAGCCTGTGGAAAACCTGTGGAAAAACCCAAAAACCTGTGGAAAACCTGTGGAAAAACCCCCCAAGTTATTAACAGGTATAAATACTCTGTGGAAAACTAGCCAAGTTATCCACATTTTTTCCACAGGTGGGGAATAAGGTCAAAAGGTTGTGGCACAAGGTGTTGGGGATCACTTTCCACAGTTTCCACAGCCCCTACTACTACTAGATCAAAAGATTAAATAAAGCAGGGATCGAGATCTTAAACTTCTCGCACGCGAGATCTGCGTTTTGGAAAAATTGCTCCAAGGGGCAGGGATCCGACTGGGGCAGTCGGTGTAGGATGTGCGTGTTCAGCCCTCAAGTCCCCCTCATGGTGCAAGCCCAACGTCCTACGGACAACGCAGAGCGTCAACGCGTCAACGAGACGGAATCTTTGTCCCAAAGCCGCTTTGGCAGCGGTTTGGAGGGGGATCCGACCCGCCCTATCTCCCTGAACCTGACCTGTGAGCAAGCGGATCTCAGCCATCACCTCACCTCAGTCGGTCGAGCCGTGGCCAGTCGCCCTGCCCTGCCCGTTTTGGCCAATGTGTTGCTGGAAGCGGACGCCGACACCCAGCGAGTCGCTCTGACTGCTTTTGACCTGAACTTGGGCATTCGCAGTGAGTTTGATGCCCAGGTGGAGCATTCTGCACGGACAACTTTGCCCGCCAAGCTCTTCAGCGACATTGTCAGCCGCTTGCCCAGTGGCAAGATCACCCTCAGCCAGACGCAAGAGGATGCTCCCGTGACCCTGACTTCAGCAGCCGGCCAGTACCAGGTGCGAGGACTATCGGCTGAGGACTACCCCACCCTGCCAGAGGTTGGTGCCGGTGATGGGGGGGAAGCGGCACAGGCATTGGAGTTGCACATTGAGAACCTGTTGCAAGGGATCGGCCAAACCCTCTTTGCTGCTTCCGGAGATGAAACCAAACAGGTGTTGACGGGGGTACATGTCAAGCTGTTGAACGGGGATCCGCCGTTGTTGGAGTTTGCTGCTACTGATGGGCATCGTTTGGCTACTGTGCAGACCGAGTTGAGAGAACTCCATCCCGCTGAGGTGAACAGTGACGGGATCCCCAGTGAATTGGCTCAGGGAGGAGTTGGGCTAGATTTGACGATTCCCGCCCGTACCCTACGGGAGTTAGAGCGGATTCTCAGTAACCAAGCTGCTGCTCGCGCCAGTGGGACGGAGTCCTTTACAGTGCAGTTGCGGTTCGACCGGGCACAGGTACAATTCGGACTCGATCGCCATTTGCTCACCAGTCGCCTTTTGGATGGCCAATATCCGGACTACAACCGCCTGATTCCCACCCAGTTTGAGCGACAAGTGACCCTGGAGCGCCGCCCCTTGATTGAATCACTGGAGCGGGTTGGAGTGTTCGCCGCCCAAAAAAACGACATCATCAAGTTCCAACTTTCCGCCGCAACCCAAACTCTCCACATCAGTACCGAAGCTCCTGATGTGGGAAGCGGCCAAGAATCTCTGCCAGTACAGATGTCTGGGCCGGATCTAGAGCTAGCTTTTAACGTGCGTTACTTACTTGATGCCCTGAAAGTATTCCACACCCAGCAGGTGAGCCTAGACTTAAACGGTGCAACACAACCCGCTATCTGGAAGCCGATTGGGGCAATGCGCTTGTGCTACCTGGTCATGCCGGTGCAACTGCGGGCCACCTAAGGAGCCTTTAGGGATCCAGATAGGCAATCAGGCTGGCACGACGAGTGGGGGCAAATTGAGCACAGGTGTAGAGAATTGTCTCCAGAACAGGAGCATGACTGGCCTGAAACTGCCGCAATACATTTTCCGGATCCAACTGATTGGCAAACATTTGATGAATCCTTTTGTGCCAAATTTGGGTTACTTCTTGGCCTAGGCAATAGTAGATGAATGCCGCTAGGGGAGAACGGGTGAGATCGTGACGGGTTGTGCTGGATCGCCCTTTGTAGAGCAATTCCCACACCACAGGGTTGTGGTTGGCGCTGATCCGCCCAACTTTAAGATGGATGGGCCAGGGATTTTGAGAGCTCAAGGACTGATCACAGTCTTGGCCAGGGGTATGATACCCGAGAAACAAAGAGATCGGGCCATCCCCGCCACTGCTCAAGGCCACCGCCTCCAACAGTCCAATTGCTAACAGGTTTACCCCAATGTACTCTTGCCCAATACGGATATTCTGGGCAGCTTGTTCGGTCATGGCTTGCCAGGTTTCTAGGCTAGGATAACCGCGGTGCCGCTGGAACACCCGTTGCGCATCCAAATTCAGGAAAAACTGCTCCATTCGCTGCAATACACGGCGATACTCCACAACTGAGTAGAGGTTAAACTCCATCAGGCGTGGGTTCATCTCTGGCAAGAGGGCCCAGGTATGATCCAAAAAAAAACCCGCATCGGCAAAGGCAAAATTTTCCACATCGCGGTTGGTCAGATCCACTGCATCCCGCAGTATCTGCTCAATGTCGCGGGAGCTGAGCCCCAACTGTAACTCTTGATTGAGCTGCTCAATTCGTTGTTCTAATTGTTCTAGGCAAGAATAGCCTTCCCCATTCACAGGGCGAAAGGGAATCGTGGATTCAATGCTGGCGACAATCGCCACTTGCTCTTGAATAGAAAGCCAGGGTTCCAACACATCCAAGGCCATACAAGCGCTCAAAAACTCGTTGATACCATCGGCATGGCTATAGTGCTGCTGCGGCTGAAAATTGAACAGGTGCAGGCAAATGTATAGAGGCAGAGATGGCTGTCCAGAAGCAACATAGATCCCGTTGGAAGTGGGGGTAATGACTCCCTCTAGCCTGAGTAAAAGTGCTTTGGGAACGCCATAGGGGCCAGCATCGGGAGTCTGCTGATCCAGTTGCAGATAGACAATATCGTGAAAGAGGCCAGCCAAAATTTGGATGGGGGAGTGGGTGCTGCTGACGTTTAAGCTGTGGTGGGTGGTATGGAAGCGACGGGATCCCCGTTCCATGCGGGTGAAGATTAGGACCGCTATCCGCTCCATTTCTAGAGGAGGAACCTTCACCTTGAGTTGTCCGAAGGCTTGTTCCAGTAGGCGAATAACTTGGATCAGCGGCGATTCCTGCATCTCAATCTCGAGTCCTGCTGTGGGGTTCTGGCGGATGGCTGAATGCACAGACTACAGCTTTTTCCGACTTCATAGAGGATCTGGGACGGCCTGGAATCGTTGTCAGACAAGGAATTAGCCCGTATGAGCTGTAGTGGTGGTTACTGCTGGAAAAAGGTGTAATGTCAGCTTATCCCATGGCCAGAGAGCAGGTCGTTAAAAACGGCTGAGGGAGTCTGAATCTAGATTTCCTCCAAGGTGACATACTCCCGACACTCATGCTGACGCATAGAGTGCGGGCTTCTCAGTGAACGGGCGTATCCTGAGCTTTTTTATACTCCACGGGATGCCCCACCGCCGAGTGTTTTATATTGATGGCAGCATTATGGTCA
>JAUQVI010000178.1:0-7231 GCA_039794885.1 Thermostichus sp. DG02_5_bins_236
TCCTCGCCAAACTGAGCCAGCAGTTCTTGGAAGCGGCGTACCCCAATGGCATTGGCTCCCACCTGCGCTTGTAAATCACCGCGGCGCTGCTCAGCATTGCGCACATTGGCCAAGATCAAGCGCAGCAGATCCTCGTTCCAATGCAAGGCTCCTGATGCCTGTAGGCGGGCCAAGCGTACCGGCGGGATCACCAACCCCTCCTGCCAAATCTCCGTCGAATCGGCAGGCATAGACCCAGGACGCATCCCGCCTACATCAGCGTGATGGGCGCGATTGACCGCATAGGCACAAATGACAGTGGGATCCTTAAGAGCAGGAACGGCCGTCACCACCGTCAGATCCGGCAGATGGGATCCCCCTTGATAGGGATCATTAAGGACAAACACATCCCCCGGCTGTGGGTCGGTGGCCATAACCGCCCGTACCGCCTCCGAGAGGGCGCCCAAATGCACCGGAATATGGGCTGCCTGGGCAATACAGGATCCCTGGGCATCAAACAGGGCCGTAGAGCAATCGCGCCGCTCCTTAATGTTGGCCGAGTAGGAACCGCGGATCAGGCGCGCCCCCATCTCTTCGGCAATCCCGGCCAGAGCATTGGCCATCACCTGCAATCGAATCGGGTTGGTTCCAGAAGGATCCCTATCCATGCCCACCCGTGCTACCGCTCCATTGATAGAACACATCTACGCAAGCCATGGGGGATCACCAATTCCGGCAATCCTAAGGATTGATCTGCTTCTTCCTGCCAATCCTTCATCAAGGCTCGGCCACAGGGGTGTCTGCAAAGTTATGGAGCCCTCACAACAGGAAGCATGCTTGCCTACCCTTAGCTTCCCCAAGCCGAGGGTGGAGAAGCAGCTTTGCTCTCGACCATCAACTCCAGAAGCGATCTCTGGCCCCTGCTAACCGGTCATAGCTGCGGGAAGTTCGGGTTCTATGAGTGGCTCTACCCCCTGAGATGATCCGGCGAGATAGACGCCCCAACCTCCGCCTCCTGACCCCCGAAGAGCTGGGATGGCTCACGATGGGATCATCAAACATCTGTTAAAAGTTTACCCTCTGCGCTTCAGCCAAAGGAGCAACCTGCGCATCCCTTGCCAGAACTGCAGTCGCCGCTGCCAAAGGAGAAGCCCTGCACGACTGCCTCGCAACTTCTCCGGCAGACCGGAAAGCCCACTCGGAGTGGGATCAAAGACCTGCTCCACCGCCTCGCTCCACCCGTTGAGAGCACGGGCGGTTGCCTTGAAAGCCAACCTTAATCTCCAAAAGAAGGGCAAGCTGGCGATTAAAAGCCCGAACAGGAAAAAATTGAAGGCACAAACAGCCCAAACGGCCCATCCTGCTTCGGCACCGGTGCTGAAATCAGTGACCATAGAGCACCCTAGAGGCGAAAGGGTGCCTCAGCCTCACTGCTGCTGCAACATCAAGGGGCGCAATACACGGCCATCCCCTACCGTTACCACCGTAGACAGCACCCGCCCATCCCGACGGAAGGTAATCGGTACCGATTGGCCAACTGGGATATTTTGAATGATTTGCTGGACGTGCTGCACGGAGGAAACCCGCTGTCCATCCACTCCGATCAAAATATCGCCATGGGTCAAGCCAGCCAGCTGAGCCGGGCCATCATTGAGCAGACCAACCACCTGCACACCCCGAACCGTGGGAGCGGAGCCCAACAACCGACGGCCAAAACCAGTTTGAACCGGCTGCACATCCATTGCCTCGATAGCAATACCAATAAATCCGTTGGCCAGGCTGTCGCTAAAAGCAGTAGGTACCACCTGAACGGTGAAGCTGTTGGCACCATTGCTGCTGACCTGGACTATGGGGCTGTGGTAGTTGTAGGCTTCACCCTCACAGGGGTAAGCTGCAACAACATCTGCCAGTAAGAAGGAGGCAGGCAGGGCTAGGGCAAGCTTGAACAGATGGGTTGGTTTCTGCATGGTTCGACCCTGGAAACGGCAAAAAAGGATTAAGGGCTAAAGAAAGATGAGTCCGGGACGCACAAGTCTAAGTTAAGACGGCGGAAACCCTGACTGGGGCAGTTTAGCGCCACCCTTCCCTCAGTGATAAACCCAAAATTGGTAACTGTCGATAGGCTTGGCCGTGCTTCTGGACTGGATCCCAGGTTTTTGCTGGTATTTGTGTTGCAATTCTTCAAGGTTTTGGGATCCTTAGCAGAACTTGGTTTGTATAAGGCATCTCAGGGTTTCACAGGCTAGCCAATCGATCTGTAGCCTCAATGAGGGCACTGCGGATCCCCGGTTCCGTCATGGAGTGCCCAGCATCCGGGATCATCTGAAACTCTGCCTCCGGCCAAGCCTGATGCAGTTCCCAGGCAGAAATGGGTGGACAGACCACGTCATAACGACCCTGTACAATTACCCCCGGCAGATGGCGAATGCGCTCCACACCTCTAAGCAATTGATCTTCGGGATCCAGAAAGCCGCCATGAACAAAGTAATGGCACTCAATGCGAGCAAAGGCTTCGGCAAACTCTCGCTGCCCAAACCGTTCGATGAAATCCGAGCTGGGGATCAACTTGCTGGTGCTGGCTTCCCAAATCGACCAGGCTCGCGCCGCCCTCAGCCGTACCTCTCGATCGGGATCCACAAGGCGGCGGTGGTAAGCTGCCAACAGGTCGCCCCGTTCCTCTGCGGGGATCGGCTCCAAGTAGTGCTCCCAGGCATCCGGGAAGAGGTGGTTGGCTCCTGACTGGTAAAACCAGCGAATTTCAAAAGAGCGCAATAGAAAAATACCCCGCAAAATGAATCCCAAACAAGACTGCGGATGGGTTTGCCCATAAGCCAAAGCAAGGGTGCTGCCCCAACTGCCCCCAAACACCACCCAGCGCTCAATTTGTAGGTGTTGACGGAGTTTTTCAATATCGGCCACCAGATCCCAGGTGGTGTTCTCTCGAAGTTCAGCATAGGGGCGACTTTTCCCACAACCTCTTTGATCAAACAACACCACCCGCCAACGCTGTGGATCGAAATACTGCCGATACACCGGGTCGATGCCACCTCCTGGCCCGCCATGGAGAAAAACGACCGATTTGCCAGCGGGATTCCCACATTGTTCGTAGTAGAGCGTATGCAGAGGTGAAACCGCCAACATGCCCTGATCGTAGGGCTGAATCGGAGGATAGAGGTCACGCAACATGCCAGGGATCCTAGAGAAAAAACAGGCTCAGGGAATGCGTAGGGCAATCGTCGCTTTGGGAGGAATCGCCTCCTGGAAAGTATCCCGTTCTGCCGCCACAATGATGAACTGCATATCCTGACCGGGCTGTGTGCCCAAATTGCCCCAGGGAACTGCCACCTCTAGGCAAGTATCCACCACCGCTTGAATTTGATGGTCGATGGCATGCCAACTGTGGTATTCCCCAGCTTCTGAGAGTTTTGCTTGTACCGCTGCCGGGTGTTGCCCGGTACTAGGTGGAGGTAAGAACAACTGCAACAGGTGGCGATAGTGATAGTTGAGAGGGGCTTCTTCCGGCAAAGCTTGCAGGGGAATGGCACTGTTAATGGTGATGCGGTTGGGATAGAAACACAGCACTTGCAATTGCTTGGGTCGCTGGACAGCGGAGCTAAAATCCAGCCGCAAATAGAAGTTGAAGTGGTCATAGCCGTACCAGAGGCGGCGAACACTGCTGTTGCGGTGCATGGTACCCCTTGCCCCCCCGATCTCAACTCGCCCCGCCTGGGTCCATTCTCGTTCTGCCGGACGACCGTTGATGGTGGGGTGAATAAACCCTTGGGGCAGGCGATCCCCAAGGCCATCATGGTCTTCGAGGGGAAAGTACAGCACCGTCGGCACTGTTTCACCCAGGGCACTGTAGAGCGCTTGCAGGTGTTCCCGAAACAATTGGTCAAAAATGGCATCGTGGGCGGAGGAGTGCCCCATACCAAACCACCAAAACCAATCGGATCCCTCAGCAGCCCAAAGGGCTTCCCAAGCTTGGGGGTTGGCGTTGGGGTGGTCTTGAATCACTTGACGAGCTTGGGCGAGGAGTTCCCAGGCCCGGTTTTTGACGGGATCCCCGATCCAAGTGGTGAAATCCGCTTCGATCCAAGAGCCGCTGTGGAGCTGTTCTGCGGGCAAAAACTCAGTGGGGGGAAATTGATCCAAAAACTCAGACACAGTAACCAAACGCAAAGAGGGGTGCTGACTGAGGCGGGTGTAGAGGTTTTCCAGAAAAGGCTTACCATCTTGCGGATAGTATTCCCAGCAATTTTCTCCATCCAGGGCAATGGTGACCAGCCAGGGTTGATCCTGCGGCAGGCGGTTGCGAATGGTTTCTAGGTGCCCGATCAAGTCTTTGGCAGCGGCATCGGCGGACATCGCGCTGTAGCTGAAGCCAATCAAA
The DNA here is from genome assembly GCA_039794885.1 of Thermostichus sp. DG02_5_bins_236. Taxonomy (GTDB): domain Bacteria; phylum Cyanobacteriota; class Cyanobacteriia; order Thermostichales; family Thermostichaceae; genus Thermostichus. The sequence goes on from JAUQVI010000178.1 coordinate 4,373, forward strand.
TCTGAAAGGCGGTGATCGCGAAAGATGATCGCCAATTCTCCCAATTCTGTCTCTAGGCGATAGGGCCGGTAAAGCTGATCCGCCTCGAGGATATGGCCCTGTTCATCGCGGTGAAAAGGATGCCCCAGACTCCAGCCCAAGACTCCTTCATCGGAGATGATCCAGTCGAAGCCTTGCTTTTGAATCAGCGGCAAAATCGCAGGACTCACGGATTGTTCTGAAGGCCACAGCCCGCGCGGATCCCGGCCAAAACGCTCTCGGTAAACCTGTTTACCCCGTTCCAGGTGGATATGGACATCCTGTTCCCAGTGGAAGCTGTAGCGAGGCAAGGGCAATCCCGGTCTAGCCACCCGCGCCGATCGTTCACTCACCAATAAAGGCAAAATCGGGTGGGTATAGGGGCTGGTGGTCAGCTCCAGTTGCCCGCTGCTTTGCATTTTGGCGTGTTGGGGAATGATAGCACTGAGGATCTGTTGCTGTTTGGCGTAGATCCGTTGTCGATCCGCCAGGGTAAAACCGGATCCCATTTTGATCCAGCTTTCGATTTCCGGGTCTTCCTGAAAGAGCGGATCAAACCAGGATAGGTTGTGCCAGGCCAGCAAATCGCTGAAGTCTTGCTGAGTCCAGTACTGCAAACACCAGTTCACCCCCTGAGATTCCCGTTGCTCGTAGAGCTGCTGATAGCGGCGATAGGGCTCGATCATATGGGGGTAGTGGCTGTCGAAGAAGCGCTCGACCACAAAGCGCAACTGCTCAGTGTTTAGCTTTTCTGTCGGGGTCAGAGTCAGCTCCAGGTAGGGGTCGAATGCTGAACCTGCCACGTACTCTTCGATTTGTATGATCAGGGAGGGCACCAGATTGACGGTTTGGTGCAGACGGGGAAAGCGCTCGAGTAGCAGAATCAAATCGAGGTAGTCTTTGATGCCATGCAGGCGCACCCAAGGCATGCGATATTTTCCCGCCACCGGACTTTTGTAAAGAGGCTGATGCTGGTGCCAGATTAAAGCAACATGGAGCGGGTAGGTCATGGGGCATACGGGATCCGACCATCACCCGGATACTAGCCCATCTCTCCTTTGCCCGATCGTAAGAAACTCTGGAAAGTCTGGGATCCCTGCTTTGTTGCAGGATTTTACGGTCTGGATAGAGATTTCTCCTTGCGGATCATCTTCTTAAAACATCCTTAAAACGTTCAGTAAATTCTCATCTAGGTTTCAGATGAACATCAGCCTCAGTCGATAGAGTGAATCAGTCACGGTGGAGTAACGGGGTGCTTTCCTCTCTCTGGCGGTCTTTGCAAAATCGGTTGGTGTTGATTTCCATCGGGGCCTGCCTTGCGGTTTTGGGGACAACCGGAGGAATTGCCACTTACCGCCTCCGCTACGACCTGTTTGTGCGGACTAACCGTTGGCATGAAGCAACGGTTGGCGCTTTTCAGCAGGATGTGGCCACCTACCGAGAGTTTTACCCGGAGGCAATGGCGATCCAACGCACCATCGACAAGTACACCCGTTCGGATCGCTGGTTTAAGGTCTCCAATACGGCAGGAGATGTCTTGGCCACGTCTCTCAATTTTGACAGCCAGCCAGAGGTGCTCATTACTCCACCTACTGTGCCTACCTTAATGCGGGATCGGAACTACTACTTCATCCTCTGTCGGCAACCGCTGGATCCGAGCAAGCCCGATGGCCTCAAGATTACTACCGTTACAGATGTCACCGATTCCTACGAAGTGTACTTAGCCTTTCTGCGCACCTTGGTGTTGTCTGGCGCTTCTACCGCATCGCTGATCGCTTTTTTGGGATCCTTGTTGATCCGGCGGTCTCTATTGCCCCTACACAGTATGAGCCAGTTATCGGCGACCCTCTCCCCCCAAACGCTACCGGAAGCCCGCCTGATTTTGGAAAATGCCCCTACCGAAGTGGAGCAGTTGGCAGAATCTTTTAACGGCATGTTGAATCGCCTGTCGGCAGCTTGGGATCAGGAAAAACAACTGCTCAGCAACATTTCCCATGAGCTGCGCACCCCTTTGGCCATTGTGCATGGCTATCTGGAAAGTACTCTGCGCCGAGGCGACAACCTTACAGATCACCAGCGGGAAAACCTCACCCTTTCTCTGGAAGAGACTCAACGGGTGGTACGTCTGCTGAAGGATTTGTTGGATTTGGCACGAGCGGAATCAGGGGTGTCGCGCATGCAAATGAAACCCTTGCGTTTGGATTGGTTTTTGGAAGAGATTGCTACTCTGTCCAAACAATTGGGGCCTAACCCCATCTTTGTGGAAAATCACCCTACTCCTCTAACGGTGATAGCAGATTGGGATCGCCTCAAGCAGGTGATGCTAAACCTGATTTCCAACGCGATGCGTTACTCGGATCCCGGTGCTCCCATCACGTTGCGCCTAGAGAAGTCCGCCGGCCAAGCCTTGCTTCGGGTTCAAGATCAGGGCATTGGCATCCCATTGGAGCAGCAATCCCGGATTTTCGAGCGTTTTCACTCTGTTTCCACTAGCCGCAGTCGCCAGCAAGGGGGCATTGGCCTCGGCCTGACAATTGCTAAAGCCTTTGCAGAAAATATGCGCGGCCAGATCAGCGTGGAATCAGCTCCCGGCAAGGGCAGCACCTTCACCATTATGCTGCCGTTACAACCCTGCCCTGAGTTTCAGCCGGATCCCAAAGGATAAACAGCGGGATCCCTGGGCAGTCAGGCTTACTTATACTACAATAAGTTACATTGTAATCTGATTGTCTTGAGAGGGATGTTTCAGGGGTCTCTCCCGACAAATTCATCCCTATTCTGGAGAAAAGCTTGCCATTCGGCAGATTCCTCAGGAGAATGGCGGCAAATGGAGGAGCTTAG
>JAUQVI010000179.1:0-7162 GCA_039794885.1 Thermostichus sp. DG02_5_bins_236
ACGGCAGATAGCTACTTAACGGAGCGCTTCAGCAATGCGCTGCGGCCTGGTTCTCTGCCTTCCATCTGGGCTTTGGTGGGGGAAAATGTGCAAGTGCGCAACCAGGAGGTAACCGGCAATACGGCTTACATCTGGGTAGAAGGCACCAGTTCGCTGGAGGAGGCCGGGCAACGCTTGGGCTTGGATCCGCTGACGTTGCGTAATTACTTGACGCAGCCGGATTTTGCCGATCCGAATTATCAGCAGCTGGCGCCGCAACTGGTGGGGATGCGGCTGGAGGGGGAGACGGTGACTTCCCGTGTCAAAATCACCCTCTATCGGCAGGAGGCGGGCTGGCGGATTGAGGTGTGGCAACCGGATGCTGTGGCGGGGGGAGAGGCTGGCCAAGAGGTGTCCCCGCAACTGGCTCCTCCACAAGATTCCCAACTGCAAGATTCAAGGGATGCGGAGCTGGCGGCGGAAGAGGCTGAGGCATCTGAGGAATCTACCGAAAGCCCGGTGGAGAACCCGTAGTGGTTGGAGGGTTGTCAGAGGTCTGTATTCCGGGATGGTGTTGATGTGAGATTGTGGATTCTTTGGGTTCTGGTTCTGCTGCCTCTCGGTGGCTGCTGGCAAAGTAAAACGGCTGAGCAAACTGTGCGGGAGTTTGTAGAAGCTGCCAACGAACGGGATTTTGCTACGGCTGAGGCGCTGCTGACGCCACGGCTGTTGCGAGGGATCCCTCCGGGGGCTTTGGCTCGGTCTTGGGCCTCGGCGGAGCAGTCTACTCTGAGTCTGGTTCAGGAAGTGGGGAATACGGCTATCTACCAGGTGGATCTGGTGCTAAGCCCGGCAGCGGTTGTGCCAACCTTGGGTTTCCAATTCACGGCAGAAGAGTTACAGACCCTTTTAACAGAGCCGGATCGGGAGGATCCCCGTTTTCAGACCTCAAGGTCTCAGTTGGCCTTTTATGAGCCTTTAGAAGATGGGCGGCTGCGCTCGATGATGGAGGTTACTCTTTACCGCAAACCGCAAGGGTGGCGGGTGGAGTTGGCGCGGTTGCGTCCTTTGAATACAGAAGTTCTGAATGAGCCTGTGGAACTAGCGCAAGAAGGGCAACCCTTCCAACTGACGGGAACGGTACGGGTGCTCAACCGCCAGGAAGGATGGATCGGGGTCAATCTAGAAGAGGTGAGTCTTAGCTTGGAGCGCTACGCCGGTACATGGATTTCGGTGGTGCCGGCGGAGGATGCTCAAATTACACGCCTTGGCCGCCCTGCCAGTTGGTTGGATCTGCAACCTGGGGATGTGGTAGAGATGGAAGGTGATGTTCGGTTTGCTGTGGTTGCCGATGCGCAAGGGCGGATCCCGGCGGCGATTACTGCCAAACACATTACAGTCACTGTAGACGGGGACAGTCGATGATGAGACCTGTCTCTAGGGTGAGCGTTTCAACAGAGATCTGCCTCTAGTTTGACCAGCATCCCTAGTTGTTGAGGCAAACCGCTGACAACAGCGGATCAGCCAAGACTCAGTCAGCCGGATGATCCGCCAGCCAAGCGAGGAGATCGGCTTCAGTGGTAAAGTCCAGGAGGGTTACTGCCAGATTTTCCAGCTGATTCAAAGGCAAAGCGCGGATCTGAGATTCAACCTCAGAGGACAGGGATCCGAATTTGCAGCGGAGCTGGCGCAGGGTCAGTTGTAGCTCTCCTTGTTGCAGTCCTTCCTGAGTTGCAGTCCTTCCTGACGCCCTTCTTTGAGAGCTTCTGCTCGCCACTCTTGATAGATTACCGATTCTCGCATGTCGATCTCCTCCAAGATTTGCCTGATTACCTCTTTGTCCAATACTAGCCCTGCCAAGACTGCTGTTGATGCTTTCAGATCCCCCTTGAGTTGGGGATCCTCTATCTGCTGAAGTTGGTCAGCCACCTGTCTGAGCGTGATCTCGGGAGCTTAATCCATTTGGGTCAGCATCACAAAGGGCAAAAGACCCGGTAAAGCTGACAAAGAGGCGGGATCCCGTTCCCACAGGCGCAACACCCCAAATCGGTGCCTCAGTTCATCCGCTCGAAACTCCGTCTCAAACACCCATGCTGATCCAGTTGGGCGCAGATAAATCACGATCTGTTGCCCCCGTCGCTGCGGATATTTGCGATAAAGACGCAGACGATAGTCCGCCATCCGAAAGGGCAACTGGGGATCCAGATCCGTCTGAAACTCTAGGTGTAAGATCTGCTCAAAGCCACTGACCAAGAGCACCGAATCGGCTCGGATAGGCTCTGCCAACAGTTCAGTTGGATCCAACTGGGTTAGAGGCAGAGGGGATCCGAGCAACCACTGGGCAAACTGCTCTGGGAAGCGATCCACCAGGCATTTGCAGACATTGTCGTAGGCCATGCGCGGTCTGAAGCGCCCCCATCTATCGCAAGGGGGAGTTCAGTAGCAAAACAAGGCGCTCCTCTAAAAACTTGAGGTTCGCCAACACCTGGCTAAAGGCTTCCTCTTGAGTCCAATCCATAAACTCCATGGCTTGGGCAACCAGCGCTTGCACCGGCACCGGCTTTTCCCCAAACGCCTCAATCAACCAACGCACCGAGAAGGGATCCACACTGATGTTCCCTTCTGCCCCTGGCCAGCCATTGATATTCACGGGGCCATTGTCGCGGATGGCATTCTCAAAAGCAGCCCTGGCATTAAGCCGCAGCAACAGGGGATGTACCTGTACTGAGCCATTCCACCATTCCTCGTTGCTGAAGGGTTGGGGAGGAGTTGCCACGCTTGGGTGACCGCACCAGAAGTCGATCAACCGAGTCATGTTGGGGAATATCAGCTCGATGAAATGTAGCAATTCCTCTTGGCTGAGCTTTTTAATGGGCCGCATGGCGTAGGGAACTGGCTTGTTAAGCACTCGCTCCAGCTTCCACTGCTGCCAGTTCACCATGCTGACGAACTCCAGCTCGGCTTGACGTAACATCTCGAACACCTGCGGCACCGTGAAGCCTTTGTCACTCCGGAGCAGGAAGTTGGCCAAAATGCCGGTGGTCGTTTTGATGGCATCACCATTCCAGTGGCTTTTGACAAAGCTGCCCTCGTTGAGAGAATCCATCAGTTCTCGCAGAATGGGAACGGCTTTAGAGGCAGGCTCATCCATCACCCCCAGCAGCTCCATGGCATCTTGCATATGAAAAATGAACTGGCGCTGGTAGAGACTGTGGACATTGGTGCGGATCAGGCCATCAGGCTTGAGCACCTGGCGCATTCCTTTCAGCCCTGCCACCTGGTCGTCTAGCAGGTAGAGCACATCGTTACAGGCGATGAAATCGAATTGTTCTCCCAAGGGGGTCATATCGGTGATATCCATGACCTGGAAGCGCACATCCTGAATTTGGTGGAACTGGAAGCGCTGCTGGGCCATTTTGATGGATTCGGCGGAGATATCCACCCCGACATAGTGGGCACCAGGGTTGGCGGTGGCCAGTACCAGGGTTTCCCAGCCGGAGCCACAACCGGCATTGAGCATGAGTTTGCCCACCGGATCCACGACTTTACGATCCCGCAAGTAACGAGCGGTGGTGATGCTATTGGCAAAAAGGGCAAAGTTATCCGTAACCGTCTGCTCGATCGGCACATTCGGGTATGGAAATTCGTCGAACTGAGCCTGAACCAGACTGGGGATGGATTGCTCCGGCATAGGGATCCCTGTTTCTTTTGGAGCTTATGGTAACCAATTCTGAATCACTGGACAGGATTAACCCAAGCGCTGCTCACTGTCTTTGTCAAACAAATGGAAGCGATCCATATCGAAGATCACCTCGGCCCACTGGTTAACGTGTATTTCAGTGCGGGGATCCACACGGGCAACAAACTCCTGCTCCGCCAGGATCCCTTCTTTGTCGCTGGTGCTCAGGTAAAGAATCACCTCATTGCCCATTAGCTCAGTCACCGACACTTTGGCTCGCACGGGAGCAGGGTGGATCCCTTGGGGTTGATATTGGGGATCGTGAATATTTTCGGGACGAATGCCGAAGATCAGGGATTTGCCGACATATTGCCGATAGGGATCCGCTTTGTGGGAAGGAATGGCCACGCGGAAAGCACTGGTATCCACCCAGAGGGTACCCTCTTGCTCCAGCAGCTTGGCCGGGAAGAAATTCATGGAGGGGCTGCCGATGAACCCGGCCACGAACATATTGGTGGGGTGGGTGTAGAGGCTGTGGGGTGTATCAATTTGCTGCAGGTGGCCATCTTTCATGACGGCGATACGGCTGCCCATGGTCATGGCTTCCACCTGGTCGTGGGTGACATAGATGAAGGTGGTGCCCAGTTGCATGTGCAATTTGCTGATCTCAGCCCGTGCCTGCACCCGCAGCTTGGCATCCAGGTTGGAGAGGGGTTCATCCATCAAAAAGACCGCCGGATTCCGCACAATCGCTCGACCGACGGCTACCCGTTGCCGTTGTCCACCGGATAATTCTTTGGGTTTGCGGTTGAGGAGGTGTTCAATGCCCAGGCGCTTGGCCACCCCCTTAACGCGATTTTCAATCTCCACCTTCGGTAAACCCCGCAGCTTCAGGCCAAAGGCCATATTCTCGGCCACGCTCATGTGGGGGTAGAGGGCGTAGGACTGGAAGACCATGGCGATATCCCGATCCTTAGGGGGCACTTCGTTGACGATGCGCTCGCCAATGTAGATGGAGCCAGCGCTAATTTCTTCTAATCCGGCCAGCATACGCAGGGAGGTGGTTTTGCCACAGCCGGAAGGGCCAACAAAGACCAGAAACTCCCCATCTTCGATGGCGATGTTCAGATCATGCACAGCGGTGGTGTCCCCGTATCGCTTGGTTACATGCTCGTAAGTGACACTGGCCATGCTTCGACTCCTTATGGCAAGAGGATTGCGCACCCAAACCCTATCGAAACTAGAGGGCGCAAGTCAAACGGGATCCGGGTGGATCAACAAGTTGCTCATACTCTGTGAGGATTCTTTATAGAGCTAAGCCTAAGCTAACTGTTGCTGAGCGGCTTGTCGCATCACCGCGATGGGTACAGGCTTGCCTCCCAGCCACAGAGACAAAGCCTTGGCACCCTGTTGAACCAGCATTTCCAGGCCGGTGATTGGGGTGTGGCCTAGCTCGGCGGCCATGCGCAACAGCGGCGTGGGATCCGGCACATAGATCAGGTCATAGACAATTGCACCGGCGGGCAAAAGACGCAGTTGCTCCCGGCTCAGGGGGGAGGTAGCTGGGCTGTGGGAATCGGATCCCGCTTTCATGCCAATTGGCGTTGTGTTGATCAACAGCTGGGTTTGCGCCAGATAGGGATCCAGCTCCACCCAAGGGAGTACCTGGATTTGGGGCCAAGTCTTCTGTAGCTCGGCCAACTTCTGCGGGGAACGCCCCGCCACTCGCAGCGGCTGCAGCCCCCCTTCTAGGCATCCCTGGATCACCGCCCGTGCCGCTCCACCGGATCCCAAAACCAAAGTTGGGATCCCCTTCAGCCCCAGCGATATGAGGGGATGCAAAAAACCATCAATATCGGTATTGGTTCCCGCCCACCCACCCTCAGGCAGCCGGTACACCGTATTCACTGCTCCCACAGCGGCGGCGCGGCTATCGACATGCTGCAAGAGGGGCAGGATGACCTGCTTGTGGGGAATGGTGACATTAAAGCCCTGCACCCCAATGGCCGCCAAGCCGGCAACCGCTGTGGCCAGCCGGTCTGAGGCCACCGGAAAGGGCACGTAGCAGTAGTCTTCCCCCAGCGTAGCCAAAGCCGCATTGTGCATGGCCGGAGAGAGACTGTGGGCAACCGGATCCCCGATGAGACCGAGCAGCCGAGTTGTGCCTGAGATCCTCCCCGTCAAGGCTCCGTTGCCTCCCCCTCCACCCGCTGCAAAGTCTGTTGATAGCGGTCACGCCAACGGCTCAAGGACTCCTCCGAAAGATGATCGACGATATCCGACATATTGCGCAGCATCTCATAGGCTTGCTGAAAATCTTGAGACTGTCCATTGGCCCCTTCCTGACGTAACTTTGCCATGTAAAGGGTCATTTTAATAACTTGCAATTTATTTTTAATCAGATCCTCTAGCATGTCTTGGACTTGCTTGATGGCCTCTGCTCGCACCAGCCGCTGACGACGACGGATCAGCCAAAACAGCACCCCATGTAAAATCCCCACTACCACTGCTGCTACAGCAGTAACTTTCCAAAACTGCAATTCGGTATTGCTCCCCAGGAGCCCGGCCAGGAGGATAACCACCAAACCAAGAGCCGTGAGGAGCAGCTCAATCTGGTTGAGCAGAAAAGTTTTGATGGTTTGCGGTTTTCTAGTCATGGTTTGACAAACTCAAAGACAAAGCCTGCAATCTCTCTCATCCATGTCAGCTCAAGTTAGAGGATTCCTTTATTCCTTGAATCGATAGGCGATTAACGGTTGGGAATAGGGGATCCCTTGCAAAGCCAGCAGTTGTGTGTAGCCTCTTTGGGATCCTCCTGAGACCACAATACAGTTCTTGCTCAAGTTAGAGAAGGTGGCGCTTACTCTGTGCCGGACAACGGGTAAAAGGGTTATGGCGAGACTCTGGTCGGCTTGGAAGCGTGGCCAGAAACATTCCAACTTTGACCGGCTAAAAGAGCTTTTGGGATTAGATGCGGCGCAGAGCTTTGTTCGAGAAAGACCAATCCCTCTTCTGAAAAGGTCTGCGGCGTATTTTCCGCTTCAGTCGCCGTTGGATAGGCTTTCTTGAGGTAAGTTGGGGCCGTTCATGGGTCAAAAATCCTTGCGGAGGGGGCGGCAGTTCCAGAGAAGGAGATTGAATCTTCTCTTTGAGCTGCAAATTCTGGGTTCGTAAATCCTGGAGCTGGGTCAGCCGGTTTTTCAAGTCCTGCCGCAGGTTTTCGTTCTCTGTCTCCAGTTTCTTTAGTCGGTTTAGTAGCTCCTCAGGAGCAAGGATAGGGTTGGGGATAGTGACCACAGAGCTATGTAAGTTCCTGCTGTCTCGCATCGCCTGTGCAGCCCGTCGCAAGAGAGTTACCCCCCTGGGATCATCATTCTCCATCAGGCTAGCGGCCCCAAAATGCAGTTGCACTGGCAGAGCTTGCCCATTCACCACAAAGGGATCCTGAATCATACGCTGGCAGCAGCGTTCAGCAGCCATTTGTGTAGCAGCTAAGGTACTGCC
>JAUQVI010000180.1:0-7159 GCA_039794885.1 Thermostichus sp. DG02_5_bins_236
GCAGTTCTTTTTCTAGAATTTCCTGCTGCAGTTGATCTAAATTGAACAGTGCTTGATCAACCGCATTTTGTACAGAAGAAGGCTGAACTTGTCGGTTTTGCAGCAGTTTTAGACAGAGATCTTCTTGGCTGACAACCCCCAATAGGGATCCCCTTTCATCCACAATAGGCAAATGCTCACTCTCCCGGGCCTGTATGAATTGAAGGAGGGTTAAGGGATCCCGGTAGTCGCGGGCCGCGAAGGTTATGACAGGGGTGCTCATGATCTGTCCCAGGGTGACTCCCTCCCCCCTCCATTCTTGGGCGAGCCATTGCAATGCATCTGTGGCTGTAAAAATGCTGACTAGCCTTTGGGGATCCCCTACCAGGGCATAGCGGAAGGGAGAACCTCTCTGAGCCAGAAGCTTAACGACAGAAATGACGGAGTGGGTAGGACTAACCAGTAAGGGAACCAGCTCAAGGAACTCTTCCAATGGTGGGGGAGTCCCAGAAACTTGAGTCTTATCGATCATGATTCGACTTGCCCCATCATGGGCATATTTATTATGCTGTCAAAAGCTGCTCAAGGAAAATAGGTAATACTACGGAAGATTAAACAAAATAAGCTCGTCCAAATCATTCTTTGTCAGAAGCAATCAAAGGCTGAGAAGAAACTTCAAATTTTAGCTTATCTTTTGGAGGTGTTCCTGAAGTGACTTTTCTCTTCGAAAATCCCCTGGTTTGCTGAGGTAACGGGTACTTTTAACCAACGGCTCAGCTCTGAGGCCAGCCACTCCAACTCTGGCTCCTGCAAAGGGATCCCGGATGCCAATTCATATTTACGGTTGCCAGCCCAGATATTCAACTGCGGCTTCACCTCCACCCGATCCCCATCAGAATTTCGTTTGTGATGTCGGGGCACCAGCTCCAGACGGTCAATATCTCGTCTCCAACTGCGGGGCACTTTGCGAAAGGCGAAGCCAAAGACTTCATGAGTTAAGCTAATTCGTTCGGTATCGATGTGTAGGTGGGCTTTGCCAAATAAGTCATAAATAATCGCTCCCACCATCCCCAATCCCACTGTCCAAAAGGGGAGTGTAAATAAACCAAACACCAGATTGAAAGGGAAGGGTGCTAGGCCGACGGTCATAAGGGTAAAAAAGGTGATGAAAGAATTCCAAGCAATGGCAGACGGGATCAAAACCAAAACACCACTAGAAAATCCATTGGCCGGGATGATCACCTGAAAGGTCCGTTCTGATTTGCTCAGTTGAATCAGGCTGCCCGCCGGTTGCCGCGTCGGTACGGTTGCCGCTTCTAGCCGGATCAAACCGGGGTGTTGTTCCAGGTTCTCTAGGGCTTCTAGGGCTTGCTGAGCTGAGGCTGGGCGATCTCCCACCAATGGCTCTGTCAGCCAGCGCAACCAATCCCGAAAGGGAACGCTGACATTGACCGCTGGTTCGAACACCACACGGGATCCCTCCTGGGGAAGATCTGCCGGATGTTGTCCGGTCAGTAAATGAATCAGGGTGGCCCCTAAGCTGTAGAGATCCGAAGCAGGGACGGTTCTGCCGCCAAATTGCTCTAGGGGCATATAGCCGTAGCTCCCCACCACTGTATAGGATCCCTGTTCCCGTGGGGCAGCAGCCTGAACCGAGCCAAAATCCACCAAGTAAACCTGCTGATCCAACCCCAAAAGAATGTTGCTGGGCTTGAGATCTCGGTGAATGACGGGGGGGTGCAGCTTGTGCAGGTAGGTGAGGATCCCGAGCAGCGCTTTGGCCAGCGTTCGCACCTCGGGTTCCGCGAGGTGTCGCCCTTGATCGATCCACTCCTGTAAAGAAGGAGCTTCGATGTAGGTTTGTACCAGTGCTAGGCCACGCCCGCCCTTGAGACTGAACTCAAAGTGGTCACGGTATTGGGGAATAGCCGGATGAGAGAGGGTTTGCAGGATCTGGGCTTCCCGCTGGAAAAATTTGAGGTCGGCCCAATCAAAATCCGGCCCGAAGAACAGTAACTTGAGGATCACCTGCTCCGATCTGGTGAGATCTTTTGCCAGCCAGGTTTGCCGCCCGCTGCGCTTGCTCAATTGTCGTTCCGGTTGGTACCGCTGGTTCCAGAGTGGAGGGGCATTCATACGTTGGGTGGGAAGGGTTGTGGAAGAGAGAAAGAATGGACATCTAGCCAGCTTGGGTTGCGTTCGCTAGCCGAAAGGATCAACTCCAATAACCTACCCATTTTCTGGAGTCCTCTGCTCAGGGGGATAGGCCATGTCCTGGGGCATTCAGGGATCCCACTTTTTCTGGAGATCTTTCCGGAAATCTGGGCAGCTTTTCCAGCGCTATCGACCACCTGATGGTCCAGAAGATTTGGCTTGAGACCCGACATGCAGCTGAAAATAGCAGTAAGGTGAAGGTATGTAAATGAGCTTCTCAGGTTGTATGGCTTCAAACCTGAAGATTCAGAAAATTCTCTACGTACGGCTGCCCTGCAACCCGATTTTCCCGATTGGGGCGGTTTATCTGGCAGATCACGTCCATAAGCTGTTTCCCACCGTTGAGCAGCGCATCTTCGATATGGGCACCTTCCCGCCCTTAGATTTTCGCCGTCGCATGTTAGAGCAGATCGACCATTTCCAGCCAGATTTGTTGGTGTTCTCCTGGCGGGATATTCAAGTTTATGCTCCGGTGAATGGGCGGGCTGGAAATCTGTTGCAGCACTCCTTCGAGTTTCTCTACGCCCGCAACCCCCTGAAAAAATTACGGGGATCCCTGAATAGCCTCAAGTTGGTGTTGGCCTATTACGGCGAAATTTGGCGCAATACCCGCCTGGTCTGGCAAGGGATCCGCCGGGCAAGGCGCTACAAACCCCAAGCCGAGGTGGTGTTGGGGGGCGGGGCCGTGAGTGTCTTTTACGAACAGTTGGGCGGTTCTCTACCCAAGGGTACAATCATCTCAGTCGGGGAAGGGGAAACCCTGCTAGAAAAAGTGATTCAGGGACATAGCCTGGCCTCTGAGCGTTGTTATCGAGCCAAACTGGAACAACCGCGCCAGGGGATGGTGCATGAGCCGCCACAGCCGCTGCAAAAAACCGCCTGCGACTACAGCTACATCGAAGAGATTTGGCCGGAAATTGAGTATTACCTAGAGGGGGGAGATTTTTACATTGGGGTGCAAACCAAACGTGGTTGTCCCCACAATTGTTGTTATTGCATCTATACCGTCATCGAAGGTAAGCAGGTGCGCATCAATCCTGCCGACGAAGTGATTCGAGAAATGTTGCAACTGTATGAGCGGGGGGTGCGGAATTTCTGGTTTACGGATGCCCAATTTATCCCAGCTCGCCGATACATTGAAGATGCAGTAGAGCTACTACAAAAAATCCTTGCTGCTGGCATGATAGATATTCGCTGGGCTGCCTATATTCGTGCTGATAACCTCACGCCAGAGTTGGCGGATCTTATGGTCAAAACCGGCATGAGCTACTTCGAGATTGGTATTACCAGCGGATCTCAGGAATTGGTACGCAAAATGCGCATGGGCTATAACCTGCGAACAGTATTGGATAGTTGTCGTTATCTCAAGCAGGCAGGATTTCAGGATTTGGTTTCGGTTAATTACTCCTTTAACGTGATTGATGAGCGACCGGAAACGATTCGACAAACCTTACGCTATCACCGTGAACTAGAGGCTATCTTTGGCCGAAACAAGGTGGAACCTGCTATCTTTTTTATCGGCCTACAACCTCACACTCACCTAGAAGATTATGCTCGCAAAACAGGGGTGATCGATGAACACTTTAACCCCATGACCATGACCCCCTGGACGGCCCGGAAATTGCTCTGGAACCCAGAACCGATGGGATCCTTTTTCGGAGAGGTGTGTCTAGAAGCCTGGGATCGCAATCCCCATGACTTTGGCCGCGAAGTGATGGATATTTTGGAGCGTCGGCTTGGTCTGGCGGAGTTAGAGGAAGCTTTGAGTGCTCCTTTGGCTGGAGTTTACGTGTCGTGACATCTTCCTGGAAGCCTTTAGAGAATGGGCAGGATATGCTGGTCGGTAGCAGGGAGGGCAGGGATACCCTCTCTTTGCTTCGGTGATGAATGTTCTGCTACCATTAGCTCCCATGCCGATTCCGCCACCCACCTACTACCAACAGTTGGGGCTTGACCCTCAGGCCAGCCTGGATGAGATCAAAGCTGCCTATCGAAAGTGTGCCCGCCAGGTTCATCCTGATCGGTTGCCTGCGGAAACCCCAGAGTATCTGCGCCAGTTAGCCCAACGGGAGTTTCTGCAGTTACAGCGCGCCTACCGGGTCTTAAGTGATAGCCAGCAACGGCAGGCTTACGATCTCAGCCTCAAATCGAAATCCTTGCCCCCACCTACGAGGATGACTCCGCCTGTAGTGGTGGTACCTGTGCCGGAGCCGATTCCTCCTATCCCCAGTTGGCCGACTTTGTTGAGTGCTGGATTGGCAGGGGCAGCCCTCTGTCTGATGGGTTTGGCCCTCTGGAACAGCCTGAGCCCGGCCCAAAGTCTAGAAATGGCCAACAAAACGAGTGTGGTAGACGCGGTTCATTTGAGTGCGGCAACGGATCCTGTCGGGATCCCTGTTTCTGAAGAGGCAATTCTCAATTCCTCTGCTGTGGGAGCAGAAGAATCAGTGCAGGAGGCAACCTCCTCACAAGCCACGACGACTCAGTCAGATACTCCTTTTCAGCCCTCTGCGGAGCAGATCAACCGCTTTGCCCGGGCATTGGTGGAGGTGCAGCCCCTGTTGCAAGCTACCCAAAATCGTCTTGAACAGGCCAATAGCAGCGAAGAACGTCAGCAAATCGAACAACAGTTTGAAAACGCCGCCAGCAAGGTGATCGCCGCCAATCAACTGACCCCCGAAGAGTATCACCGCATCTCTGCTAGCGCCCAATCGGATCCGCAGGTGGCGGCCTCGGTAACAGCAGCGGCGCGTCGTTGGATCCCCTGAGCACTGAGCCGTGGAGAAAAGACCTCGTAGATCACAGTTAAGGGCTCTCCCTCGTGCAACAAAAGATAGTGCCTAGCCCAGAAGGGGCCGGGACAGCCTAGCAGCTGGGTAATAGGGGCTGCTTGGCCGCAATAGAGGCTGCGCAACTCCCGAAAGGTTTCTAACCGTTCTTGAATCAAATTTTGGCCAATGGGCTGGGTGGGATCCGGCAGATGGTTGAGGAGGTGGTCGGGGTTCCACCAGGAGGTGGCGTAGAGCAAGGGCTGTTGAGAGGTTGACCCACTGAGCCAAACGCGCCGCCGCATCAAAGGGGATCCCAGCCGTACCAAATCCTTGGCTAGGCGTTGCATCGATTTGGGGATGGTACTTTGTTCCGCCAACAGATCCACTGGCCCCGTGTCGAGCAGATGAGCCTGAATCGGTTCCTGGGTCAACGCGGCGAGGTTACGAGTGGTAAAACCATCCCCCAGAAGCAGCAAGCGCAGCAACGGCTCCACCTGTAGGGGCTGCACCGGATCTGCCTCTCCTTGCCAGCCCAACTGTAGAGGCCACCAATCCGCACAGTCTGCATTGCCAGGAGGAGAAGCCTCTCCAGAAGAAGTGTTCGTAGGGGTAGGAACCGAGACCCAAGCGGATCCCACCTCGTCGGCATGGCAGGTGAACGGAGAGGGGGAGCGTTCCAAGATGGCGGCCCAGTTGTTAAGTTCTGTATCGCTACTTTAGTTTAACCCACCCGATTGGTTCTGTTCTAGGGGTTTTCCTAACTTGTGCCCGGTTGCACCAGGAGCCGCACTACCCAAGGCACCACCACAATGACACTGATCAGTCGCGCCAAGTGCATGACCATCACCGTACTGGTTTGCGCCCCCATATCCAGGGCAATCAAGCTCATATCGGAAATACCCCCCGGTGCTGTACCCAACAAAGCAGTCAGGCGCTCAATGCCCAACCAACGGGAGATCAAGTACCCGGATAACACGCCGGTACTGACGGCAATGACCGTACAGAGCAGCGCCGGTCGCCACAGATCTTTTAGAGCAAAAAACGTATCGGCAGTGAGCTTGGTGCCCAAGATCGTACCCAACACCAACTGCATGGCAAAGCGGATCCCAGCCGGGGGAGTTGGAATCGGGATCATCCCCCAGACATTCACCAACCCCACCGCCACCATCGACCCCACCAGAGCTCCCGCCGGGAGCTTCAATTTCACCCCGATCAGGGCACCGGCCAACCCGATTAACAGCGTCCAGAGGTAGCTCATCATTTTGGCTTGGCCTGTAGAAGTGCGGATCCTGGTGAGCCAGCTTCAGGCCCACCTTTGCCACGGCATTGAGCACAGGTGCCGTAGAAATCAAGCACATGGTACTCGATCACGAATTGATACTGTCCAGAAAGTTGGGACTCCAAATCGCCAATGGGACAGCCGGGTAAGGGTGTTACCTGTCGGCATTGAGTGCAAATTAAATGATGGCGATTGTGGCCGTTGCTGGGCAAGACCTGATAGTAGGTCTGGGGATCCCCGAGGTTGACCGATTGCAGTTTGCCTTCATTGCGCAGCGCATCCAGAACCCGATAAACCGTAGCCAGCCCAACGGTGTGGTTGGCATTGCGCAACTCCAGGAAAATTTCCTGAGCCGAAAGCGGCTGTGACTGATGCTGAAGTACCTCCAGGATCAGTTTCTGGTTACGGGTTTGGCGAGAGGAGGACATGATCAACCCTTCTAAGTTCTTCGGGTCAGCGCTCAGATTCCGCCTCAGCCTTCATGCGCTCTAGCGTCCGATTCATGTGGTCAAACATTTGGCTGGGGGAGACCCCAAATCCTCCCAGTTGCGTTTGCAATTGTTTGATGGTCATTTGAGCCATAAAGTCATCGGAGAGTTCCAGCCGCTTCATGAAAATGCGCTGGCGCTCCAGCAATTCTTCCATCTGTTCGATGAAGATTTTTTTGCCTTCCCGGTCGAATTGGCCGTATTGTCCGCCAAGCTGCATCAGGTTTTGGAAATCCTGAAACAGTTGCTTGGCCTCTTCTTGTACGATCTCAGAGTCGAAGAAGCTCATGGTCTTCCGTCTGCCCTGGATAAACTATATTCGGTGTACCCATCCTATCCGATCTGAGCCGCCTTCCTGCGAGTACGGGATCCCGCTCTGGCTCAGGATGGATTTCTGGCTTGTCTGGCTCGGTGTCTACAATGTTCCC
>JAUQVI010000181.1:0-7122 GCA_039794885.1 Thermostichus sp. DG02_5_bins_236
CAAAGCGCAGGCTACGCCAACGGTGGCATCGTAGCTTGCTTCGAGGGCATTGAACCCACTCAGCAAGCACGGCTTTCATCCCGACACTGACCTACAGTGCGGGGCTTCCCACCGATTAAGCTAAAAGGGATTTGCCTAACCCAGGCGTTTCTCAGCCAAGCCAACTTGGTGGGAGCCAACCTATGGCTAGCGGATTTAAGTGGGGCCAGTTTGCGAGAGGCCAATTTGACTGAGGCCCGCCTGCAGGAGACGGATCTGAGCGGGGTCAATTTGGGGGAAGCCAACCTGTTCATGGCTGACCTCCAGTATTCCTGTCTCAGCGGGGCGGAGATGTGGGGCAGTGTGCTGTGGCGGGCCAGTTTGTGTAAAGCGGATCTGAGTAAAGAGGATTTGCGCGGGGTGGATTTGCGCTCGGCTAACCTTTGGCGGGCCAACCTGAGCGAGTCGAATCTATGGCTAGCCGTCTTGAATGGTAGCGATTTGCAGGAGGCCAACCTGGGGGAGGCCAACTTGCGGGAGGCCAACTTGAGTGAAACCAACCTCCAGGGCGCTACCCTCTGGGGATCCTATTTGAGTAAAGCGGATTTTACCGGGGCTCAGCTGCACCAAGCGGACTTGCGGGCAGCTGATTTGCGGGCGGCAACCTTGAGTCATGCGGATTTAAGTGAGTGCAACCTCTGGATGGCCTATCTCTGGTGTGCAGATTTGACGGGGGCGAATTTGCAAGGGGCCAATTTGGAGCGCGCCATCCTCTGGGGAGCCCGCTTTAACGACCAAACCCGGTTCGATGCCAGTTTTGATCCCCTCACTCGCGGCATGCGGCACGTTTTCTAAGTGCAGCCGATTCGCCTGTTTACCAAGTAATACGCTCGGGAAATACTGCAACATTGGCTCAAGCTGTGGGAAAGGGATCCAATGGGCACAGTTTTCTGTCCCCATGGCGGACAGGCATAGAGAAAGGCTTTTCATTTACTTAATATTTGTTTATAATTTTAGGAGATACGGTTAGGGTACTTTCGATCAATGGAAAATTCTTTGGTGCAGTTGGATTATCGAGTTTATCGGCTGGCGCGACTGCTGAGTGAGCATCTGGATCTGGGGGAGCTAGTGTTGGTTTCCATGGGATCCCTTAACGAAGCCGAGGCTACTGCCCCAACCAAACTATCCTTGGCCCGGAGTGTTTTGGCGTAATCTGCTGAATCCTAGTTGAATCTCACCTCGTTTTCGAGAGTTTTCCCTGGCGCAACCGACAGGGATCTCCTAGGCTAATTAGGCTATCCCCTTGCACAGACTATGGGCACTCCTTCCTGGTGGCCGAAGTTGAGTTTACAGGTTTGGCTGATCTTCATCGGTCGGCTACTGTCTCAGACTGGAACCGGGTTTACGCTGTTTTACGCCACCATTTTTTTCGTCAATCAAGTGGGGTTGACGGCAACCCAGGTGGGGTTGGGCCTGGGAATCATGGCCTTTGCTGGGGTGTTTGGCCGCATTTTCGGCGGCTCGATGGCCGATGGGGCTTGGGGGCGCAAAGCCACCTTGATTGTGTCTTTGGTCATTTCCACCCTTGGCTCCTTCGGGTTGGCCCTCTCTTACAACTTTTGGGCTTTTGCCTTGGCCAATGTGGCGGCAGGGTTGGGACAGGGGTTGTACTGGCCGCCCGCCGAAGCCATTGTGGCGGATCTCACCACCCGTGAACAGCGCAACGAAGCCTATGCCTTGAATCGCCTTGGGGATAATTTGGGCCACAGCATTGGGGTAGCGATGGCCAGTACCTTGGTGGCGCTGACCAAGGCCTATCGATTGCTATTTGTAATCGATGGGGTTACCTTTTTGATCTTTTTAGCATTGCTTTGGTTTTTCATTCGGGAAACTCGGGTGGCCAATCCGGTGGCGGGGCCAATGCTGACGGGGTGGAAAACAGCCCTGGCGGATCGCTCCTTGTTGGTGTTTGGATTATCCAATATCCTCTTCACCACTTACGTGGCCCAGTTGAGCAGCAGCATGCCCCTTTACTTCCGTAATTTTGTCGGGATCCCTGAAGTACAGATCGGGGCTTTGTTTGCTTTACATGGAGCCTTTATTGGCCTGCTCCAGATGCCGGTAGCCCGTTGGCTGAATCGCTTTACCCGCATTCAAGGATTACAGGGATCCGCCTTGATTTGGGGAATCGGCTTTGCCCTCGTGTTGCTGACGGGTCTTTCGGTGGGGTGGGGCAGCCTACCAGCTTTGGCTTTGGCGACGGTGGCTCTCATGGTGCTCTCTCTGGCGCTGGTGAGCTACAACCCTTCTGCATCTGCTTTGGTGGCGGATTTGGCCCCGGATCATCTGCGGGGGGTGTATCTATCCATCAATTCCCTCTGTTGGGCGGTAGGGTTTGCCGCTGGCCCGATGATCGGCGGGGTGGCGTTAGACCTGCCGCAACCCTGGGTCGGAGGTCTGTGGATTTTGTGGGTAGCCACAGTGGCTGTGGTGTGGGGGATTTTAAGTTGGCTGAACCAAATTTTGCCCCGCAAAGTGAATGCGGCGGCTTCTCGACAACAGAAAGAACCCGTGCCCCTGGGCAGTGCCGAGCACAAATGAGCACACAACCGATACACTTAGCCAATCAAAGACAGGATCCTGTTTCCCCGCCCACCGTTTGTTAGGGTAGGAGCACTCTCAATCATCTGAGCATGAGTCGAATTTGCATTCTTGGCGGTGGGTTTGGCGGTCTATACACCGCCCTCGAACTCAGCCGACAACCCTGGCCAGAACCGCCGCAGATTACTCTAGTCGATCGTCAGGAACGGTTTGTCTTTAGTCCCCTGCTTTATGAACTGCTGACGGAGGAAATGGAGGATTGGGAAGTGGCCCCCCGCTTTCGGGATCTCTTGTCTTCTGAGTCGGTGCAGTTTGTGCAGGGATCCGTTGCTTCTGTGGATCTCAAAGGCAATCGGGTGGTGTTAGCGGATGGCCAGAGCCTAGACTATGACGGCCTGGTGCTGGCTTTGGGTGGAGAAACCCCCCTAGACCGAGTACCGGGAGCAGCAGAGTATGCCTTTCCCTTTCGTACCTTGGCCGATGCCCAACGGCTGCGCACCCACCTCAAGTCCCTTCAACAGGAACGGCATCCGATTCAACTGGCCATTGCCGGGGGCGGAGCCAGCGGTGTGGAATTGGCCTGTAAATTGGCGGATCGGTTGGGGAGCCGCGGACAGATTCGCCTGATTGAGTTGGGATCCGAGATTTTGTCTGGGTTTGCCGAGTCTAGCCGAGAGGCAGCCCGACAGGCTCTACAGGATCGCGGCATCCAGGTGGAGCTGCGCACCCAGGTGTTACGGATAGAGGCCGACGCCGAGAAAAAAAAGGATAACCTGATTCTGCATGTGCGCCGGATCGAGAGCGAAGCAGTGGCTGCGGATCCCGTCGATGCCGTGCTCTGGACAGTGGGCACCCAAGTGTCTGAGGTCATCCGTGCCCTTGACTTGCCCAAAACCGAGCAGGGGCGACTGCAGGTGTTGCCCACTCTACAGATCCCCTCCTTCCCAACGGTATTTGCCTTAGGGGATGTGGCCGCCGTGGTGGATGCAGAGGGGCAACGGGTGCCGGCTACAGCTCAAGCGGCTTTTCAACAGGCCAGTTACTGCGCTTGGAACCTCTGGGCTGCGCTCACTCAAGAACGTCCTCTCTTGCCTTTCCGTTACCTAGGGCTAGGGGAAATGCTCAGTTTGGGAGTGGATACGGCGGTGCTGTCTGCCTTGGGGGGCTTCACCTTGACTGGCCCACTCGGCTACTTGGCCCGGCGAGCCACTTACCTGGTGCGTATGCCTACCCTGGAGCATCAACTCAAGGTGGGATGGAACTGGATCAGCCGCCCACTCTGGGAAGGGCTGTTGCCCCGTTAGGATCCCTTGAGTTGGCAAGAACGCTCATAGGCGGCTTGAACCGCTTGCATCAAGGCGCCACGCACACCTGCCTTTTCGAGGGCATCAATTCCGGCAATGGTAGTGCCACCGGGGCTGGTGACACGATCTTTCAAAAGGGCGGGGTGGAGCTGCTCCTGCTGCAACAGGGCCGCCGTGCCGGATAAGGTCTGCAGAGCCAGTTGAGTAGCCAGCGGGCGAGGCAAGCCGACGCGCACACCGCCATCGATTAAGGCTTCCACCATCACCGCCACATACCCCGGCCCAGAACCGGAAAGGGCCGTCACCGCATCCATCTGGTTCTCAGCAACCGTAACCACCTCTCCCACAGCCCGAAACAACCTCTCCACCTGTTCCACTTGGCTAGGCGTAATGCCTGCTCCATAGCTGATTGCCGTTATGCCAACCCCGACCAAAGCAGGCGTATTGGGCATTGTACGCACCACCACCTGCTTGGGGAAAGCCTGCTGCAACTGCTCTAAAGGGATCCCTGCCATGATTGAGATCACCAGCTCCGGGGTAGTGGGCTGGCCCATCTCCGCCACAACTGTGGCAAAAACCTGCGGCTTCACCGCCAAAAATAAAATCTTGGATTCCCCCGCTTGGGCGAGATCCGAGAGAAGATGGATGTTCAACTCTTTTTGCAATGCAGAGGCCCGAACTGAGTCCGGCTCTCGCAAGCCAATCTGATCTGGGGGGCAAACGCCTGAATCCACCCAACGACGCAGTAGGGCGGATCCCATAGCCCCACCACCGATGATGCTAAGGAAAGGTTGCTCCATGGCTGAACCGGAGTAGAGACGGGCTATCTTCAATTGGCGAGCCCGGTTCTCAATCTGATTGAGTGTTGACTAGTGCTGACCAACCGCCTGCAAATGCTCATAGCCGGTCGACCAGAGGGGAGCTGGGCTTTGCAAGGGTCGCTGTAGGGGTTGTCCCATTTGGCTGCCGGGGGTTGAAACCGTCACATTGCTAGGGGTGAACAAAAAAATGTTTTCACCAATGCGCTCCTGATGGCCATCGATGGCGTAGGTACCACCAGCAACAAAGTCCACCGAACGCTGGGCATCGGCGGGATCCATCAAGGTTAAATTCATGATCACCGTCTTGCGATCCCGGAGGTGCTGCACCACCTGAGCCATTTCATCAAAGCTGCGCGGCTCAATCACCACCACTTCACTGGTGGGTTGGCTCACACTTGGCAATCCGATCACATTGCTTCCCATATTGCCCCCTAATCCCCGATCCCGATGTTGACTGCGCCGATGTCCGCGAGACTCTTCCCGACTGAGAGAACTGTCTGACGTTTCTACTGCCCGTTGTCGACGTCCGCGAGCAAAGGAGTCTACTTCCTCTTCTTCAGCTGGAGCAACTGGTGCGGAATGATGACCTTCATAGAGCTGGCGGAAATCATCCCGCCCTTCCATATCAGAATACTCTTCCAATCCATCTACGGGATCCGTCAGGCCGACAAAATCTCTTACCCTGCTCCAGATTCCATTCACAGTCATCACACACATCCTCACTACAGGTTATGGTTCGCGCTAGGCACATGATTCACGCTTTTGAGAGCAGATCCCCAGAAGGAGATCCCAACCCACCCTTTCAAGCAATTGAAACAGGGTCCACTTAAGGAGCTCCCAAGCCAACGGATAACCTTTGTTAAGAGCATCCAACTGGCTTGACGAATAGAGTCTACCTAGGAGAGACAAAAATGTCATCCCACTTGCTGACCCGTTCCTTTTATACAGAGAATGAGCAGGCTAAACGCATGTTAACGAAAGTAACAGAAACGAATGCAAATCTCTCTGAAATTTCCCTAGAAGTGCAAACTTCCCAGGCAAATCTCCCGGTTTTTACTGGCTTGAGCTGAACCTAGTTATGAGCTGACCCTGGAATCAGCCAGAAAAGGTGACTCCAAGCTGGCTTAACTTAACACAAACTTAACTATAACTTAATGCTTTGATGAAGGGGAGATCCGGAGTTATTCCAGCTCGGCATCGGCAAACAGGGAGCGCCCCAGCCGAATCAAGGTAGAGCCCGCCGCCACTGCCAGGGGGTAGTCATCCGACATACCCATGGAGAGGGTTTGCAGGTTAAGGTGCTCGTAGCCACTGCGTTGAATGTGATCTGACAGCTCCACCAGTTTGCGAAACAGCCCTAAGGCCGCTTCTGAGTCTAGGCCCAGGGGCAGAATGGTCATCAGGCCGCCTATTTGCACCTGTAGCAGTTGATCCAATTGGGGCAGGCTTTGCAGCAGCTCCGAAATCGACCAGCCGGATTTGTTGGGGTCAGGGGCCAACTTCACTTGTAGGCACAGCTTAGGGGAAAGGTGCAGTTCCCAGGCTTTTTGGTTAAGCAACTTGGCCAGACGCAGGCTATCGACACTGTCAATCCAGGCAAATTGTTTGAGGGCGGGTTTGACCTTATTGGTTTGCAAATGCCCAATCAAATGCCAGACAATATCTGGCAGATCCTGCAGTTGCGCCTGTTTTTGGGCGGCTTCCTGAACACGACTCTCCCCAAAGTGTCGGATCCCGGCTTGATAGGCAGCGCGAATGTGGTCGGCACTGTAGCCCTTGCTCACCGCCATGATCTCCACATGCTTTGGGATTTGTTCTCGTACCGCCTGGATGCGGCTGTGAATCAGGGGCTCATTGACCGTTCGCATGAGCGGGCCGGAGGACTTGGAGATGGGCAGTGGCATCGCAACCAAACCAGGTAGGGATCCCCACCAAAAAGGGGGAGGGAAAAACTGGGGCTACCGCTTCAACGGATCCGTGAGCACTTCCGGTCGTGAAATAATGGCGCGGGTACCGGGAGCCAATTTGCGCACGTAGTCCAGCTGTATCACCTCTGGGTTTTGTTTCAGAGCTTCCCCCTGCAACTGAATAGATTGCGCTTCCCCTTCGGCAAGCACTACCACCCGTTGTTTTTCTAGCTCTGCTTTTTCCACCAGAAAGCGCTCCCGCTCTTTTTCTTGCTCGGCAATTTGCTTTTGTTCGATGGCAGTTTGGAATTGGTCAGAAAAACGGACATTGCGCAGGAGCACGTTTTGCAGGATCAGGTCGTTCTCGGCAAAGATGCTGGAGAGTTGCTGCTCGACGTTGTCTTGGATCTCTTCCCGTTCTTCGGAGAAAACCGCAATCGCTCGGTGTAGAGCCAGCTCATTGCGCATCACAGTACGCACCTCCGGGCGGATCACTTTGTCCACATAAGA
>JAUQVI010000182.1:0-7115 GCA_039794885.1 Thermostichus sp. DG02_5_bins_236
GCGCAAAGCGCAGGCTACGCCAACGGTGGCATCGTAGCTTGCTTCGAGGGCATTGAACCCACTCAGCAAGCACGGCTTTCATCCCGACACTGACCTACAGTGCGGGGCTTCCCGCCGATTAAGCTAACCAAGGATCGGAAAGGGAGCGAGTAGGGTGGGAGTATGGCGCTGCGTTTTTGTAAGTCTCGTACCTATCACGATCCCCTTCATGGAGCCATCAGCCTCGATGGAGGGGATGCGGTTGAAGCACTGCTGATTCGCCTGATCGATTCGCCTGCCTTTCAGCGCCTGCGCCGTATTCGCCAATTGGACACCGCCTTTTTCACCTTTCATGGGGCGGAGGGATCCCGGTTTACCCACTCGGTGGGGGTGTTGCACATCGCGCGGCGGCTGTTTGACAAATTGGCCCGTCGCTATGTGGAGTTGCGGCCTTATCGGGCGGTGACTCTGGCCTCTGCCCTACTGCACGATATTGGCCATAGCCCTTTTAGCCATGCCGGGGAAGAGATTTTTGGTTGCCACCACGAAGCCTGGACAGCGCGCATTTTACAGGAGGATCCGCAAGTTTCCACCCTGCTGGCAGAGTTCGATCCACAGCTGCCGGCTCAGATGCAGCAGGTGTTGCAAAAGCAGTTTCCTCTACCCCTGGTGGGACAGCTAATCTCCAGCCAACTGGACTGCGACCGCTTTGACTACCTGATGCGGGATAGCCTGCTCACGGGAGCCCAATACGGCCATTTGGATTTGGATCGGATTGTAACGGTGTTGGATTATGACCCGGAAACGGGATCCTTACTGATTCCAGCCCGCAAGGGGTTAGGGGCAATCGAACACTATCTGGTGGTGCGCTACTTCATGTACACCCAGGTGTATCAACATCCGAAAAGCCTGTGTGCCCGCTTCATTTTGGATCGGCTGTTTAAGCGCGCGCAGGTACTCTTGCAAAAGGGGGAAATTGAGCTAGATCCGGTGCTGACGGCCTGGTTGTGGGCCTCAATGGCCACCCAGAAAGGGGATCCCTTTGAGTTGCCCCTGGATCTGTACTTGGCTGCTGATGATGGGCTGTTCAGCTATCCCCTGCGCTTTTGGTCGATGTTGGGCACGGATCCGATTTTGTCGGATTTATCACGGCGCTACCTGGATCGGGATCTGTTTAAGGCCCGTAACATCACCCATTTGCCGGAAGAACAGCGCCAAACCCTGATCGCTAGCGTGAGCGAAAAAATGCGGCGGGATGGCCTGGATCCCGAAAGTTACCTAGGGATCCGCTCAGCTCATACTCAGGGCTACAGCCTCTATGCCCAAGGGATCCAGCTGCAAACCGACCGAGGTTCTGAAGAAATTGCCCATCTTTCCCCACTGGTGCGCGCTCTGGTGGACACCCAACTGCAATTGTGGTTAATCTTTCCTCGCCCCTACAGCGATATTGTGGAGGGGTTTTTATATGCCTAATGCACTTCAGATGTGAATTGGCGGGAGAAAGACATGTTGGGGGGCTTAGTGTGGGAGCAAATCAAGGCTGGGATCCCTGGCCTGCTCATGGGGGTGCTGTTCATGACGGCCCTCTTGATTGTGCTGGTGGCGGTACGGTTGTGGCGGGCTTTGCGAGCTTCCCCCTGGCTAACGGAGGTTCCAGAGGAAAAAGCGGCGACAGTGGCAGCGGCCATGGAACGGTTGGCGGTGATTGTTCCTGCCTACAACGAGGCCCAAAACGTGGTGGACTGCCTAACCAGCATTCTGGAGAGTACCTCTGCCCCCATGCAAGTGTGGCTGGTGGATGATGACTCCACCGATACCACCTGGGAGCTGGCGCAAGCTTTGGCTAACCAACGGCAAGACCCCCGCCTGCATCTGCTCAAAGGGGATCCCCGTCCGGAAGGGCAAGTGTGGGTGGGCAAAAACTGGGCTTGTGCCCAGGCGGTGGTGGCGATTGAAGCCGATTATCTGCTCTTTCTCGACTGTGATGTGCGGCTGGGATCCGGCGCGATTGAGGCAGCCCTGCTACATCTGCTGGAGACCGAAAGTGGCTTAATCACCGTAGGGCCGCAGTTGGTGTGTGGCTGTTTGGCGGAATGGCTGGTACAGCCGATTATGATGACCATTCTGGCAGTAGGGTATAACTTTGCTGCCGTCAATGATCCCAACAGCTCCAAAGCTTTTGCCTTTGGCCCGTTTATGTTGTTTCGGCGCTCCGCTTATGAGCAAGTGGGCGGGCATGCTGGGGTAGCCGATGTGGTGGTGGAAGATGTCACCTTGGGCCAGCGCATCAAAGCCGCCGGTCTGGGCCTCCAGATCCGTTTAGGGGGAGGACGAGTACGCAGCCGCATGTATGCCGATGGAGCAGCTCTCTGGGAAGGCTGGACAAAAAATTGGTTTTTGGGCCTAGAGTGCAATTGGTTCCTGGCGTGGTCAGCGATCGGCACGATTTTGATGATCTGTAGTTTGCCGTGGCTGGGTTTCATGGTGGGGATAGCGACCTTCAATACTGGGCTGCTATTAGCCAGTTTGACGGGAATAGCCGCACAACTGGGGATTCGAGGGCTCCTCAAACACTGGGCTGACTTGCCCCTGCGCTACTGGTGGCTGACGGGGTTAGGGGGCTGGGTGACGGCAGCCATTGTTTTGGCTTCGGCGATTCGTACCAGCACCGGGCGCAACTGGACATGGCGGGGCCGTTCTTTAGCGGCAAACTAACCCTGACACCGTGAAAGGCTACAGGAACATGGTCTAATGGGGGGTGTTTGGGGGCATCCCAATACATAATCACCTGGGTTTAGGAACGGTGGAATAGCGGGATATGCAAGTTCTGGTCATTGGATCGGGGGGACGAGAACACGCTCTAGCCTGGAAGCTGTTGCAGTCGGCGCAAGTGACGCAGGTTTATTGCGCCCCAGGCAATGGGGGAACGCGCCAGATGCCCCGCTGCCAATCCTTGGCTTTGGCGGCAACCGACATTGAAGGGCTAGTACGTTTTGCTACCGTGCAAGGGATCCGTTTGACGGTAGTGGGGCCAGAAGTGCCTTTGGTGGAGGGGATTGTCGATGCCTTTCAGGCGGCTGGGCTGACTATTTTTGGACCCAACCGCGCCGCGGCCCAACTGGAGGGGAGCAAACTCTGGGCCAAGCAGCTGATGCAAGAAGCTGGGATCCCAACTCCCCGGGCTGAGGCGTTCACGGAGCTGTCGGCAGCTCTGGCTTACCTAGATTCCCAGCCCTTTCCTCTGGTGATTAAACGGGATGGCCTGGCGGCAGGCAAAGGGGTAACCATTGCCCAGGCCCGCGAGGAAGCCGTACAAGCCCTGCAGGCCGCTTTAGCTCACCCTGGCGGCTCTCAAAAGGTGCTTATCGAAGAGTTCATCCCAGGCCAGGAGGTTTCGGTTCTGGCACTGACGGATGGACAAACCTGTGTGCCCCTGCTGCCTGCTCAGGACTACAAACGCATTGGCGATGGGGATACTGGTCCCAATACCGGTGGCATGGGTGCCCATGCTCCCGCAGATCATCTGGTAACACCAGAGTTATTGGCCCGCATTCAAACCCAAATCTTGGATCCCACCCTCAAAGGCTTACAGCAAAGGGGGATTCGCTACCAAGGGGTGATCTATGCTGGCTTGATGATCACACCCACAGGGGATCCCTATGTGCTGGAGTACAACTGCCGCTTCGGGGATCCCGAGGCCCAGGTGATCTTGCCTCTACTGGAAACCCCCCTAGAAGAGGTGCTCCTGGCCTGTGTAGAGGGGCGCCTAGCCCAGGTACCGCTGCACTGGAAACCCGGCTATGCCGCTTGTGTGGTGATGGCAGCCCAAGGGTATCCAGATAGCTACGAACGCGGGATCCCTGTCTCAGGACTGGAAGCTGCACAAGCTACAGGGGCCTTAGTGTTCCATGCCGGTACCCGTCAGGTGGGCAAACAGATCCTCAGTGATGGCGGGCGCGTTTTGTGTATTACAGGCCAAGGAGCCAATCTATCGGAAGCCTTGGGCCAAGCCTATGCAGCGGTGGATCAGGTGCAGTTTACCGGAGCCTATTGTCGTTCTGATATTGGTGGCCGAGCACTGGGATCCGCGGTTCGTTGGGGGGTAGTACCCGTCTAGTCAAACTACGGAACAAAAATGAACCCCAGAGGGTCGCGCCTCCGGGGCCAGTAAAGACCGTATTGAAAAGAGTTTTGATACTTAAAAGCTAGCCCTCTCCGTAACAGCAGAGCAATAGAAGTATCAAAGTCTCAACTTTAGTTTATATTCCTCAACAGAGCTGCTTTGCTTAGAATACCTGTAGCCATCCTGAGTCAACAGGACAGTAAATTAACAGAGAACCTACTCCAACTTATTCAGGCTTTTTTAGGCCAAATTCTTGTAGAGCCGGTAAAAAATTCTTGTTTTCGTGGTTGGAGCGGCTCAGTTTAATCAGGGCAAAGCGTTGCAAATCCTCTAGGTTTTTCCAGAAATCGAGGCTGATTGGCATCCCCAGTTCCTCAGCCTTTTGTTGAACACTGGCCGGGATCCGATCTAGATTTTGCCACTCAGGTTGTGGATTGGGGGGAATCTCCTGAGGCTCCTCCTCACAGATCGAACGGATCAACTGCCGCAAATAACGGCCAAATTCTTGGATATCTTGGGCAGATTGAAAGGGCCAGTTAACACACTGCTGCCTTTGTTGCAAGGAAAATTTTCCCCACTGATGGAGTTTCAGCTTAACCCCACACACATCCAACTTGAGACGCACACTCATGGGAATACAGCGCAGAGAATGGGCAAAATCCTGCTCAAATTGAAATAGAGTCATTCAGAACTTCCTCAATATCATCAACACTTGATTGGGTTGGTGGGGAAGACACTTTCTTAAGAGCAACTGCACAGGCCTTCAATTCCGGTTGGCCGGAATCTGGGCAAGCATGATCGTGGGTGAGGGCATTACATTCTGCTTGCTCCGCCCACAGGGATCCCCAATGCATCGGTACAAACACCGTTCCCGGAGCAATGGCACGGGTGATCCTGGCCGGAAAATAGGCTTGTCCACGAGGGGAGCGCACCTGTACCCAATCCCCCTCTTGCAGAGCTAGCTTCTCAGCATCTCGAGGATGGATTTCAATGAAAGGCTGCGGGTGCATACGGATAATTTTCTCGATTCTGCCGGTGCGAGTTTGGGTATGCCAGTGGCCATAGACCCGACCGCTGGTTAACACATAAGGGAACTGGGGATCCGGTGGCTCAGCTAAACCTCGTGAGTGATAAGCAATCAAGCGAGCACGACCCTCAGGCGTGGAAAAATGCAGATCGGTGTAGAGACGAGCTGAATCCACAACCTTATTCTTTGGATAAGGCCACTGTTGCGGGCCTTGCGCAGCCAAAAGAGCATGGCTTAGCCCAGATTGATCACAAAGTTGCCCCTCAGTAAGCGCCACAAACTCAGCGTAAACATCAGCAACATTTGCAAAGAAGAACTGCCTAGAAAACCCCAGTCTACGACCGACCTCTGCAAAGATTTCCCAGTCAGGTCGGGCTTCTCCAGGGGGATCCTGAAACTGTTGACAAAGGGTGACCCGCCGCTCAGAATTGGTCATTACCCCTGTTTTCTCACTCCATTGACAGGCGGGCAAAAGCAGATGTGCAAATTCGGCGGTCTCAGTAGGGTAATAGGCCTCTTGATAAACAACAAATGGGCATTTTCTTAAAGCATTTCTAACCCGACCCAAATCCGGTAAACTAACCAAGGGGTTGGTTGCTGCAATCCAAAAGACTTGTAAAGATCCCGACTCTAGGGCAGAAATCATTTGAGTGGCTGTCAGCCCCGGGTAAGGAGAGATTGACCCAGGCGGCAAACCCCAAAATGCTTCTACTTCTGCCCGATGCTGGGGATTGCTCACTGAACGGTATCCCGGCAAGAGATAGGACAAACCTCCTGCCTCCCTTCCCCCCATGGCATTGGGTTGACCGGTTAAAGAAAATGGCCCCGCTCCTGGTTTTCCAATCTGACCTGTAATCAAATGTAGATTGATGAGACTGCTAACTTTAGCAGTACCTTCACTAGATTGATTTAGCCCCATTGACCATAAGGAGAGAATCTTTTGGGATCCCTGCCAAAGTTTGGCCACTTCCATTAACTGTTCAGATGGGATCCCACAGCATTCCGCCACCCTCTGGGGAGTATAGCTGGATACTACAGCAGCATATTGAGCAAAACCCTGGGTATGATTTTCAACAAAAAGAGTATCAATTGACCCCCATTGCAATAGCAAATGGGCAATTCCATTGAACAGATCAATATCACTTCCGGGCTTAATTTGTAGATGTAAATCTGCAGCTTCTGCTGTTGGCGTCTCTCGAGGATCCACCACAACAATCTTCAGTGAAGCTCCGGATCGATG
Source organism: Thermostichus sp. DG02_5_bins_236 (assembly GCA_039794885.1). GTDB lineage: Bacteria > Cyanobacteriota > Cyanobacteriia > Thermostichales > Thermostichaceae > Thermostichus. The sequence goes on from JAUQVI010000182.1 coordinate 6,370, forward strand.
TCTTTTCTTGAGGCGATTAAACAAGATGGGGTGGCACTCAGCCGTGTTGGTACCCACCAAAAAAGCTAGATCACATAGATCCAAATCCTCATAACAGCAAGGTGGGCCATCGGATCCCAAGGATTGCCTATATCCTGAAACAGCTGAGGACATACACAGTCGGGAATTGGCATCAAAGTTGTTGGTTCCCAGACAGCCTTTGATCAGTTTTTGAGCTACATAGTAATCTTCCGTCAAGAACTGTCCAGATCCGTACATGGCAATGGCATCTGGAGAGGTTCTCAAACTTTGAATGCGAGAAGTTATCTCGTGAAAAGCCTGCTCCCAAGAAATACGCTGAAAAGGTTGGTCTAAGCTGTCTCGAAACATCGGGTAAAGCAATCGATCTTGGCTGACCGACTCCATAATGGTGGCACCCTTGACACACACCATTCCCAGGCTGGAAGGATGATCCCGATCTCCCCTAATCTTCCAATCTCCGGAAGCTGTCGGCACAGCTTCTAATCCACATCCCACTCCGCAATAGGGGCATTGGGTTTTAACCACAGATTGACCCATCAACTTCCAACTCAACTTCTAAGAGGACGAGCTACAATTAGAGAAATATTCCCCTCACAGTCAGTTGGAGAAATTATTTCTCCAATAGGGGAATGGCTCTGGAGTAATGTAGCCATATCATATTGCTCAATCAGATCTAAAGAAAGACAAGTAGAATCAGGCCTCCTGACTCCACCTGGTGTTTGACA
>JAUQVI010000183.1:0-7106 GCA_039794885.1 Thermostichus sp. DG02_5_bins_236
TTCTGCTTTGGGAGGGACTGTAAGACCAAAGGGAGGAAGGCGCAAGTCTACCCTCTCGGAGGCAAGTCCCGATGAACAAAGAAGCCCGCGCTCTATTGCGTAGCAATGAGCGTCGGGTACTTCACGTAGAGAAGGGACAGATAGGGAAGGGATAGCCCACCGGGATCCCGACTGTACACCCGTCTGACAGAGCACTATGGGATCCGCACATTGGCTGGGGGTTGGGGATCCCTGTTGATCCTGGCATCGGGGGTGGGGATTGGTCTGGGCTTGGCGTTTTCTCGGGGCGTTTTGCCCAAAATGGGCTTAACCTTTGCCTGGGGGGGACTGGGTTTGGCGGGAGCCTATGGAGCTTTTTGGCTGGGGTGGAGTCTGCTAGTAACGGGGTTATTGGCTGTGGGAGCTCTGACAGGGTTGGCAGACACAACTCTACAGGGGGTCGAGGAGCAACAGAATCGCTTGCGTTTGGGACGAATTTTGCAACGGCGAGTCGCCCCGGCTGTGTTGGCTGAACTGTTACGGCAGCCGGATTCATTCGCTGACACCTTGGGTGGACAACTGCGTCCGGTAGCGATTTTGTTCTCGGACATTCGGGACTTTACCCCGTTGGCAGCGGACATGGCAGCCACGGACTTGGTGGCGCTGCTGAACCGCTACTTTGCTGCGATGGTGGAGCCGATTTTGGCCGAACAGGGCACCATTGACAAGTTTATCGGCGATGCAATCATGGCAGAGTTTGGCACCCCCCTATTTCGGGATGCGGCCACAGAAGCCTTGGCAGCGGTGCGGGCGGCTGTGGGGATGCGGATCGCTCTTGAGCAATTGCGAACCGAACTCCAGCAGGAGGGCCAACCGCTGTTCCAGCACGGCATTGGTATTCACTTCGGCGAAGTAGTGGCGGGCAATCTCGGATCCCCGCAACGGCTAGAGTACACCGTGATTGGGGATGCGGTGAATGTGGCGGCGCGCATCGAAAGCCTGACCAAATCCTTAGGCCGAGATATCCTCATCTCTGAGGCCGTTTACCAACTGGTGCAAGATCAGGTGCGGGTGGAAGATTTGGGATCCCATTCTTTGAAGGGGAAAGCAGAACCGCTCCATCTCTACGCAGTGCAAGGGCTGCTTTCCTCACCCTAGCTCGGGGGTTCCCCTTTGAGAGAGCCAGGTGGTCAGGTTCTCTAGCCTCTCGAATTCCAGCAATGCTTCTGCTAATTCTTCCAGTTGCTCCGTAGATAAAGAACGGATCTCAGTAGTCACGTTCTCCGGTAGGGTTCCCACTTTACGGTGTAACAGACGCAACGCGAACTCTGCTTCTCCCTGTTGGATCCCTTCCTGAACGACTTCTTGATAAAACCGGGTTTTTCTCAAGTCCTGAGTACTAAACATTTTGCCGATTTCCTCCCGACTCATATGGGGAAACTTGTAGACAACTAGAGTTTCTAAGAAACTCACCATCTGCTGTCTTAATCCTGCATCCTGAAACTGCTGCTCACTCTGATCGAGTAAAAGACCCACTTGCCGGACTGCGACATCACTGGGTGATACCATAAATTTTAGTACTCGAACACCAAAACTCTCTCCAGACAATTGATCCAGATAAATTCGCTGTACCCGCCCACTACTGAGCAGTTCTCGATAGTGTGTATTTTGACATACGTCTATCCAGGCGCTGGGGAATATAACCACTGCCTGCCAATCTCCCTCAACTTGATGCCGTGACAGGTAGAGGAAAATTTCCCCGAAAAGCCGAGCATAAAATTTCACATCCCGTTGGAATTGCACTTCCACAAAAAACGTAGGATCCCCAACACGGGTGGGCAGAAAAAGTCCATCAATACGAAATGCCAGCTGCTTGAGTTCAACCGAACTAAACTGGTAGTGATTCGCCATTTCCCGAGGCAGTACCAACAACTCAAAGAGCAAAGCAGGGTACAGTTGGAAAAAGCGATAAAACAGGGAATCGGTCTGCATGCCTTCAATGTGGGGGGATCCCTGAGCTGCCAGTATCTCAGTAGAACCCATTTGAACTATGTCACAACTTTACGACTGCGTAATCGTCGGTGCTGGCCCTGCCGGGGGATCCGCCGCTTATCATCTGGCCAAAAGTGGGCGCTCGGTATTGATCTTGGAAAAGGATCCGTTGCCCCGCTACAAGCCCTGCGGGGGTGGAGTTTCTCCAATGGTGGCAGCGTGGTTTGATTTCGACTTTGGCCCGGCTATTTCCCTGACGATCCGGCAAATTCGCTATACCTGGCGCAGCGGGGATCCGGTGGTGGCGGATTTGGATCTTAAGGATCCCGTTTGGATGGTGCGGCGGGATATTTTCGACCATTACCTCATTCAGCAGGCGCAAGGGCAGGGGGCTACCCTCCAAGCAGAATGTGCCGTGTCCGGCATCGAATGGCGAAGTGACCGCTGGCAGGTGATGACAGCCTCTGGACCCATTTGGGGGCGCTATCTGATTGGAGCGGATGGGGCGAAAGGCTCCATGGCCAAGTGGTTGGGCTTTCAGGAACGGCAACGACGATTGGCCGCCGCCCTAGAAGCCGAAGTGCCTGTTGCGCAGCCGGAAACGGCAGCTGCCCATTTCGACTTTGGTGCCGTTAGTAATGGCTATATCTGGAACTTTCCTAAGGCGGATGGCTACTCGATTGGGGCAGGTACCTTTCGGGGTGGAGAAAAGCAAAACCTGCGGGAGATCGCGGCAGGCTACGCCCAAACCTTTGGAGTGGACTTGAACTCTGTCAAGCAGTTTGGCCACCCGATTTGTCTTTGGGATGAAGATCAACCGCTACACACCCAAAATGCCCTCTTGGCTGGGGATGCCGCTTGTGTGATCGACCCCTTTACTGCCGAAGGGATCCGTCCTTCTCTGCTCACCGGCCTGTTGGCGGCCCAGGCCATTGACTCCGCCTTAGCGGGCAATGGAGATGCGTTGGCCAACTATTCAGCCCAAGTGCAACAGGAGTGGGGCTCGCAAATGCGCTGGGCCAAACGGATTGCAGCGCTGTTCTATCGCTTTCCGGGGTTGGGCTACAAAGTGGGTGTCAAACGACCGGGAGCAACTCGACGCATGGGGCAAATCTTGGCGGGAGAATTGCGCTACAGCGATGTGGCCGGATCCGCTATTCGCAAATTAAGCGGTGGCATGTTTTCTTAACAGATCATTAACGGCTTGGCTTAAAAAGCTCAGTTCATCAGGGTCTTGCTCTATTCAGTATTCAGTGTTCTGCTGCCCCACAGTATCCCAATCACGCCTCCGTCGGGATCCTGTGGATCTTGCCGCCGATCATCTGCCCTAGCCGCGAAACCGTAAGCTCCGCCACTGGGACTGGTTCAGCAACTTGTCCATTGCTAAACACCATCACCCGATCGCTGTATTGCATAATCTCGTCCAAATCAGCTGAAGCAAACAGAATTGCCGTCCCAGTTTGGGTGCGCTGCAGCAGTTGTCCCCATACCCACAGCGCTGACTCAATATCCAGTCCCCGCGTCGGGTGTTCCATCAACAACAGCATGAGGGGGGTAGGCAGAAGGGCCAGTTGGCTACGTTGTTGGTTTCCTCCCGAAAGTTGCTCCACCCGACTGTAGGTGTGCCCGCGAATGCTGAAGTGCTCGATGGCCGCTTGGGCTTGCTGGCTTGCCAGGGGCCAGTTTACCCAGGGATCCCGTTGCTGCAGGGCAAAATGCTCCTGTAAGGTCAACCCAGGGATCAGCCCTTCTCGCAACCGATCCGCTGGAGAAAAGCCCACCCCTCGACGCAAATACTCTGCATAGGGTTGGCCTGTCATCTCTTGCCCTTGGAGCAGGATCCGTCCCTGAAGGGGAGGCAACAATCCCGCACAAGCCAGTAACAACTGCCGTTGACCGCTTCCTTCCAGCCCCGCCAGACCGATCACCTCCCCCGCCTGCACCCTCAAATCGGGCAAAACGAGGGTGACATGATCCTGTCGCAACAGCAGTGAGTGGAGCTCCAGTAAGGGATCCGCATGCAGAACCCCTAGACGAGGCCGACCGGGAGCTGCCAATTCCCGTCCAAACATTAGGTCAATCAGCCTTTGTTCTAGGGAGGCAGAGCGGAAGTCTTTGACAGATGCTTCAACAGATACAGAATTGCCTTGGAAAGTGTTCTGCTCCCTCACAGGAAGGGATCCCGCCACCTGCCCCTGCCGCATCACCGTTACCTGATCGCAAAGCCGTTCCACATCTTCCAATTTGTGGGAGACAAAGATCACTGATTTACCCTGCTCCACCAGCCGTCGCAACGCCGCAAACAAAAGATCCTTTTGGGAAGCAGAAATGCCTGTGGTGGGTTCGTCCAAGATCAGGGTATTGATCCCCAGTGAGAGCAACCGCAAAATTTCCAGTTGTTGCCGCTCCCCCACCGTTAGGTCGCCAATGGCCCCATCTGGGTTGAGGTCAAAACCAAACTCTTCACACCCTTTCTTGAGCTGTTTTCGGCTTTCCCCACGTCCCAAACCCAAGCGCCCCGATTGTCCGGCGATAAAGTTTTCCAGCACCGTTAGAGACGGGAAATCTAAGGGATCCTGGTGCAACATGCCAATACCCAGGTGAATCGCGGCAGCGGGACTGCTGATCTGAACTGCTTGCCCACCCACACGAATTTCTCCCTGATCACAGCGCAAGAAGCCACTCAGGATCTTGACCAGAGTACTTTTGCCCGCCCCATTTTCTCCCAGTAGGCCGTGAATGGTGCCTGCCTCGACCAGCAAGGATACCTCCCGGTTGGCCTGTACCGTTCCGAAGCGTTTGTGAATGTTGAGTAGTTCGATCTTCATGGTGCTTATGCTAGATCGCTCCTCCTCAGGAAAAAAGTTCTGACACAGACATAATGCTACCGATATGCCCAAAGCGTTTTGATAGGAGCAGTCGGCTTTTTTGCAGGAGAGGCTTCTTTAGAGCAGAGTCACCTCAAAGACAATTCTGCTTCTTCGGCAACAGCAGGGTGGGAACGGGTACTCTGAGAGCAATCAAACTCAGCCCCTCCTCATCAGTACCACCGCCATGTCTGGGATCCCTGTTGCCCAACAACCCTTGCCTGAGCGAGCCGGATTGGAACCTCAAGGCTTAACTCTAGAGGAAGTCACCCTTTCTGCTTCTTCTTTGGCTTTGCTCGACCACTGCCCACGTCTGTTCCGTTATGTTTACCTGGAACGGTTAATCTGGCCTCCTGCCAATGCGTTTGAGCATGAACTGGAGCGAAAACACGGGCAGCAGTTTCATCGTTTGGTGGAGTGGTATAGCCAGAGACGAGAGGTGGAGCCGCGTTTGCCCAGCTTGGATGAGGAGGTACAGCAGTGGTGGCAAGTGTTTCTGGCCAGTCCTCATGCCCATCCGCAGGGACGGGTGTTCGCCGAGTTACCTATATGGCAGCGGATAGAGGGGTTTAAGCTGATTGCCCGTTTGGATCGGCTGGTGATCGCCCCTGGATCCCTGCACATTGTCGATTGGAAAACTGAGCACCATCGCCCTCCTGATAGACACCTACCCAAAAGCTGGCAGGTGCGACTTTATCCCTTGTTGCTTTGTGGGGTGGCCGACCAACTGCCCTTAGAGAGTCCTTTCCGCCCTGAGCAGGTACAGCTCACCCTCTGGTATGCCCAGCATCCGCAGCAACCCTTCCACTTGCACTACAGCACTACCGCCTATGAGCAAGGTCTGGCCCATCTGAAAGCTACCCTGACCCATCTGCAACAACTGGAAGCGCAAGACTTTCCCTTGACACACCACACTGAACGCTGTGGCAGTTGTCTGTTTCGCTCCCGCTGCTATGGGCTTTTGCCGGAAGGGATCCCACCAGAAGAAATGCTGGACTGGGTTTGGCCGCCAGAGATTCAGAGTGCTTCTGAGGATCCCCTCATGGATTGAGGGTTGTCTTAAAGTAAGGTCGGTTGCGGCAAAATCTCCTTAGGCAACAACCCGTGGACACCCTTCATTGGGCTATTCACCACCTGGGTAATGTGAAAGTTCACGGCAATGCTACAGAGCACATAGGCTTCCTCCCGCTCGATGCCAACAAACTTGTGCAGAAAATCGATCATCCGCTTCAGAGCCAGCTCAAAGGCTGCATCTAGATCTTCAGCAAAGCCCATGGTGATGAAATCCGTCGGTGTTTCTGCCATCGGTACCTGGAAATGCAAATCCTTGTGCAGGATCAACTGTAGGGTGCCATTCATGGAGGTTTCGATTGCCGTCACATCAATTTCTCCATCCCCCTGAGCGGCGTGGCCATCCCCCACCGAAAAGAGAGCACCGGGCAGGAAAACCGGCAAAAAGACACGGGATCCCGCCTGCAGTTGGCGATTGTCGATGTTGCCACCATAGGCCCCAGGCGGTACAGAGTTGCGGCTGGTTTCGTCGGTGGCTACTCCTAGAATGCCGAAAAAGGGTTGAATGGGGACGCGGATGCCACTGCCAGTCGGAAACTCTGCCACCCCTTGCTCCAAATCCAGATCGATAAAGCGCAGCCGAGGTTGATCAAACTCTCCGGGTAAGGCTCCCCAACCAGGACGAATAGCATTAAAACCAATCGGCAGACGCGGGGTAATCGACTGCAACCGTACCTCTAGCACATCCCCCGGTTCCGCACCCTCCATATGGATTGGCCCGGTTAACAGATGCGGCCCTGATCCCACTCGGCGCTCGGCAGGCAGGGTTTTACAGATTTCGATGAACTCCGGCGTGAAGAAACGATCCGGCGCTTTGCCATAGTGGGCGAACCCTGAGTAGGTTTCCACCTCCACCACATCTCCCGATTGCACCCGCAGGGCTGGGGCCAGTTGCGAGGAAAACCCACCCAAATGGACAGTGCTAGGGGTGGCTTTGAGGGTGTAGGTCGGCACAGCAGGGATCCCTTGTGAAAAGATGCAGGCAAATCGTGAACTTATCTTGAATCAGGTTGTTCGCTAAACTCGTATCCACGGCTACCAATCTCTTTTTTTACCTCAACAACAACTTCATCTCTCTGGGGATGAGTTTTTTGTTGTTTTTCCCAACTGAGACCAGCCTCGTGCAGGAGTTGATAATAACTGGAGCCACCTGCGTAGACAACGCCATAGGTTTCCGATCAATGGCTTTCCAGCTCA
>JAUQVI010000184.1:0-7061 GCA_039794885.1 Thermostichus sp. DG02_5_bins_236
TTTTGTCATCGACCGTTGCTGGAGTGAAGACCCACAGCTTGAATCGGTTGGCCCCAACCATGCAGTGGCTTGCTGGGTGAAGCCTCAAGGGAAAGAACACCTCTTGTCCACTGCCGTGACCAACGACTCGAGCGAATCTTTGGGGAGGAAAGCCAATGGTTAACTCTACCTCTTTTCCCGGCAACCCCTCTCTCAATACCGACAACCCCACCTCCCCTCACTCCAGTCAAGCGACGCTACTGCGCGTTGAAAATCTGAAGATGCACTTCCCGATCCTGCGCGGGCTGGTGTTTCAGCGACAGGTGGGATCCGTCAAAGCAGTGGATGGGGTGAGCTTTGCGGTGCGCCGCGGGGAAACCCTGGGACTGGTGGGAGAATCGGGCTGTGGTAAGAGTACCACCGGGCGAGCAATTCTACAGTTGTATCGGCCTACAGCCGGTCATGTATATTTTGAAGGAACCGATCTCACCCAACTGCAGGGAGAAGAGCTGCGCCGGATGCGCCGCCGCATGCAGATGGTGTTTCAGGATCCCTATGCCTCTTTGAATCCACGCCAGACGGTGGGGGCGATTGTGGGAGAACCGATGACGGTGTTCAATGTTGCCAAGGGTAAGGCGCAGCAGGAGCGGGTTAAAGAACTGCTGGATGTGGTTGGCCTCGACCCCAGTTTTATCAATCGCTATCCCCATGAATTTTCCGGGGGGCAACGGCAACGAATTGTTATCGCCCGTGCTTTGGCGTTGAACCCGGATTTTATTGTCTGTGATGAGCCGATCTCGGCCTTGGATGTTTCGATTCAGGCGCAGGTGGTGAATTTACTGGAGGCGCTACAGGAGCAATTTGGTCTCACCTACCTGTTTATTGCCCATGACCTGAGTGTGGTGCGCCACATTTCCGATCGAGTGGCAGTGATGTATCTGGGTAAGGTGGTGGAACTGGCGGATCGAGATGAGATCTACCAAAACCCCCTGCATCCCTATACCCAGGCTTTGCTCTCCGCTGTTCCTATTCCCGATCCGGAGGTGGAGGCGCGCCGACAACGGATTGTCCTTAAGGGCGATGTGCCCAGTCCGGTTAACCCACCGCAGGGGTGCAACTTTCATACTCGCTGCCCTTTGGCAACGGATGTCTGTCGCCATGGCCTGCCCCCCGTATTTCGGGATGTGGGGGATGGACATTTTGTTGCCTGCCATCTGGTGAGTTGAAAAACAAACCCAATGGAATCCAACTCCGCAAAACCCTAGAGAATGCCGGCCACCCCCGTTTGTCGGGCTGCCTGAATGACAGCGGCAGCCACCTCAGACACCACCCGTCTATCGAATACGGATGGGATAATCCAGTTGCGATCCAGATCCTCAGCAGGGATCAGAGCAGCGATGGCCTGGGCAGCTGCCACACACATCTCGGTGTTGATCTGCTTGGCTCGGCAATCGAGTGCCCCGCGAAAGACCCCTGGAAAAGCCAGCACATTGTTGATCTGGTTGGGATAATCACTGCGCCCGGTTGCCATCACTGCCACCCGATCACCAACCAGTTCCGGCTGGATCTCCGGTACGGGATTGGCCAGAGCAAACAAGATGGGCTGGGGTGCCATGTTCTCGACCATCTCCACCGTCAGGGCATTGGCCACGCTCACGCCGATAAACACATCGGCCCCCACCAGAGCATCCGCCAGGGATCCGGTCTGTTCTACAGCAACACCGGCTTTTTCTGGTGTTAAATCAGGACGAGAACGGCTGATGATCCCTTGGCGATCGCAGGCTACAAGGTGGGTTGCTCCCGCCCGGCGCAACAGTTGAATCACCGCAATACCGGCTGCCCCCGCCCCGTTCAGCACAATGCGCACCTGCGACAAGGATTTTTGGGTCAACTTGAGAGCATTGAGCAAGGCCGCCAACACCACAATGGCCGTACCGTGCTGATCGTCGTGAAAAATGGGTAGCTCCAGGCGTGACTTCAATTTTGACTCGATGGCAAAACAACGGGGGGCGCTGATGTCTTCTAGGTTAAACCCCCCAAACCCCGGGGCCAGATGCACCACCGTCTCGACGATCTGCTCCACATCTTGGGTGGCCAAGCAAAGGGGAAAAGCATCAATATCGGCAAAGCGCTTAAACAGAGCTGCCTTCCCCTCCATCACCGGCAAGGCTGCTTCTGGGCCAATATTTCCTAACCCCAACACGGCGCTGCCATCGGTAACAATGCCAACCGTATTGCCCTTGATGGTGTACTCGTACACAGAGGCGGGATCCGTCGCAATCTGCATGGAAACCCGACCCACCCCTGGCGTGTAGGCCATGGCCAAATCGGCAGCACTCTCCAGCGGACTTCTGCCCACCACACGCAACTTGCCGCCTCGGTGCAGCTCAAAGGTGCGATCCATCACCCGTTCCACCTTCACCCCCGGCAGGGATCCAACAGCGGCGCGAATTTGTTGGGCATGTTCTTGACTGGCAGCATCGATGGAAATTTCCCGTACCGTTTCGGAAGCAGATTGCTGGATGAGATCAATCTGGCTGAGGTTACCGCCCACCTCAGCGATCGCCTGAGTCACCCGGGCTAGGGCTCCCGGTTGGTTGGGCAAACGAATGCGGAGGGCAATGCTGTAGCTGGAGCTAGGGGTAAGTTTCGTCATAGCTCCCTATGGTAGACCAAAATCTGGATTTGGTTATGTTGCTAGAAGACGATGGAGCTTTCTAGCCAAAGACCTATCTTTACCACGCTCAAAAAATACTTCTGTTCTGTAAGGGCACCGCTGTTGTTGGGTGCTATCCCTTGGGTTGGAGCTACCCCAGAGGAGGGGCTGAGTTTGACATCCGAAGGGATCCCTCAGGCAGCGTTGGCAGAGACTAGATCCAAAGAATGATCCAACTTATCTTCTGAGCGGGATCCCTCTAGACATCGTTCCATGGCCTGCAGCAACAGAGCTTCCCCTTCTTGTAGGGTTTCAATGCGACACAACAGGGCACGAAATTGCGAGGCTCCGGCAAAGTCCTTGATGTACCAGGTCATATGTTTTCGGGCCTGGCGGATCCCGCGTTCCCCCTTGTATTCCCAGAGGCCGCGCAGGTGTTCTAAAGCCATTTGAATGCGATCTAAGGGAGTAGGGGCCGGCTTTTCTTGCCCAGTTTTAAGAAAATGATCCACTTCCCCCACCAAAAAGGGGTAACCCATGGTGCCACGAGAGCACATCACCCCATCCGCCCCCGTTTCCTCTAAGCACATCACCGCCGCTGCCACCGAGAAAATATCTCCATTGGCGATCACTGGAATGTGCAGGTGCTGCTTGACTTGGCGGATCCAGTCCCAACGGGCGGTGCCGTTAAAACCTTGGGCGCGTGTGCGGCCATGTAGGGTGAGCAGTTGTGCCCCTGCTTCCTGCAAGCGATGGGCAAAGTCCAAGATGGTGATTTCTTGATCTGACCAGCCGAGGCGCGTTTTCACCGTTACCGGCACATTCACCGCTTTGGCCACCGCTTCTACGATCTGGGCTGCCGTATCCGGATCCTTGAGCAGAGAGGAGCCACCACCATTTTTGGTGATTTTGTTCACGGGGCAGCCCATGTTGATATCCACAATTGTTGCCCCTTCGTCCACCGCCATGCGGGCTGCTTCCGCTAAAAAGTGGGGCCGACAGTCGAACAACTGAATACCAATTGGCTCTTCCCCTGCACCTACTTCCATGATGCGGGGCAAATCGCGGGCGTAGTGCAACCCCGTCGCGTTCACCATTTCGGTGTAAACCAGGCTTTGGGGGGCCAAACGACGCACTAACCCCCGAAATGCTTTGTCAGTCACACCCGACAGCGGTGCCTGAAACACCCGACTCAAAATTTTCACCCCACCGATATCCAGAGGTTGGGCTAAGCGGGCTTGTAGGTCTGGCGAAAGATGTAGGCTCATCGGAGATCCCTGACCAGAGGGTGGGGTTAGCCTTCTTTGTTGACGAAGTAGAGCAGGCCCATGACCCGTGCCCGTTTAATCGCCACTGTCAGATCCCGCTGCTGCTTGGCAGTCAAGCCAGTGATGCGGCGGGGCAAAATTTTACCCCGCTCGGTAACAAATTTCTTGAGCAGCTCGATGTCTGTAAACTTGATCGGGTCTCCAGGCTTGATGGGAGACATACGGCGGCGGGCGTAAACCATAGGGCAGAAGGGATAAAAAGGACTACTTGATCTCTTTGTGGACAGTGTGACGGTTGCAGTGGGGGCAGAATTTCTTCAGCTCCAAGCGGGCCGTGGTGTTACGGCGATTTTTGGTGGTGGTGTAGCGGTTCACCCCCGGAGAACGTTTGTCAGCGTTGGTACGGCACTCCGTACACTCCAGGTTGATGACAATGCGGACACCTTTTGCTTTGGCCATGATGGATCCCAAACTGAGGTGAGAGGCTGGCAAGTCTCAAAAGCTACCCAAACCTTGGGTCGCAACCGAGTATTTATATTGCAAGCGCAATCACCAATTATCTAACTTTTCTTTGACAGAATCAACCCAATTTTTCACCTGTTTGCCGGTTTGTTGCCGCAGGCTGCGGGTATTTTGATCCATATCTTTGCCCAAGCGCTGCACCTGCTTGGAGAGATCGCGCACGGTGTCGTTGCGTTGGGCTTGGCTCAATAGGTCACGGGCGGCGGATTTTACATCGTCAGCAGCATCCCCCTCCAGGATCCCTTGCAGGAATCGCATCATCTTTTCGTCGAGATGATAGCCCTGCTCCGCCTCCACCACCAGGGTGCGCCCGGCACGGTCGTGTATGGTTTGGCGCTTTTCTTTGTCAAAGGCCGCAAACAAACCATCGGCAGCCAAAGGCACCAACAGCGCTTCTGTGAGCAAAAACAACGATAAGACGCTCTCGCGGGCTACCGAGCGGAGCAGGTGCGGAGAGGTCTCAGTTTCGGGATCCAGGGTTTTAATGTTCAACAACCACTTGCCCAAGCTTTGTCCTTCAGGCCGGGATTGAAAATAGCCCCGATTCACCAGCCAGACAGCGAAAAAGGCCACATAGCCGGTCATGTCCACCGCACCCGCATCGGCCCCAAAGAGGGATGCTAGCCCTTGAGCCACATAGGATGCCCCTAAGCCCACCCCAAAATCGAGGGCAAAAGCGCCAATCCGTTTGCGCCAGGTAGCCAATTTTGGGATTGCCTCTACCGGAGCAGTTTGCGGGGCTGGGGCGGTTTGTGGGGCTGGCCGTTCTGTCTCAACCGGGCGCAAGGGGGCAGGCGGAGGTAAGGCACTGAAGGTTTGCCACTCGCCGGAGCGTTGATCCAGTTGATCGGTTTTGGGCCGTTCTGGAAATTTGGGTCGTTCGGGATAAGGTCTGGGATCCGTCATCGCTGTTGTAGACAGTGGGTCTTCCCATTCTAGCGAGGTGGGCCTACACCCTTGGTCAGCACCGCTGCGGGAGCCGGGATCCGACGCGGGATTTCGTAGGTAAGGCGGTCGTGGGCCAGCATCGTCGGGGGGAAAATCGCCTGGGCTTCTGCTAACAGATCTGCCAACGTAATCACAGCCTCTGGGTTATAGCGGGGGCTGAAGTGGGTCAGCATCAGGGCTTGGGCTTTGGCCTCGGCTGCCACCTGGGCGGCCATGGCGGCGGTGGAGTGTTTGGCGCGACGGGCCAGTTCCCGGTCGGGTTCGGCATAGGTGGCCTCGTGAATCACCAGATCAGCGGCGCGAGACAGATCGACGGCATTGCGACAAAAGATTGTGTCAGTGCAGTAGGAGAACTTGCGACCTGGAATCGGATCCCCGACATAATCCCGTCCATGAAAAGACTGGCCCTGCCAGGTGATGGATTGGCCGGCCTTCAGTTGCCCATACAGCGGCCCAAATGGGATCCCGTCGGCACGGGCTTTCTCCACATCAAAACTGCCCGGTCGATCCTGCTCGACGATGCGATAGCCAAAGGCGGGCACGCGATGATCTAGGGGCGCACAGAACACGGAGTATTCCGGTTCCTGCAAAATCAACCCGGTTTCTACGGTGTGAATCTGGAACGGATACGGGATCCGCGTTTCGCTATACCGCAGCACCGCCTTTAGGTAGTCTTCCAGTCCGGGTGGGCCGTAGACATCAATGCGTTCGGGGGTACTGCCCAAGCCACAGGAGGCCAATAATCCCGGCAAGCCGTAAATGTGGTCGCCGTGCATATGGGTGATGAAAATGCGACGCAATTGGCTGGGGCGCAACTCATCCAGGCGCAACAACTGGTGCTGGGTGCCTTCTCCACAATCTAGCAGCCACCATTCCGACCGCTGCGGAAACTGCACCGCAATCCCGGAGACATTGCGCTGGCGGGTGGGCAGACCGGAGCTCGTTCCCAGGAAGGTAATCCGAATAGCGTTGGGATCCGCAGAATAACTCACGAAGAGGGGTGTTAGGGGTTGGGATCCCTAGCTTATCAATTGGTACGGATGGGGATCCTGGGCCAGGAATAGGGAAGGGTTCAGAAAACCCCTGATAGGATGGAGGATAAGATGCGAGCGTGCCCACCATGATCACCGTCACCCACAGTGCCGTCCAAGAATTGAAGCGCCTGCGCAGTAAGTATGAGAAAGAGGGATCCGAGCCGATTCTGCGTTTGGGGGTCAAGCCGAGCGGCTGTTCCGGCCTATCCTATGTGATGAATTTTGAGCCACAGTTCAATCCCGATGACCAAACCTTTGATTTTGATGGCATTCGGGTAGCGGTGGATCCCTTGAGCATGACCCTGATCAGCGGCATCACCGTTGATTTCTCGGAAGATTTGCTGGGTGGGGGGTTCCGCTTTAGGAATCCCAATGCCGTCGCCAGTTGTGGTTGTGGTACCTCTTTTGCCACCACAGAGACAGCTGCTGTGGCCAGTCACTGAACCTGCCTCTGACTCGAGTTTGACAGACTCTTATCCAACCCTTGACCCTGAAGACAGCGGTGCTTGATTAAGGTAGTTCTTGAAGCACTTGCCTCAGGGTGGCGATTAAATGCTCAATATGGGTTTCCTCAATAATCAAAGGTGGGGAAAGAGCAATGATATCCCCAGTGGTGCGGATCAATACCCCGCGCTCATAGCAGCGTAAGAAGGC
>JAUQVI010000185.1:0-7055 GCA_039794885.1 Thermostichus sp. DG02_5_bins_236
GTCGCCCCATCAAAAAGGATAAAGAAACGGGAGCCATCAAAATGACCCGTGAGGGCAACAGCCTTGCTCCGGTAGCCACCCGTCTTTCGGAACTGCTCGGCCAACCTGTAGCCTTTGCTCCCGATTGTGTTGGCCCCGATGCCGAAGCAGTGGTGAATGGTCTAGAAAATGGGCAGGTGGCTTTGCTGGAGAACGTCCGTTTCTACCCCGAAGAAGAAGACAACGACCCCGAATTTGCTAAGCGGCTGGCCTCTCTGGCAGACTTATTTGTCAATGATGCCTTCGGCACAGCCCACCGGGCCCATGCCTCCACTGCGGGGGTAACCACTTATCTGCAACCCTCTGTAGCTGGCTATCTGGTGGAAAAAGAATTGCAATTTCTCTCCGGGGCTATCGACAACCCGCAGCGCCCCTTAGCAGCGATTATCGGTGGCTCCAAAGTCTCGAGCAAAATTGGTGTCATCGAAGCCCTACTGGAAAAGGTGGATAAACTCCTCCTCGGCGGTGGCATGATCTTCACCTTCTACCAAGCCCAAGGCCTTAAAACCGGCAAATCTTTGGTGGAAAGCGACAAGCTGGATTTGGCCAAATCCCTGATGCAGAAAGCCAAAGAGCGCGGCGTGGAGCTGTTGCTGCCGGTGGATGTGGTAGTGGCCGACAAGTTTGACAAAGATGCTGCAGCCCAAACGGTTGCGGTTGAGAGTATCCCCGACGAGTGGATGGGTTTGGATATTGGCCCGGAATCCGTCAAGGCGTTTCAGGCTGCTTTGCAAGGATGCAAAACCGTGATCTGGAATGGACCTATGGGTGTGTTTGAATTCGATCGCTTTGCCGTTGGTACAGAAGCCATTGCCCGCAGCTTGGCAGACTTAACCCAAGCCGGAGCCATCACCATCATCGGTGGCGGGGACTCGGTAGCAGCGGTCGAAAAAGTGGGTTTGGCCAACCAAATGACCCATATCTCGACGGGTGGGGGAGCAAGCTTGGAGCTGCTAGAGGGCAAGGTGCTACCCGGTATTGCCGCCCTCACGGAAGTCTGAGTCGTTGACATCCTCTCCAGGCAAATCAAAGATTATGCGTGGAGATTCCCCGGATCGCTCCTGGGATTTCCTGCTTCCCAGAGTCTGGGCTAGGTCAGTTGTCTTCCTTAACCCCCGCCAGACCCTCTCCACGGGCAATTTGGCTTAAGCTCTACCCCGTGGGACATCCGACCCAATGTTTCCAGATGCACCGGCGAACTTTACAGCTAGGGTTCTGCCCACGGAGTCCAGTCATGGATATCCTTCGTCACCCCTACCGGTGCTCGAGCACGTTAACATTGCCGAACGGGTCACAGCCCCTGCTCCCTATGGGCTGCGCCAAGGGTTACCCACCGCTACACCAGCCCCCAAGCCTGCGGCTATAGTGCTACGCACCGCTATCGCGAAGGGCGGAGCACTGCGAGGCAGCTCGATAGAGCAACCCTAGGTAAAAAATAGGGGCTGAATTCAGCCCCCTTCGGAAACCTTCGCCGTAGCGATGCTAAGACAAGAACCGGCTTAGTGCATCACCACTTTGACGTTGGCATTGTTCAAACCAGGACGCTTCACTTCCGCCAGGGTTTTGTTGACGGCATACTTCTGGTTGATGGAGTTGATCAACTCGGTTTGGTTGTGCTTCTTGGCTACGCCCCAGAGATCGGCGATCAGATCAAAAGAACCATCGGGGTTCTTGGACCAGCCCAGATCGTAGTCGCCTTCCAATTGGGCCACGATGTCGGCACGAACACGCTGGCCATTGTAACCACGGACATCAGCGCCAAGCTTAACGCTGTAGCCGAGATCGCGCAAGGAGCTTTGCAGGATTTGGGCATCCGTGATCTTGGTACGCAAGGTGCTAAAATGAGACATGGTGTTTCTCTCCTGTGTTTAGGGTTTGGAACATCGACACACAACAACGAGCAACGCTCTAGCAGGAAAATGTAGCCTGTGCCTCTTTTGCCTGTGGCTAGGCAATCTTGGCTGTGCTTTACCTCCCCGCTAGAACTCCAGTCGCTGGTACTCGGCCACAGAGGCTGCTGCTGGCCGAGCCCGCTGCTGGGCCCATTCCCTCAACGCTACCACCTGCTCCATCATGGTGCGGGATAGCGGCTGAGTTGCTTTCGTTGCTGCCAAAATGTCCAGCTGCGTAAATTCGCGACTCTGGGCAAAAGATTCGTACATGGCAGCAATCAAAACTTGTTCGATTTCGGCGCCAGAGAAGCCCTCACAGGCGGTTGCCAACTGGCGCAGATCGAAGCGGCTAATATCGCGCCGCCGCTTCTTCAGGTGAATTTCCAGGATCTCCATCCGCTCGGTGATGTTGGGCAGATCCACGAAGAAGATTTCGTCAAAGCGGCCCTTACGGAGAAATTCCCCCGGCAGGCGATCCACCCGGTTGGCGGTTGCCATCACAAACACCGGGGACCGCTTCTCCTGCATCCAGGTCAAGAAAGAGCCGAAGATGCGGCTAGAGGTGCCCCCATCGGAATCGCTCGATCCTGCAGAGCCGGCAAAGGCTTTGTCCAATTCATCGATGAACAAAATGGCCGGGGCCAAGGATTCAGCCGTTCGCAGAGCGCTACGCAAGTTGGCTTCTGATTTGCCGACCGTGGAGCCATCGTAAACGCGGCCCATATCCAGACGTAGCAGGGGCAAACCCCAAAGACGGGCTGTCGTTTTGGCAATCAATGACTTGCCACAGCCAGGTACCCCCAAAATAAGCATCCCTTTCGGTTGGGGTAACCCATAGGCCCGAGCCCGCTCGGTGAAAGCGCCGGAACGTTGGGAGAGCCAGCGCTTCAGCTCCTCTAGTCCCCCAACGGCATCAATGGTTTCGTCTTCTTCGATGAACTCCAGAATGCCATTGCGGCGGATCAGCTGCTTTTTCTCGGAGAGGACAATTTCAACTTCCGCTTCGCTGAGGCGACCGTGCATGACAACGGCCTTGCGATACACTTTTTCCGCTTCATCTTGGGTCAGACCAAGGGCCGCTTTAACCAGCTTTTCACGGGTGTCGGGGGTCAGGGATCCAGAACGCGGCGTCTGTTCCAGTTGGCGATTCAGGGTGCGCTCTAGGGCGGGCATATCCGGCAGAGGAAAGTCCACCACGGAAATATCTTTCTCCAGCTCTACCGGCACCACTTGCACCGGCGACATGAGGAGAATGGTTTTGTGGGATCCCTTGAGGCTGAAGATGGCATCTCGGATCCAGCGCTTCACCTCGGTGTTGTCCAGGAAGTCGTGCAGATCCTTAAAGACACAGATGGCGGGATCCTTTTGCTCCATCACCCATTGAATGGCCGGCTGGGGGGACTGGGTATTGTGCTGGGTGAGGCTGCGGGGGTTGCCGTATTCGACAATGCCGTGGGTGACCGTCCAGATGAACAAGCGTCGCTGGGGCTTAAGCGCGCGGGCAATGGCTGCCAGGGCTGCTTCTGCCCGTTCCTCCTCGGGGGTGAGCAGGTAAAGCAGTGGGTATTGAGCTTGAATCAGGATGTCTAGCTCTTGCATGGGAGGCACCAACTGCACAAGGGGGAATCTGGGGGAAACAGGGGACAATCAGGTGGAGACAAAAGGTGGACTTCAGTTTGGCTTGCTCCTGAGTGTCTTTTGTGTCGTGGACTGCTGTTATCACTCAATTCTGCAAAAAATGGCGATTGCTTGAGGCATCTTGCCGGAAACTTAACAAGGCACCAGAGCGTCTTGCCGCTGATCCCCTGGACTGGGGCTGGAGGGGGTGGATCCCCAATACTCCGACTCGACTTCCTCCAAAATGGCTTCGCTGGCCGACTGTTTGTGTAGAGAAGTCACCTCCCCATCGCGGAGGACAAAGGGATGACTACACTCGGGGCAGTGATGCACCCGATAGGCACTACCCTGAACTCCCTCAATCACCTCGGGATGCAGCAGGTAAAAGCTCAAGGCTTTCTCTGCCACTGCCGACATCGGCTCCCGCTCAACGGCTGCCCGAACCTTCAGATCCCGATGCAGATCCGGTGAAAGATACAAGGTCACCTTCTGCTTGGCATCTCCGCCTTCCACAACCTCTGGCCGATGATTCATGGCTAACCGCTTTTCTCGTCATGTGCCGGACTTGCGGCCTATCATAGCCAGCCCATCCGCTTGACGGCAAGCCTGTAACAATCGGTAATATTTACCTCTTCAGGCTGATGGCATCCCCTGGCAAAGGAGTAAGTTGAATAGGAGGGGAAATAGGGATCCCAGCCACGGGTGATGGTTTTCCCTGAGTGCAGGATCTATGTCAGGATCCAAGTCAGCCATCTTTGAACCGTGCTTGACCCCTGATGGGAGTAAAACCTTATGGAACGTTTGATCAACACCTTTAGCAAAAACTTTTCTGCTTGGGGGCGGCGTGCTCTGGTGCAAACCAGTGATGGCTTTGCCAGCCTGAAGGGTATTGCTTTGGACAATGGCAATGTGTTGCTCAGTAAAGCTCGGATTGCCTTTTCGGATGCTGGCTCTACGACTCTACGGGCCCTCCAATCCCGTTTTGGCTCCCGCCGCTGAAGGCCCGGTTCAGAGATCTCTGCCCCAAAGATCATCTGCCATCCTGCCTACATCTGCCTATCCCCCTAGGTCTTGCAGGCGATAGAGGTTGGCATAAAGGCCATTCATGGCCATCAGCTCAGTATGGGATCCCTGTTCTTTCAGTTCCCCTCGTTGCAATACCAAGATCCGATCCACATCGCGGATGGTAGAGAGGCGGTGGGCAATGATGATGGCAGTGCGATCCTGGAGCAAGGTTTCTAGGGCTGACTGGATCAGGGCTTCTGTCCCCACGTCCAAACTGGCGGTGGCCTCGTCCAACACTAAAATGTTCGGATTCCGCCACATGGCCCGCACAAAGCTGATCAACTGTTTTTGGCCGCTAGACAAGTTGCTGCCCCGCTCTCGCACGGGTGTGGCATAGCCTTGGGGTAAATCGCGGATGAACTCGTGCAGGTTCAGCTGACGGGCGGCTCGTTCTACTTCGGCTAGATCTCCCCCTTCTCCGAGGGTGATGTTTTGCTGGATATCCCCGGAAAAAAGAAACCCATCCTGCAGGATCACCCCAAGCCGCTGGTGCAGTTCTGCTTGGGCAATCTCCCGGATATCGACACCGTCAATGCGGATGGATCCCTGGCTGACATCATAAAGACGACACAGCAGGCGGATAATCGAGCTTTTCCCGGCCCCGGTCGGCCCGACTAGGGCAACTTTTTCCCCGGGGCGAATCGTGAAGTTGAGATTCTTCAACACCCACTCACCGGGGGTATAGCCGAAGACAACATTCTCAAAGCGCACCTCTCCTCCCCCGGAACGGGGCAAGGAACGCGGCTGCACGGGATCCCGAATGGCAATGGGCAGGCTGAGAATGTTGTCAATCCGTTCCACAGCAGTAAACCCAGACTGCAAAGCGGTGAACTTTTCCGCCAACTGACGCAGCGGGTTAAAAAAGCGCTGCGAGAAAAGAATAAAGGCGTAAAGGCTGCCAAAAGTTAGGGGTTCACTGGGAGCGGGCAGGGATCCCCCCAATCCTTCCCTTAGCATCCCTGTCCCGGCTGAGATCACCTGCTGTCCCCCCACCCAAAGCAGAGCAGCCACCGCTAGCCAGGAGACCCACTCCAAAATGGCTGATAGGGCAGAATCGTAGAGAATGGTTTGATCTACTTCGTGGATGTAGCGCTGGTTAATGGTTTGAAAAATTTCACCGTTCAGCCGTTCTCGCCGAAACAATTGCACAACCGTGATGCCCAAAATATTCTCCTGAATCCAGGAGTTGAGTTTGGAGAGTTCCTCCCGTACCCGAAAGTTGGCGTCACGGAAGCGGCGCTGCAACTCAACAACGATAGCGCTAATGGGAATGACAATCAAAATCAGGAGCAAACCCAGATCCCAACGCTGACTGAGCATCACCACCGCGATTACCGCCAGGGTAAAGAGATCGCCGACAATCCCCACCGCTCCGGTAGAAAAAACATCTCCCAAGGCTTCCACATCGCTGGTAATGCGGGTGATTAACTTGCCTACCGGGGTGCGATCAAAAAACTGAGCCGGCAAAGCCAGGATATGGGCAAACAGATCATTGCGAATATCCCGTGTCATTAACTGGCCCAACTTCTGGCTGCTATAGCCCTCCAAAGATTGAAACCCCCAGCGCACCAATACGGTCAGGATCAACAACGCCACATAGGGCCAAAGGCCCAAGAGGATCCCGTCCCCTCGAGCCACTGCCTCAGCAATGGGGCCATCCAAGGCCCGCTGCAAAATCAAGGGCTGTACTGCATCCGCCAAAGCCAGAGGTGGCAAAAAGGCCAAAGCGGTCAGCAACAGCTTCAGATGCCGACGGGCATAGGGCCAGAGAATTCGTAGCAGTCGCCAATCACTCTCCCGTTGGGGTTGGGGATCCGAACCAAAGGCAACATCTGGAGGAGTCGCAGCAGTCACAGGGGCACATCCAAAACAAAAGGATCAGCAAGTACGCTGATCCAAATTTATGCTCCTACCTTACAAGAGTCTCTACTCAGCAGAACAGAGGGCAAAATCTCATCTGCTTGTACAGGAGTTGAGTTAACAGCAATCCAGTCTTCCAGGGGCAGATCTCAAAAAATCCCTGCTAGGGAGTGGAGTGGCTGTGGGAATGTCCGTGACTGTGGCTATGACCATGCCCATGAGCATCGGATCCACCCGTTAACTTCAGCAAAGGAGCCGGCTCTGGCAAATCATGGGGATCCTCTCCCGGCTGAGCCACCTGGATCCAGCGATAGATACCTTCTTCGCACTCTTGCACCACCGGGATCGGGATGATCTCACCTGGCTGATCCGGTAACTTGAGGCTGATGCTGAACTCGTCCATAAACTCATCCGGCAGGCGGCCACCGCTCCAGATCACCTCTGCAACGGTTTCTGTGACCATGCGCCCATGGGATTCAAAGGGGGTTTCCAGGGGTTTTTTCACAGTCTCGATTTCCCAAAGAGGATGCACCATCGGCTTCACAGAGGTTGCTCCCTCCGGGATTTGTATCCGCAAGCGGG
>JAUQVI010000186.1:0-7028 GCA_039794885.1 Thermostichus sp. DG02_5_bins_236
TGCCGTAAAGAAACAGAAAGCCGATCAAGGGATAGATAAACGCCAAAAAAGCATTGCTCCCAGCCGCCGCCGCCACTTCCCCGCGCGCTCCGTAAAGAATGGCCGCCAAGAAGAAATTGAGAACCCCCAGTCCGCCAGCTAGGGTGAGTTGGCCAGATGTGGCCCGGCTAAAGGCCCATCGTTTTTCTAATAAAACTCCTGGTATCCGCTTCGCCGACAGGGACGGTTGACGTTCTGCTGCCACCACCTGTAGCTCAGGGAAACGATAAACAATATCTCCCTCCTCGCTTACCTCCGGCTGACCATCAAACTTAATCAAAATCGGCAGCATGTAGTCTTCGTATTCCAGAGCAGCCGATCCCGGCTCCACATCCAGATAGGGCAACACCTGCTCTGCCGCAATTACCCCCCCGTTGGCCCGAATCACCTGAGCAATCAGGGCATAGCGTTCTTCCTCCAGATCGGCGTTGGGATCCCCATCCCCAAACAAAAAGCTGTAAACCGCCTCCAAGAAGTTCAGCTCTGATTTTTCCTGCGGGCGAGGACGCGCCGGTCCCGAATAACCTCGATACCCGTAGTTGGGATAGGGCCGCCAAAAGGGGTTGCCAATCCAAAGATTGGGAAAGTAGTAAAAACCCAACCCACCCCGCGAACGTCCCCGATTGTTGTTATCGCCACGGTTGGCCGCCATCTGCAGAGCAATCAAGGCCAGGATGATTAAGACAATCGACACCACCAGCATGATGCCGAAGGAAATCCGCAACCCATAGAGGAAACCACCCCAGAGTTTGCGTCGTAGAGCAGCAGCCCGATCCTGTTGTTCTTTGCGACTGAGAATGCTGCGAAACCCGCGTGGGAAAACGTAGGCAATCTCCCCTTGTTGGGAAACTTGTAAATGCCCTTCTGCCTTTTGCGCCAGATTGAGCAGCTCTTGTTTGGCCTCATGTAGGGCCAAGCCCGTACTGGAGGCAATATCTCCCAGGGTGACCCGTAGGCCCAGCTGTTCCACCGCATCCATCACCAATGTTTGTGCAGCCACTCTTGACCTCCGCTCATAGCCCCAATTCCATTGCGGATCCATTTCCCATGCACTCGACCCTGGATCTGCAGCAATACAGGTCGAACTATCGTCTATTCCCAGTATCTCTCCTGAACCTAGTAGCGGCGAGGGCAGTTATCCGTCCCTGCTCGGAATCCTTTGCGGGTGAGATTGCTAGGATCAGAATCTAAATCCGCTCCCCCGATACAAAAGGCAGGCCAGCCATGACTTCTCTTGCCCCGAACGCCTCTAGGGAGGATCCCTGTCCCGAAACGGAGCCGATGTCAGCGGGTATTGTGACGGTGCGACCGGCAGCAGAAACCCTAACGCTGCAAAAGTTGCCCTACTTTATCGGCATTTCCCAAGCGACGGCAGGCGCCAAAGGGATCTCCATGAACCGGGTGGTGATCCCGCCAGGGGGTACGGCAGAACCTCATTTTCACCGCGACTACGAAACGGCTATTTATTTGCTCAAAGGCCGGGTCGAAACCCGTTATGGCCCCGGACTGCGGCAATCAGTGATCAACGAAGCTGGGGACTTTATTTTTATTCCGCCTGGCGTGCCCCACCAACCCTTCAATTTGGATCCCGATGAACCGGCCTACGCCCTGGTAGCCCGCAACGATCCCAATGAGCAAGAAAATGTGGTGCTTTACCACCCAACTTCTGCGGAGCATTAAAGAGCTGTATTCACGGATTATTCATATTCAACAGTTCAACAGACCTGTGCCTGTGTCACTGCTCGATGAGCAACATTCCTGCCCCGTTAGGAGTTCCAGAGCACCGAAAGCTTCTTTCCTCACTTATGACTAGCAGAGGGATCCCTTTGGGCGAGAAACTTCTTAAGGAGTGGTTAAATCCATAGAAAATACGGAGGGGTTAGTCCTCCTGCGTTACTCATGAGGCAAGGGATTCGGGGATAGCTGGATCTACGCGCTGCTGAAGAAAAGTATCCTACGATACGACTTACTCTCGACTAAATGGGTTTGATGATACGAGCTTCGGCCAGCGGTGATGAACGCCGCTTCCTTGTACCTGCCGGATGGAACCTTGCGCCTTTCGACTCGATGGGGTGAGTTGAGTCGGCAGCCAATCTTGTAGCGATGCGACAGGTTCAGAAGTAGGACTAGGCCGAACTGCTCAGAACAATGACAATCCTTGAAAATTGGAACCCGTTTCATCTCGGAGACTAAAACATGGCTCATTCTCTCAATCGTCGCCAGCTCATCAAAATGGGTGCCCTAGCTGGAGCTGGGGTAGCTCTAGGTCCTCAGCTTTGGGTCAAGCGTTCTCTGCCTGCCTATGCTCAAGGGGAAACGATCAAAGTCGGGATCTTGCACTCCCTCAGTGGCACGATGGCGATTTCAGAAACCAGTGTGGTAGATGCCGAGCGCTTAGCCATTAAAGAGATCAATGCTGCTGGTGGGGTGTTGGGGAAACAGATTGAGGCGATTGTGGAGGATGGAGCCTCCGATTGGCCCACCTTTGCCGAAAAAGCCACCAAGCTAATCGACTCTGATCAGGTGGCAACGGTGTTTGGGTGCTGGACTTCCGCCAGCCGGAAAGCCGTGTTGCCGGTGTTTGAATCCAAGCAGCACCAGCTCTGGTATCCGGTGCAGTACGAAGGGCAGGAATGCTCCAAAAACATCTTCTACACTGGCGCTGCTCCCAACCAGCAGATCGAGCCTTCAGTGGAATGGCTGCTTAACAACAAAGGAAAAGAGTTCTTCTTGGTGGGATCCGACTACGTGTTCCCCCGCACCGCCAACACCATCATCAAAGCGCAACTGGAAGCTCTGGGCGGCACTGTGGTCGGTGAAGACTACTTGCCTTTGGGCAACACGGAAGTAACCCCGATCATCAGCAAGATCCGCGCTGCCCTTCCCAAGGGTGGCATCATCTACAACAGCTTGAACGGCGACAGCAACGTGGCCTTCTTTACCCAATTGCAAGGGGCAGGGCTAGGGCCGGATCGTTACCCCTCCATGTCCGTTAGTATTGCCGAAGAAGAGGTACAGGCAATCGGCCCCGAATTTCTGGAGGGGCATTACGCTGCCTGGAACTATTTCATGACGGTGGACACACCCGCCAACAAGAAGTTTGTGGAGGCTTTCCGGGCAGAATACGGCCAAAACCGCGTCACCAACGACCCGATGGAAGCCGCCTACATCATGGTTTATATCTGGAAGCAGGCGGTGGAGAAAGCCGGAACCGTAGAGATTGATGCCGTTCGGCAGGCAGCCTACGGCCAAACCTTCGATGCCCCAGAAGGGATGGTGACTATGAACACCAACCACCACCTGACCAAGTATGTGCGGATTGGGGAAGTGCGTTCCGACGGCCTGTTTGAGGTGATTTCGGCCACCGATGCAGTGGATCCCTTGCCCTGGAACCAGTTTGTGGCCGAAACCAAGGGCTACGCCTGTGACTGGTCCGATCCCGCTAAGGGCGGTCGTTTCCGGGTGTAATCTCAGCCCATGGATGTCGGGATCCCTGGGTCAGGGCTGGTGCCCAAGGGGATCCCACTTTACTGTTCAGAATTGTTTTTGCTCAGTTTTTAATCATGGTTCACGGAGGGTGTTGACTCTTCCTTCCAGGAGGCTTCCCCAGTTGTTTGGATGAGGATCCCCGGCTTATGACCTTGCTCTTTGACAGTTTGTTTAATGGCATCAGTATCGGCACCGTGCTGCTGATGGCGGCTTTGGGCTTGGCGATTGTCTTCGGTCTCATGGGCGTGATCAACATGGCCCATGGGGAGCTGATGATGTTGGGAGCTTACACCACGTTTCTGGTGCAAAATGGCTTCCGACAACTGGGGGATCCCTGGCGGGATTTCTACATTTTCCCAGCTTTGATTGCGGCTTTCTTGGTCACAGCTTTAGTGGGGTGGGGACTAGAACGTGGGGTGATCCGCTTCTTGTACGGTCGTCCGCTAGAAACCCTATTGGCGACCTGGGGGGTCAGCCTGATGTTGCAGCAGTTTGTCCGCAGCGTTAATTGGGTACTGGCGTTGCGACTGGGAGTGTTTGGGTTGCTGTTTTTTGGGGGTTGGTGGTTGCTGGCCAAACGGGTGGATTGGCCACGTCTCAAAGCCTGGGTACTCACCTTATTACTGGTGCTTTCCACAGCGATTGTAGCCGTGGGTGGGCGGGTGCTGGCGCAAACCTATGCTCTGGCGGTTACACAACCCTGGTTTGGGGCTCAGAATAAAGACGTGACAGCACCCCGTTGGCTGCGGGGTGGGATCCCGGTGGGCAATCTCTTCCTCCCCAACACCCGCCTGTTCATCATTAGCCTCACCATCCTCTGCATTCTGGGGCTGTACATTTTCCTGCAGCGCACCCGCTGGGGGCTGCGGATTCGGGCAGTGACCCAAAACCGAGCTATGAGTGCTTGCGTCGGGATCCCGACCCGGACAGTAGATGCCCTCACCTTTGCCATTGGCTCAGGTCTAGCGGGAGTGGCGGGGGTTGCAGTCAGTTTGCTGGGATCCGTGGGGCCCAACACCGGCCAAAACTACATTGTTGACACCTTCATGGTGGTGGTAGTGGGCGGTGTCGGCAAGCTCTTGGGCAGCATTGTGGCCGCTTTGGGTATTGGCATTGCCAATTTTTTGATTGGTTCTGGCACCTTGGCCTTGATCTTTCCGGGAGTACCCATTTTAACAGACACCCTGAACTTTTTTGCTACCACCAGCATGGCGAAGGTAATGGTCTTTGCCCTGATTGTGGCCTTTTTGCAATATCGCCCTCGCGGTCTCTTCCCGGAAAAAGGCCGAACGGTGGATGCCTAGGATGGAGAAACGAAAGTGCTTCACACTCCCGATACTGCTGATGTAATGGCCACTCCTGCCCAAAATCAGGATCCCAACTCCCTTAACAAATTGCTGTTAGAGGCCGGGCTCCTAGTTGGAGTCGTGCTAGCCCTGATCTTCCTGGCTCCGGCGATGTTGTCCAGTTTCCGTCTCAATTTGTTGGGTCGGTTTCTAGCTCTCAGCATTGTCGCCTTAGGAATTGACCTCATCTGGGGCTATACAGGAATGCTCAGCCTCGGACATGGAGTGTTTTTCGCCCTCGGGGGCTATGCGCTGGGAATGCACCTGAATTTACAGCTACCCGATGGCAGGATCCCGGAGTTTTTTAGTTTGTATGGCGTGACAGAATTACCCTGGTTTTGGCGGCCTTTCTATTCATTTCCATTAACAGCCATCGCCATTTTCTTGATCCCGGCTTTGGTAGCAGCGGCACTGGGGTATTTGGTGGTCAGAAATCGGATCCGGGGCGTTTATTTCTCGATTCTAACTCAGGCCACTACAATCATTTTCTTCAATTTTTTCAATGGCCAACAACGCTTGATCAACGGCACCAACGGCTTGACAGATTTTAGAACTTTGTTTGGGATTAGCGTTAATTCTTCTGAGATGCGCTTTGCCATCTACGTGACAACCATTTTGTTTGTGGCCTTAGCCTACCTACTCTGCCGCTGGCTAACCAGTGGTCTCTTTGGGCGGATCCTGGTGGCCATTCGAGATGATGAACCACGGGTGCGCTTTTCGGGTTATGACCCAACCGGATTTAAGGTGTTGGTTTTTGCAGCATCTGCCGGATTGGCAGGAATCGCCGGAGCTCTCTTTACCCTACAAACCGGAATCATTTCCCCCAATGCCATGTCAATTCCTTTTTCCATTGAAATGGTGATCTGGGTTGCTGTGGGAGGTCGAGCTAGTTTGGTGGGGGCTGTAATTGGAGCGGTGTTGGTGAATTTCGCCAAGAGTCTTCTGAGTGAGAATTTCCCGGAAATTTGGCTGTTCTTCCAGGGCGGGTTGTTCCTGCTAGTGGTGCTAGTGCTGCCGGATGGATTGGTGGGTTGGGTACGTACCCACGGCAAGCAACTGTGGGTCACCTTTCAACTTTGGCGTCGGCGCTTGGCCGATACTTCCCCAGCTTAATGGATAGTTTAAGGTGGAAGGGATCCAAACTGATGGGGCAGATCACGATGGCCACTATCCTCACTTCGGTCTCCAGAGGAGTTCCTAAAGTTGCCAGAGGAGAAACCGGCGCTGGAGTTTTTCATCGTCTGCCCAAAAGTTTACAGGGATCCAATCCGTTACCGATTCTATCCAGGATTCCTTGGCAGATCAGCACCGATCAACTGTTTGATTGGTTGAAGATGAATGTTTAACCTCTAGGCTTTTCTTCCTTGGATCTAATCCCTATGCTTACTGCAGCCCCTACCACTGCCCAGAAAATTTTAGAAATCCAGGATCTCACCGTCAGTTTTGATGGGTTTAAGGCTCTGAATGGGTTGAACTTTTCCTTGGACGAAGGGGAATTGCGGGTAGTCATTGGCCCGAATGGAGCGGGCAAAACCACCTTCTTAGATGTGTTGACAGGCAAGGTCAAACCCACCAAGGGATGTGTCCTATTCAAGGGAAAAGATCTAATTAAACTCAAGGAGCATCAAATCTCAATTTTTGGGATTGGCCGTAAGTTTCAAACTCCGCGTGTTTATCAAAATCTCAGCCCACGTCAGAATCTAGAATTATCTTTTAATCCCAATAAAGGGGTGTTCGCTACATTACTTAGCAAGCGAGCTCTAACGGACAAAATCGATGCCTTACTAGAAACCATTGGCCTTACCCACAAGGATCGGATCCCGGCAGGTTTGCTCTCCCACGGGGAAAAACAATGGCTAGAAATTGGTATGGTCATTGCTCAGGATCCCGACTTACTGTTGCTGGATGAATGTGTGGCCGGGATGACGGATAAAGAAACAGAATCGACAGGAGAACTGATCCAATCTCTAGCCAAAAATCACACCATTGTGGTAATTGAGCATGATATGGTGTTTGTCCGACAAATCGCCCGAAAAGTTACCGTGTTGCATCAAGGGGCAATGTTATGTGAGGGTAGCTTTGAGGAGGTGAAGAATGACCCACGGGTGATTGAGGTCTATCTCGGATCCCACAAAGCCAAAAGATAACTATTTT
>JAUQVI010000187.1:0-7003 GCA_039794885.1 Thermostichus sp. DG02_5_bins_236
TAGACATCTTCGTAGTGGTAGCCCTTGGCTTCTAGGGTGTCGATGATGGTGGGAATGAGAAAGCCGGTCAGGGTGAAGGTGCTGTCGTGCTTGGGATCGCAGCCGATCTGCAAGACTTTTTTGCCCCGCTTGGCCAAGGCTACGGAAATGTTGCAACTTGTGGTGGATTTGCCAATACCACCTTTTCCATAAACTGCCAGTTTCACAGCGCATTCCTCAATGGGGGCTTCCAAAGGCCATTATCAACAGCCGATCCACCCCTTGAGAACTGTTGCGAAGGATAAAGCTATGTGCCTGAGAGGGAAAGAAAGTTCCCAAGCAATCAAATCCAGAAAATATATACTTTTTCAAGCTCTAGAAGCACTTTCTAGACCTAAAACAGAGTTTGTTTTTAGATTTATATGTAAAACTGATCAAAAGCAAACTAAGCAAGAAAAGGCTTTTCCTTGATAGGCAAGGGATCCCGCCGACTGAATTGCACTCAACAGGGAGTACTCCACCCTAGGTCTGAGATCCCACCTTCCACCTCAGCCGCCTCGGGAGCAGACATTATCAAGAATTATCTCAGTTGTCAGCAAAAGGCGGAGACAGGTCATCCTGCAAGGGAGCCCTGAGGAGGAGGTGAATGCTCCGCTCATGATGCTATGCCTACGGTAGGCTGAACACCAACATATCCATCCGTGGGATGCGCAGTGGCTTTGCTCAAACAACTCACGGATAGCCGTAGTGAAGTTAAGGTCCGGCTGCTGCTTCCGGCTTAGCTGGTGAAAAATAGGTACTTGATAAATCCTGAGGCGACTCCGACAACTAAGGCCAAAATAGCTCCCCGACTGACAAACTCTTGTTGGTCTAAGCGTTTGCCATAGCCGTCCATTTTGGCACTGAGTTCGGCGATCTTGACTTCTAGTTCACTGCGACTGAGGTCAATCTTGGCTTCTAGTTCACTGCGACTGAGGTCAATCTTGGCTTCTAGTTCACTGCGACTGAGGTCGATCTTGGCTTCTAATTCACTGCGGCTGAGGTCGATCTTGGCTTCTAGCTCAGTTCTCACCAGCCGCACCTCGGTTTTGAGCTCAGTAATTTGAGTCTCGAATTTGCGATCGAAACCATCCAGCTTTTTGTCCAAAGCCAGGATTAAATCCTTGAGCTCTTGATTGGGATCCGACATCTGCTGCCGTTTTTAGGGGAGATGATTTGAGTATAGCCTCAGGGTACATGGCCATCAGAAGCCAAAAACAAGGCTACCGCCGCTGCTGGATCCCAGATACTAGTAGTGAATTTCCACCTAACACATCAATGGCTAACATGCCCTAGGGATCAAATACAAAAACCACCCGCACATCCCCGCTGGAATCCACCTCAATACTGCGTAGAAACTCCCGTAGATAGGCACGTCGTTCGGTTTCCGTGAGATCTTGCCAGAAGGGCTGAATAGAGAGGGTTTGGGCAATCTGGGGTAGGTTGGGTGGCGGCAGTTGCTCCAGTTTTTGCGACAGAAGGGCATTTTCCGCCCGCAATTGGTAGCGGCGTTGGGCCAATGAATGATCCTCCATCAACCCGGATCTCTGCAAGGCCTCTAGCTGGCTGAGGACACTGATATTGGTTTGAAGTTGGGATTGGATCCCTTGACGGGCTGGAGCAAAGGGATCCTCATCCAGTTGTCGAGTGCGTTGGGGCAGTTGCTCACACACTTGCTGGATCACTTCTTGCAAAATCTCTGCATAGTTGAGGCTGTAGCGACAGGTTTGACAACGCAGATAGAGGTAGGAGGGGCTGTTTTTCTTGCCTTGGCGAGGTGTGGTTTGCACAATCCGCAGCGGACTACCACAAGAACAGCACTTGACCAAACCAGCTAAAGAGCGGGGAGCACTGGCACTGCGGCGTGGGATCCCTTGGTTGCGTTTCAGCCAGCGATCGATCTGGGCGGCTTCGGTGCGGCTGAGCAGGGCCGGGTGGGTATCTCGCAGGGTGGTACCATCCCCGTAGGCCAAGTCCCCCCGGTAGACAGGATTGATCAGCCAGTTGCGTCCGGTGGCTACCGAAATGCGTTTGTGGTGTTTCTCCTCGATGAAGCGCACCGCCCGTCGCAGGGATCCATAGAGCAAAAAGTGCTGAAAAAAATCCTCAACGATGCCGGCTTGCTTGCGATCCGGCAGGTAGCGATCCCTTTCGCGGCGGTAGCCAAAGGGAGCGGGGCCAGGGGGTGGTTTACCGGCAAGGCGGTTGTTGGCTTGGCGGCAGCAGAGGCGACGGCTTTGCAACTGATGGGGGATTTCCGCCAGAAGAGGGATCCAAGCTTCTGGGTCGGTGGGGGTTTGTATCCCCGATTCATTCACCAAGCTCAGCCGGATCCCAGCCTGCTGAAGATACAGCAGGCGCTCGTGAATCTCATCGGTGCGATCCCCTAAATCGGATAGGCGCAGAAGCAGCACTGTCTGCACCGACCCCGCTGTAATCCGCTGCAGCAGATCCTCTAGATAAACTCGGGTTCCCCAATCGTGCAGAATTGGGTCAGCCCCTTGTGCTTTGAGCCACATCAGCTCTTCCTCTGCCAAGACAGCATAAGGGGGAGTGTAGAGATAGCCACAAGTGCTCATGAGCAAGCCAGATCACAGGTGCTGGGGTAAAGCTGAATCTAGCACTTGACGAATCCTGCCATGAGCCTTTTGCAAATGCTGACGAGCCTGCTGGGCCGAGCACCCCAAAAGAGCGACGAGGATGGCAGTTTTCACCTCTCCGTTACAGGCCTGCAACAGATGGGCAGCCGCCGCTGGGTCGAGATCACAGGCCAAGGCTACCATCCGTTCCGCCCGTCGTTTTAGCTTGGTATTGTTAGCTTGCAGATCCACCATCAGATTGCCATAGGTCTTGCCCAGGCGCACCATCACACCGGTGGAGAGGGTGTTCAAGACCAGCTTTTGCGCCGTACCGGCTTTCATGCGAGTTGAGCCAAGGATCACCTCCGGCCCCACCAAAGGGGCAATGGCAATATCCACCTGCTCAGTTAGCGGCGAAGGGTGATTACAGGCAAGGCCAATGGTCAGGGCACCCACCTGTCTAGCGGCTTGGATCCCGCCCAATACAAAAGGGGTACAGCCACTGGCGGCAATCCCCACCACACTATCGCGCCTCTGAAGGTCAAGATTTCCCAGGGCAAGGGCACCTGCTTCCCCATCATCCTCCGCTCCCTCTACCGCCTGAGTTAGAGCCCTTTCCCCACCGGCAATCAAACCCACGACCTGCCCAGGCTGAGTGCTAAAAGTAGGTGGACACTCGGCTGCATCCAAAACCCCCAAACGGCCTGAGGTTCCGGCCCCAAAGTAGATCAACCGCCCTCCCTTCTGCATCCGTTCGGCAATGGCGTCAATGGCTGCTGCCATCGGCTTCGCTTGGCCGGCCACCGCTTCCGGCACACAGCGATCCTCGGCGTTGATCCGCAGCACCAACTCAAGGGTACTGAGGGCATCCAGATCTGCGGTGGCAGGGTTCAGGCTTTCGGTCAGAGATGCCGGATCCCAGTTGTGCTCTTTCATAGCAAATAACAGTTAATCAGCATAGTGAATCCACATCCATCCTCAAAAACCACAGATGAGCCATCAGCTGTTCTGCTTTTACCCCTCCCATTTTGGGTGGATTTGCGCTGTTTAGTCCTGTAGGAATCTCTTGGTGCTGGGATCCCTGTTAGCAAAAGCCGCCAGACCCCGGAGATTCACCGAAAATACTCAGGTATTGGAAAAATCTCGTGATCGATAACTTCCTTGGTCGTCTTATCACTTGGCCAGGTGGGATCCCACACACAGGTCAGGGGGCTAGGCAGAAAGGCTAGACTAAACCCGTGACTTCCCAACAGGTTATGTCAGAGTTTCAACTGGTTTCTCCTTATCAACCCACCGGAGATCAACCCAAGGCCATTGCCGGATTGGTGGAATCGATTGCAGCAGGCCACCGTTTCCAAACCCTGCTCGGGGCAACGGGCACCGGTAAAACCTTCACCATTGCCCATACCATCCAACAGGTGGGCAAACCGACCTTGGTGATGGCCCACAACAAAACCTTGGCGGCACAGTTGTGTAACGAATTGCGAGAATTATTCCCCCACAATGCTGTGGAATACTTCATCAGCTATTACGACTATTATCAACCCGAGGCTTACGTCCCCAGCACAGATACTTATATTGCCAAATCCTCTTCCATTAACGACGAAATTGATATGCTGCGGCACTCTGCCACCCGTTCTTTATTTGAACGGCGAGATGTGATTGTTGTTGCATCTGTGAGTTGTATCTATGGTTTGGGAATGCCGGAAGAATACCTCAAAGCTTCCATTCCCTTCAAGGTAGGGCAAGAACTCAACCAGCGAGATCTGTTACGGGATTTGGCCAGTGTACAGTACGAGCGCAATGATTTGGATCTGATCCGAGGGCGCTTTCGTCTGAAGGGAGATGTGCTAGAAATTGTTCCAGCTTATGAAGATCGGGTGATTCGGATCGAATTTTTTGGAGATGAGATTGATGCTATTCGTTTAATTGATCCAGTCAGTGGTGAAATTTTGAATAGCCTCAGTGCTCTCAGGGTTTATCCAGCGCGACACTTTGTTACACCGGAAGAACAACTGGAGCAAGCGTTGATCGATATCGAGCAAGAACTAGAAGATCAATTGGCCCTTTTTCAGAAAGAAGGTAAACTGCTCGAAGCCCAACGCCTAGAACAACGTACTCGCTACGATTTGGAAATGCTGCGGGAAGTCGGCTATTGCAACGGTGTAGAAAATTATTCCCGACACCTGACTGGGCGCAATGAAGGGGATCCTCCCTCCTGTTTGGTGGATTATTTCAAAGCGAATGATTGGCTATTGGTACTCGATGAATCTCATGTGACAGTGCCCCAAATTCGCGGGATGTATAATGGCGACCGGGCCCGCAAACAGGTGTTGGTGGATCACGGGTTTCGCTTGCCCAGCGCCTTGGATAATCGCCCCCTCAAGGCAGAAGAATTTTGGGCAAAAGTCCATCAATGTGTCTTTGTTTCTGCCACTCCTGGCAACTGGGAGTTGGAACAAAGTGAAGCTGAGTTTGAAACCCTCACTGAGAATAGCAAAGAACTGATCCTTTATCGGCCCGGTACTGGACGAGTTGTAGAACAGGTGATTCGACCGACAGGTGTGGTGGATCCAGAGATCCATGTGCGTCCTACTGCTGGGCAGGTGGATGACTTGATGGGCGAAATTTATGAACGTCTAGAGCGCTCCCAACGTGGCCCTGCCGAGCGGGTGATTGTAACCACTCTCACCAAACGTATGGCGGAAGATCTGACGGAATACCTACAGGAGCGTGGGATCCGTGTCCGTTATTTGCATTCTGAAATCACCTCAATTGAACGGATTGAGATTCTACAGGATTTCCGGGAAGGTGCTTTTGATGTACTGGTGGGGGTGAATCTGCTGCGGGAAGGGCTGGATTTGCCGGAAGTATCTTTGGTGGCAATTTTGGATGCCGATAAGGAAGGTTTTTTGCGGGCAGAACGATCTCTAATCCAGATGATTGGACGAGCAGCACGGAATGTACGGGGAACCGTAGTGATGTATGCCGACAACATGACCGGTAGTATGGCCCGAGCTATTGCAGAAACAGAGCGCCGCCGAGAAATTCAATTGCAATACAACATTCAAAATAATATTACCCCCAAGCCGATCATCAAAAAATCCAGCAATGCTATCTTGTCCTTTTTGGCCATCTCTCGCAAACTCAGCAATCAAGATCTGGAAAAAGTCTTTCAAGACTCAGAAGAGATCCCACTCTCGGAGATTCCGGAGTTGATCAGCCAACTGGAACTCAAGATGAAAACAGCTGCCAAAAACCTGGAATTTGAAGAAGCTGCCGAACTGCGAGACAAGATCAAAAAATTGCGCCAACGCCTTTTAGGTAACCATCAAGGCACTTAAAATTTCCCTCAAACCCACGAATAGGAGGGGTTGCATGTGCCACCATGAGCTTGCAGACTAGCATCCCAGGAATTCCCAATGACGGGTGGTCGTGTTAAGCCAGCCATTGCAGCACTGATCGTAGGGCTGATGGTTGCGATTAGCCTCTGGTTCATTCCTGCTGTCGCTGTCGCTGCCTTACCCCCTGTGGCTCAAGCCCTTGATTTCCGGGATCCCAACTTTCTCCTGACTGACCCCAGTCCCTCCCCCACCGAAACACCGGCTCCCGAGGCCTCTCCCTCCCCTAGAGGGATCCCTTTGACCGGGCAAGAGGGCACAGAACTGTTGGTGGGGAATATCCCTGTATTTCGCTTGCAGACGGCGGAATACCCTAGCGATGTGCGTGCCGATAACGTGCGGGCAGTCATTGAGCGCTTCTTGGAGGAGGGGCAGTTACCCGAGCCGGAGGTGCGGGTGGCGCAAGATGCCAATGGCCAATACATTTTGCGTCTTGGGGAAAGAGGCCGCTTTGAACGCACCCAGCGGTATCTGTTTACCGTTACCTATGCCGATGCTGCTGCCGAGCGCCGGGCATCCCTAAGTCAGGTGGGCTTGAATGAAGTGCGTTTGGTGGCCAACAGTTGGGCTCGGCGACTGGAGCAGGCCATCAGCGAATACCGGCAGGATCTACTGGCGCTACAACGGGCTCAGGATCCCCGAGTACTGATCTTAACAATCCTGGCCGGGATTGCCACTTTGGTGGTAGGTTTCTTTCTTTGGCGGTTGTTCGACCGCAGCTTAACCCGCTTGCAGAAATTCTTAGAGCTCAAGGCTGGGGAACCTTGGCATACCTGGATCGATATTGGTGGGGTGCTGTTGCGGGGCGCGGGGGCACTGCTGATCGTCGGGATTTCTTTGGATCGGGGTATCAGCCTTGTGCCGGCTCTGCGACCTTCCCAGCGCTCCTTTTACCTGGGGCTGAGCCGCCTGCTGAACACAGCCTTTGGGGTGTTAACCCAGCCCCTGCCCAATTCCAGCCTATCCATTGCCAGCTTGCTGGTCTTTATCGCCCTCTCCATCTTG
>JAUQVI010000188.1:0-6974 GCA_039794885.1 Thermostichus sp. DG02_5_bins_236
GGGCCAGTGTGGTGGAGAAACTCCAGAGCATCGGCGATCACCACCTGCACCCGTGGATCCTCTAGCGCCCCCTGATGCATTTCTGGCAAGTGTTCCCGACAGGCTTCCACCACTTCTCTGTCGATATCCACCATCACCACCTGCTCAACGGAGCGCCAGCGCAACACCTCTCGCACTGTTGCCCCTTCTGCGCCACCCAACACCAGGACTCGCTTCGGGATCCCACCCCCCTGCACCACTTGCAGCAGAGCTGGGTGTACCAAAGCCTCGTGGTAGAGAAATTCATCGGCTGTGGTGGATTGCCAGCGCCCGTCCAACACCAACCCTTTGCCGTAGGCCCCGGTTTCTACGATCAGCATCTCCTGGAAGGGGGTTTGCCGGTAGGCAAGGATGCGGGTGATGCCACGAACGCTGTAATCCCAGGGGGTGGAGTATTCCTGTATCCAAAGCGGGATCCCAGGTGTAACCATGTTCTAGCGTCCTCGTTGAGGAGCTGCTTCCCGGCTAGGGGTGAGGGCGGGATCGGTGATTCCCATTGGGCGGCGAGGCATCTTGCGCAGAGAATGCCCGCGGGCCTGAAACAGCGTGATCAGATACTCACAAGCCGCCTCCGGCTGGGTATGGCGCCCGCAGGTGAACACATCTACTGCCGCATAGCCGATCTCCGGCCAGGTGTGAATGGAAATGTGTGATTCCCCCAAAAGCGCCAGGGCTGTAATCCCCTGAGGCTCAAATTGATGACACAATTCCCCCAAAAAGGTGGAGTTGGAGCGTCTCGCTGCCTCCCGCAATGCCTGTTGCACGAGAGAGACATCATTCAAAAGATTGGCCGGGCAGTCGTACAGCTCTAGGATGCAGTGGATCCCGATCAGAGCTAGAGACCTATCCCCTAATTGGCCAGATAGTGTGTGAATCATACTATCCCCTAATTGGCCAGATAGAAACGCAAGACCATGCCGAAAAGCACAGCTTTACCACTATCTCATAGGTTGAGGAAGATTCACCAACCCTGAAGCTCTTGCGTGGTTTTCCTAAAGAATGTCCATGCCCCCGAAATAGTGTGGGAGAGGGCTTTGATACCATACCTGTGCCAGTGACTAGCGTGCCCTTGGTGCAGAGGGCTGTATGGTCTAATCAGCCCGCCGAGGGATCCCTGAGAAAACCCATAGGGACGGCTGCCCATCCATCAGATCAGGTCGCTGGAACTTCTGGCTCTGGCCATTTTGGATAGAGCAAGGTTTCAAGCTGAAGCAGAGCTTGCTCGAGATCATCGTTGATGATTACATAGTCAAATTCGTCCTGGGCATCCAATTCTTTTTGGGCCTGTTGCAAACGTCGCTCAATGCTGGCCTCGGAGTCCTGCCCCCGTTCGCGGATGCGCCGTTCCAGTTCCTGCAACGAAGGGGGAGACAAAAAGATACGGATCGCTTCTGGGCAATGTTGGCTCACTTGACGTGCCCCAGCCAATTCGATTTCCAGCAAGACATCCTGCCCCTGGCTGAGCTTGTCCAGAACCGCATCACGGGGGGTTCCGTAGAAATTGCCTGCGTACTGCGCCCATTCCAGCAATTCGCCCGCTTCAATTAAGTGGAGAAATTCTTCGCGGCTGCGGAAAAAATAATTGATCCCTTCCTGTTCGCTGGGGCGGGGGGGGCGGGTAGTGACCGAAACGGAAAAATGCAGCTCGGGATGACGTTGGCGTAACTGTCTCACAACCGTGCCTTTCCCCACACCGCTAGGCCCTGTGAGTACCAGTAGGCGACCACGGCTGAGATTGGGCTCTAGGGATCCCTGAGTATCCTCTAGCACACCTTGCCGCTGCGCACACTCGGAAGACATGGGAAAGAGGAGCATGGTGGGAGAGGCTGGCATAGGCTGAAGACCAACGAAGGGTGGCCGGGCGGTTGGTTTGTTTTAGGATATCTCACTCTTTGCCGCTCAGACTGCCCACCCATCTATTAACAATGCTGCCATCTAATCGGTTTCCTCTGGCAATCCGAGCTTGGCACTTAGGAAGCGGTTGGCCACAGTTTCCGGTTGAATCGCAGACAGGATGATATGCCCGGAATCGGTAATGATCACAGCACGGGTACGGCGACCATAGGTGGCATCCACCAACTGACCTCGTTCGCGGGCATCGCTGATGATGCGTTTAATCGGCGCAGACTCGGGACTGACGATGGCGATTACACGCCCGGCGGCGACGATGTTGCCAAAGCCAATGTTAATCAGGCGGGTATCCATAGGCGGGTCGGTAGGCAGAACTGGGATCCGGGATCCTCATAAAAGTAGCAAATAAAACTACTAATCAGCATCTTTACGGATGAAGAAGAATCATTAGCAACTTGTTGGGATCGTGTAAGACAATACAGGCAAAGGATCCCTCCATGCACAAAAACCTAGGAAATACAAAGTTTTGAAATGCGACCTTGATCACTGCCCCAGTGAGTAAGACAGCATTATGCTTGCGGGTAAGTGAAAAAAAAGATCTCTCCATCCAGTCTTGAAAGCGAACGTGTGAGAGATTGCTCACAAAGCAACTCGCCCCCACCGCCGCTCAAGCGGGAGTAGATGTAATTGCCCTTTTGGATCAAGGTCGAGCTTGATTGGATCCGGGCGCGGGTTAGATGCCTTGGTTACTTTTGAGCGAGCCACTGAAGACGACTACATTCTTTCCACTACTTAAATTGGGGCGGTGGAACAGGCAGCCGTCAATCTGCTGTATGCTTCAGGGCTTAGGTGCTAGAGGCTAGCCGCATCCCCTTGTGGGTGTGGTCGTTGACTAGATGTAAACTCAGCAGGGCTCGCTACTGCCAACAAAGACAAGCCGAAGGACAATGAGAATTTAGGGGTCAGATAGGCTTCTGCTGCGAAAATGCGGGTTAGAATTTGATTCAGCCAACGAGACGGCATTTTCAGGTCTTGGCCTTCCTGAAGGTGAAGTATCCTCTGCATTAAGCGAACCCCTGCAATCAGGGGAAAAAGGATGCTGTTGAAATAACAAAGAGTGTGAACTTCTAAACCAGAATGTTCAAGTGTTGCCAAAAGCTGGGGA
Organism: Thermostichus sp. DG02_5_bins_236; assembly: GCA_039794885.1. GTDB lineage: Bacteria > Cyanobacteriota > Cyanobacteriia > Thermostichales > Thermostichaceae > Thermostichus. Next base: position 3,056 of record JAUQVI010000188.1, read on the forward strand.
CGAGTGTAACGGCGTTTGTGATGGTTGAGTTCATCATGAGAGCTCCATAACCACGGGTAAGCAGGAACGGTGACAAGCAAATAGCCCGTTGAAGTCAACCTCGATTTCAGGGCCTTTAGAGACTCTCTTTCTTGCTCTAAATGTTCCAATACATCCAGCAGAGCGATCAAATCAAACTGTTGACCCTCAAAAGGGATCCGATCCGGCAATTGCCCTTCTTCAACGATGCCAATCTGACGCGCTTGCGCGAGAGGACGTGCAAACTCACTTTTTTCCATGCCCCAAACGTTGCCAAACCGGGACAACATCTTCAAGTTGCCACCACTACCGCACCCAGCTTCTAGAATGTGTGCGGGAAAAGGTAGGGAAAGAGTCTCGATCACTCGACTGAAAATACGGCGACGGCCCACGAACCACCAGTGTTCGTCTTCCAATTTGGCCATTTGCTCATAAGCTTTGGAATCCATAGTCCAATCGCCCTTTAAGGAGACAGTTTGGCCTTGCCCCAGCGATTTTTGTGGTACCAAGCCGCCACATGGGGGCACCAAGCCTCGAAATGAGGCCACATCAGCTCACAGAGGTACTGGATTTCCCGTTGGGCATCGTCTTTGGCTCGCAGATCCAGAAAATGCATAAGGCTGCGGCAATTAAAAGAGACCACAAAGTGTTGGCGGATCCCGTATCCAATGATGTTGCGGGCATCTTCGTAGGGCAATCCACACTCTTCCACCAAGCGATAGTAGGCAATGGCCTGATTTCGATACTGCTCCAGAATAATTCCCATCGCTTCGGGTGAAACGGGCTTAAAGCCTTGACGAGTTTTGGCTTTCCCCTGTTTGACGGTTTCTGGCAAGTAAAATAAGCCCTCTATTTTGGCGATGGCTTCATTTGGGGGCTGTGTCTGACTGCCAGCGTGGAGGAACTTACCCAAGGTAGAGATTTGCTGGCCGGTATATCGAAAAGAGTTATGCACTACAACGCCGTTGGCCACAAAATTATGCCAGGGGCCTTCAACCTCTAAATCGTAGGTTGTCTGTACGCCCAGGTATTCAACCGACACCACTTTAACGGGTTTGGCCTTCAACTTCCGTCCGGGTGCCTTAGACTTGCAGGCCCACAATCTAGGCTCCAAAATCGGCTGAAAGGCTTTGGCAAATTCGGCCTCTAAGTGATTGTGATGCAGGTGTACGTGGCAAGGTTGGCACAGAGAAACCAGGTTCTCGAACTCGTAAGCTAAGGACGGGTCGGCATAGACAGGCACCAGATGGTGAGCGTGGAGACTGCCACCCAACTCGCCACAGCATTGGCAAATATAGTTGAATTTGGCGTGTACTTGGGGGGCAATCTGGCGTGTCCAGGCACCGATCATCTCACGCTCTGTGGCGGTGCCACCTTTCCAAAAATTAGAATCAGCTCCGCGTTTTGTAAAGGCTTTGGCATTGACTCGTCGCCGCTCTAGACTTTCCGGCGAAAGGGCAAGCTTGTAGCCCTTGGCACCTTTATTCCAGGGAGAATCGCTACCTGGCGGGCGCTTGTTGAGGGTGAGCCCGTGGGCATAGACCCACTTTTTCACTGCTTCAATGGAGCAACCTGCCAATGCAGCCATTTCATCGACGTGCAGTCCTTGGGCAAGTTGATCCTGAAGCCAAGTCTTATCGCGGTAGAGGCCATTACCCACCATTGTCTTGAGGCCGCGCCGCCGCTCTGAAGGGAGCTGGAGTTGAAAGTGCTTTGCCCAATAGCGAATGACTTCGGCAGAAGAACCACACTGTGCTGCAATTTGGCGGGCGGTTAACCCCTGATCAGTCTGGGCTTTGAGCCAGTTTCTTTGACTGTAGAGAGCATCTGGCCTCACGACTCCGTTAGTCATCAGCTCACAGTCTTTTGTCAGGGCGAGTACCTGATGATTGGCGTCAACCATGAGACCAACGGCATCGCTCATGCGCTGCCAACCTTGGCTGGTATAAAGGCGGTGATTGGTGGTGCAGTCTAAGGTTTTGCCATCTGCTAGCGTCAGTCGATAAACGGGCTGATCGCCGCTACACATAACCTCGCGGATATGGCCGATTTCAAAGTTGCCCGTGTCTTCGTTGAGCACCCGCAGACGCATTTTTTTCAGGCGCGTTTTGCAATCTCGACGGTAGGTTCCCGGTGGTTCGCCCTTACGCCCCCGTTGTTTGCGCTCACGGACAGCTTTCTCGCCATTGACCCAGAGATCATAGAGGTCTGCGATTTTAAGCTTCCTGAGTTGGCCAGAAGCACAGACAAACGTAACCTCCGTGCTGCCTGCGAGACATTGCACATCGAAGCTGATTCCGACCCGATGGGTACGGGCCTGTTGCATCACCGTATGAGGGAAATGACCGACCCCAAAAGTTATCTGGGGATGCTCAAGAGGGCCATAATGACCGCGATTACCTTCTAGCAAATGTTTAACAACTGCCTCTCCATACTGATCCGGGATCCGCTCCTCAACAGTAACAAACTTGCAACTGTAATCCTGGTGCATCGCCAGGTAAATCACCCGTTCCGGATCCGGAGTTTGGTTGAGTACCACCACTTGAAACAACGAGTCCATCTGCTTCCTCACCTCGAGGTCACTTTCCCGGCTACCGATTCCAGCCTGTTAATGTAAGTCACCATATTGCCCCAGGCAATACAGAGGGCCATGGGCATCCAGGGGATCCCAGAACCCACTATAAGAGGAAAGGTTGTAGAAGGATGGGAAACAGAAGTCTCTCTACAGGAGTTTGCGAGCGCGGGTTTCCTCCGCCAGTACGAGATCCAACCCCGGCTTACTGCGCAACAGACCGGACACATAAAGGGTATACACCTTACCGGCTTCTAACTGAAGATCAAACCGTTGTAGGGCAGAGCTACTAGCCGTGGACTGCACACTGGGTGTGGTCAAGGGAGCTGGAGCCACCTGAATTTGCGTAAACCCAGGTCGCATCGCTTGGAAGGTAGATACTTCCCCGAAGGCTAGCCGAGGCAAAAGCACGCGGTCTTGTTCTCCCCGCCATTGCAGAGGCGGTGCATCGGGAGCTGCATGAACAAACCGTACCAGTGCTTGATCGAAGAGGGGATTAATGTTGTCTTCCAGAACCAAAGCCGTCATGCGATTGGGCTCGTCGGTTGCAACAACTGAAAACACCCCTCCACCCCGCAAGCTCGCTACGGTTTTGGCGGCCACATCGGTACGCAAGGGTTGGCTCAGGTCGATTTCCTCGGGCGTCGAAGACAAGACGATATCATACTCACCTGCCGGCATCCGCACGTACTCGCTCACAGCGCCATAGGCCACATACTGGGCTGCCCTAACCCCTCCCACTTCTAGGTCGATCCGAGGGGTATTGGGGGCTACATGAACCAAACGCACCTGAATTTCAGAAACTTCAGCGGATGCGGAAGGCATAGGGAGGGCACAACCGGACAAAAGCCCCGGCATTAGAGCACCGCCCAAAACCCAGAGAACCGCGCCCGCCCATTCGCGCGCAACTTTCATATCTCACTCCTACTCCTCACACAAAGAACCCACTGTGCCCACGGCATGGGATAGGGACTGAACCACCGCCCCCAGTAGGGGGACATTCTCACACCCAGGAAAGCTCCAGCTCACGCAATGGAACCTGCTCTTGTCATACTCTACTTCTGCGCTAAATGCCACAGGACTGGTCAGGATTTGTCAAGCAGGGAGGGATCCCCCCGCTTCAAACCAAAGGGATCCCATCGCCTTGCGGCGTGCTAGCGCTATCGGAGTTGGAAGCAGGGGCTTCTGGATGAGGGAGCGAATGAGTGAAGTACCCGACGCTCATTGCTACGCAATAGAGCGCGGGCTTCTTTGTTCATCGGGACTTGCCTCCGAGAGGGTAGACTTGCGCCTTCCTCCCTTTGGTCTTACAGTCCCTCCCAAAGCAGA
>JAUQVI010000189.1:0-6935 GCA_039794885.1 Thermostichus sp. DG02_5_bins_236
TCACTTGCTGGAACGACGGGCTTGGAGCTGGCGATAGACATCTTTGATATCCACCTGATGATGGGCGAGAGCCACAAGACAGTGGTACCAGAGGTCGGCGACCTCACTGGCAATCGCTGTCGGCTCTTGATCTTTAACAGCCATCACCACCTCGGCAGTTTCCTCACCGAGCTTTTTGAGGATGGCATTGTCCCCCTTGGCCAGCAGGCTGCTGGTGTAGGAGTTGGGACTGGGATCCGCCTGACGGGCTTTGATCACCGCAAACACTTGGGAAAGAGTATCCGCTGCCGGAGGAACAAAAGCGGCGCTGTTGAGCAAAGGCCGGAAAAAGCAGCTGCGCGCCCCTGTATGACAGGCTACATCCCCTACCTGTTCTACGGTGACAAGCAGGGTATCGCCGTCGCAATCGTAACGGATTTGTTTGACCCATTGTACATGCCCAGAAGTTTCCCCCTTGGCCCAGAGAGCTTGACGGGAACGACTCCAAAACCAGGTGCGGCCTGTTTCCAAGGTCTTTTGCAAGGATTCCCGGTTCATCCAGGCCATCATCAACACCGTCCCGTCCAGATAATCCTGAACAATGGCGGGGATCAAACCCTGCTCGTTGTAGCGAAGACTGTCCAGTTGCGACAGCAGGACGGAGTCCTTACAGGCAAGCTCCTCTGGTGAGAGACTGCGGACAGAGTTAGATGTATCGGCAGCCGAACCAGAAACCATGAAGTGGGGAGACTCAAAAGACATGAATGCAGGATAACAGGGAAAACCACCTCTGGGATATCCGCCATTTCGCGGTCATTCACATCGCCGGTAATAACTCCGGCGCAGACAAAGAAAGCAAGAGCCCTTCCCCTTGGGGATCTCCAGGAATGGTCACCAACCAGCGATCGGCATTCTCGCGAGCAGTAACGATCCCTAAAGCCCCTTGAGCGTAGGGCGGATACAACACCCGCACCCACATTCCCGGCGCCAACTGAGCAGCCGCCTGTAGGAGGCTACTCTCTTGGGTAACAGTCTGGAGCCCTTCAGGGTTTGGGGCTTTTTGGGTAGAAGTCCGTGCCATGGGATCCCTCAACACCACCACTCCGAATTCGCAGATCATCTCCCGCCAGAATTGGCGAGACTTGGGCCTCAACACACCACCTGTAGCAGCAACTCCAGACTCTACCACTAATGGTAGGGCAAGCATCACTTGCTTAGACAGGATAGAAACTATTTCAGGGAATGGCTGTGTCGTAGATCACAAACCCAACTGAGAAGTTGCGCTAGGGGCAATGCGGCGGCCCTCTGCCGCGACACCGGGCAGGGGTTTGCGCTCAGGCTTGCGATCCACAGGTAGCGCTTGTCGTTCCAGCCTTGTATCCACCAACACCGAGGGGGGAGCCAGTTTAACCCGATCCAGCAGTTGTTGCAGTAGTTGACCGTTGATTTCTTCTACACGAGGGGCAGTTGCCGGGGCTGTTCCAGCCACCAGGGGAGTAGGAGTTGCTTGTGGGATCGGGCTCAGGGATCCATTAGAACGGGTAGAACCAGTAGCAGCAGGCTCCGCCAGCACCAACTCCGCCATCGCCTGCGCCACCTCATTACCGTACACACCATCCGGGCCGGAGGGGAGCAAATCTGTTCGTCCCTGCTTAGCAGCCAATCGACTCAACCCCAGTTGCACAGCCACCACTGCCGAGCCGCGATCCCCGCGTTTAAGGGTGCGTTGACCGGCCAGAACGCTGTTGAGATAGGTTTTTGCAGATGCTTGTTCGCTGGTGGGCAGTAGATGCACCAATCCTTCCACATCAATGCCCGCCTGGGGGGTAGCGGGCGGAGCGGAGCGGGGATCCCCGGCCCATAGTTCGGTCATGTCATAGAGCAAAATGGCATGGGGGACAGGGCGGCTGGGTTGGTTGGGACCGGCATGGCCGGTGGCCAAGATCTCCCCTTCATAGAGCAATGACGTGCTAAAGCCAGAATCCAAAAGGATGGCCTCACGGATCCCGGTTTTGGGCAAAATTCGGGCCAGGATGGCAGCATTCACATGGGTTTTGGTGACCCCAATCACCACCTGATCCTGGTCATCAATGCCGAAAAAGGCCCTTGGGCGAAATTCCTCCGCACTGGAAAGGCGGAAAGAATCGATCTCCGCTTGCGAAAGCGCTTGGCCATCTTTAACCAGCCACAAGCCGGCCACAAACAGATCCGTCACATCCGGCATCAGCTCTTGAATGCTGGCAAAGTTGGTCATGGTATCGGGGTCGAAGGGGACAAAGCGCACCCGATCCCTACCCATCAACACCAAGGGGCGACCGCGTACCACCTTGTCATCCTCCGGGCGACCGGGAATGAAGGTCTTGTGATTGGCAGCCATCACCGGCCCGACCATGATGTTGCTGGCGGAGTTGATCCAGGGGATGGAGAAAAAGCTGCCGTTGATGCCGGCATCCGCTTGATAGCGCTGGGCCAGGGTACTGACCTCATAGCGACGCTCCGCGTGAACCGTGGCAGCCCGTCCGCCGCGAATGGTGAGGGTGCGCACCTGATCGATCACTTCATCAGTCAAAGCTAACGGTTGGGTCACGTCGAGCAAGTAATCGGGGCTACGGCTAAGGTTGATGGTTTTGGCACCGATGATCGCCTCGGTAATCCGGAATTGGTTGAAGCGGCGCACCTCCAGCAAATTAGGGGATTGCCCGGTAAAACCGGGATCCATGGTGAAGGACATCAAGTAACCGGCATCCGCCAGGTATTGCATCACCCGCTCATCCCGATTGCCTTCCGGGTAGGCAAAGTAATCGATGGGATGGCCCAGTTCCTCTTCTAGCTTGGTCTTGCAGTCAAACACCTCTCGGCGCAGGCGCGCATCGTCAAGCACCCGCAGATCGGGGGGATGGTTAACAGTATGAGCAGCAAAGTCAATCAACCCGCTAGCATCCATCTCCCGCATTTGATCCCAGGTGAAGTGATCTTTGCTGGTGGGCACACCAACAAACCCGGTCTGAACAAAGTAGGCTGCCGGGAAGTTATATTCCTTCAGGAGAGGATAGGCATTTTCGTACAGACCTAGGTAAGCATCGTCGAAGGTGAGTAGGATCGCTTTCTCCGGCAACGGATCCCCATCCCGCAAATGTTTGTACAGCTGGTCAATATGAATCGGAGTGACTCCCGCCCGTTTGATCGCCTCGAAATGTTGCCGTAGCTCCGCCAGGGTGGTGTCGAACCAGACTTCTTTACGGCTGGCCACCACGTCGTGATACATGATTGAGGGCACATAGGAAAGGCTGGCCAAGGGATCCAACGCAAAGGGATCCCGTTCCAACTGAGGCTCTTTGACGATGGGCAGACGTTGCTGTTGGGCAGCTTTGGCCGCAGCACGGGGGGCAGGTAGGGCTGGGATGGGTTCAGACAAACCGGGCAAACGACTGGCCCAATCAGGGTTGGCAATCCCCCAGGCCATCAGGGCTCCGGCACTGAAGCCCAATAGGATGACCGCCAGCACCAGCCAGCGGAACAGCCGCAAGCGAGACCTCACCGGCGGGCGACGGGGGGGATAAGAAAAACTGGATCGTGACGCTGGAAGGGGTACTTGTGGCGAACGAGTGCGGGATCCCTCTGGCACCCCTCGGAGGCGTGTTGGATGCTGTCGAGATGTCATGATATCCTCCCCACTCCCCAAACCAACGCCAGCCTACCATCCCTGTCTTCAGGTTGGGGATGTCGGAAGCCGTAGCTAGCAAAATCTCTTCAGCTCAAGAACAAGCGAAATACTCTGCCCGGTTCAAAGACAGGAGAGGGAGAACGCTTTGATGCTGTCGATTCTGGTCAGTCGTGATCAAATGGGCTCAATCGAGTGGGGTTAATCCAGAGTTGTCAGCACATTAGATTCGGAAATGCTGAGGATTTGCCCCCCCATTTTGGTGATGCGTTTGACCTCTTGAGAAAGGCGACTAAAGGGCACCTTGTACTCAAGAACGCTTTTGCGCACGCCACCTCCCACCACACCGGAAACCTTGATGGTAAAGGTTTTATCGGCATTGGGGAAATCAGAGCTGGATTCTGAGGCAACGGCTGGGGCTGCAGCAGCCTCGGTAACCGGAGCCGTACCCTCCCGTTCTAGAAGGAGACGCCATGTCCGGGGAAAGGCGGGAGCAAGGCAGTAGGCGACTTTGTAGGATCCGGCTAGGCTGCCGTCCTCAGACTCCACCTTAACCACCGTTCCAACTGGAACCTCCAGCTTGGCCCCAGTAGACATCACCTTAATTCCCGGCCAGTCGGTGGGTACATCCGCAAGTGGCTCGACCTCAAAGGATTGATCCCCCAGCAACAACTTGGCCATAACAATAACTCCGTTCGCCCAGTGCTCAGTGGCCGAGACTTTAACCACAACCACGGCTTTACCGTCAGACATTCTACCGTTGCTGGGTACCCATCAGAACCATCCTGCCAGCTTGTATAGTTTAAAGTAGATTTGTTAAGGAACTTGTGGGTTCGTCGCTGCTACAGAGGGGAATGCAATGGACTTGTCGAGCTTGGCTTTGCCGGATTTGTCTGCTTGGTCGGATCAGTTGACCGCCGCTTTGCAGCCGGTGGCTCAGATCTTTGCCGGTTTGCATTTGCCACAGCCGATTGTGCAATGGGGCCATCCCCTGATGATGGGGATCGTGGTGGGGGTGATGGGCAGCTTTGTCGGCCTGACGGGTTGGCGGGGTCGGGCCTTGCGTCTGGCAGCGGAAGGGTCCCTAACGGAATCGGCCCAGAAACACCTACTTGATCACCGCAAATTGGCTCCCTGGATGGCGACGTTTTTGGCCTTGGGCTATACGGGCGGCATTTTGTCGTTGGTGATGCAAGGGGAGCCGCTGTTGAGCAGCCCCCATTTTTGGACGGGATCCCTGGTGTTACTGTTGTTGGGGGTGAATGGGGTTTTGTCTATTACGGGCTTTGCCGGCAATCGTGCTGCGCTGCGGGCCACCCATGCCTATGTCGGTAGCCTGATTCTCTGTGTACTGGTTGCCCATGCGGCGTTGGGGATCAAATTGGGTCTGTCTTTGTAATCCTCGGTGTAATCTAATCACATGGGGCTCCCCCTATTCCGGAAGGGCATATGGGTTTGACCAGCAACATGCCTGTCTAAGTAACCCCTCCCAGTCCACGCTCATCAGGGATCCCGCCCCTTGCCTGCGATTGTCCTGTTGATTTTGGCCCTCAGCTTGCTGCTGCGTCTGCTGATTGCGGCTGGATTGCCCGCTGGCTTCGACGAAGCTTACTACTATCTCTACACTCGCCATCTGGATTGGAGCTATTTTGACCATCCCCCTTTGGTGGCTTGGGTAACCGGGCTTGGGCCGCTGCTGACGGGGCAGGTGTCGGCATTTTCCATCCGTCTGGGATCCCTGCTGTTGTTTACGGGATCCTCACTCTTGCTTTACCGAACAGGGGTTCATCTTTTCTCGGTTCAGGCCGGGCTGATCAGCTTAGCAGTGGCCAACATTGCCCCCATTTTGCTGGTGGGGTTTGGGGTGCTGACCCTGCCGGATAGCCCCCTGATTTTTTTCATGTCGGCCACGCTGTGGGTGGCCAGCCGAGAGTTTTTTCCTCTCCCGTCCCACGGTATGCAGGGGCAGCTGGGGCTATATGGGGCCACGCGTTATCAGCCGGGGCCCAAATTGGCCCTGATGGGGTTGTTGGTGGGCTTGGCCTGTTTGGCCAAGTACCACGGTTTGGCCTTAGGGTTTGGCCTGGTGTTGTTTTGTTGGCTTAGCCCTCACCATCGTCGTGCCTTGGGGTCAGGATGGACGGGCATGGCCGTGCTGGTTTTTTTACTGGCCCTTAGCCCGGTGTTGCTGTGGAATGCCCAGCAGGATTGGGTTTCCTTTCGCTTTCAGGGGGGGCGGGCACTGCCGCAGGCGGGGTATCAGTTGCTGGATCTGATGCTAACGGCTTTGGTCGGGATCCTCTACCTCTTGCCCAGTTTGGGGATCCCCCTGTGGCAGGTGAGCTTGGCCGATAGTGGACAGATTCTGCTGCAGACGATACAGGGGGTGCGGCTGACGGATACGGATCTGAAGCAGCTGCTGATTCTGGCTTGTGGGTTGCCGCTGGTACTGAGCTTTACAGTGATGGGGGGCTACCGCCAAATTTTGCCCACTTGGCCGATGCCGGGGTTTTGGGTTTTGACCTTGTTGCTGGGATCCCATTGGCAAAGGTGGGGGCGGGTAGGGCGTTGGTTGGCGGGTTCAGGGCTGGTGGTGCTGCTGCTGTTGGGGGTTGGGTTAGCCCATGTGCGCTACGGTCTGTTGCAGGCGCCAGGGGGGTTAGGGCTCTGGCCGGTAGAGACAGATCCCTCAACCCAGCTGATTGAGATCGAGCAGTTGCGGCAGGGCTTCCAAACCCAGGCAGCTCTGGCAGAGGCCTTGGCAGAGGCTGACTTTATCTTTACCAATGCCTACTTCTTGGCAGGACAGATCGGTATGGCTCTGGCCCCCCTGACGGATAAACCCCTCACCTGCTTGGATGAGGATCTGCGGGGGTTTGCCTTTTGGTCGGATCCCCAAGATGGGTTGGGACAAGATGGGCTGCTGATCACCTCGGAGCTGTTTCGACCTAGCGAAGGGATCCCGGCCACCTACGGTAACTATTTTGCCAGCCTTGAACCTGTGGCAGACATTCCCCTATTGCGGGCAGGGGTAGTGGTACAAACCTTTCAGGTGTACCTGGCTCGCCAAATGCTCAGGCTCTATCCTCGTCCTTATTCCCGCCTGCGGTAATGGCTTAAAACCACGACGCCACTCGGAACAGAGAGTGCCTTAAGCAACTGCCAATGTTGGGTGGGATAGTCCGGTTGAAACAGGCGGATCCCCTCCCCGATGAGCAGGGGCATGCAGGCCAAGATCAGCTCGTCAATTAACCGGTCTTGCAGAGACTGCCGCACCGTATCAGCCCCACCCACC
>JAUQVI010000190.1:0-6920 GCA_039794885.1 Thermostichus sp. DG02_5_bins_236
TCGGATTCATCACTGCCACAATTGCGGGTCAATCAAACCTCGTGATGTAGCAGCGGCACAAGTAATATCTGCCCCAACGGGTGGTTGAAAATGCCTGTGGAGGGGAAGCGGCGGGGACTGGGGTCACTCGGTCTAGCTGGCACCTGTTGAGGCAGGAAATCTTTGGGGCGACCCAAGGAACTCCTTTGCATACCCGATAGGGTTGCTGGGAGAGAATGTCAAAAATAACTTGCCTTCACCTTCGCTGTAATGAAATCGGCTGGGGACGGGATCCCTGCAGCCCAAAGGAGTGCTTGCGTTCGCGAACTGGATCCCTGCAGCGGATCTTCATCGGGCTATCTCTACTGGGGTTAACGCTGTGCTGGGTTACTACCTGGCCGGGTGGGCACTACTGGATGCTGTTTATATGGTGGTGATCACCATTTTTGGGGTGGGCTACGGAGAGGTACAACCCCTCGATTCTCCTGCTCTTAAAGTTTTCACGATCTTGGTGATTGTGGCGGGTACCTCTGCCTCCGTGTACGCAGTTGGGGGGTTCGTGCAGTTGATCACCGAAGGAGAAATTCAACAGGCATTGGGAGCCAGACGCATGAGCCGTGGCATCGATACCCTCAAGGAACATGTGATCATCTGTGGGTTTGGTCGCATTGGGCAGGTATTGTGTCGAGAACTTGCCCAGGCTCGACAGATGACATTCCCCAATTTGTGCAGCGCTACAGCCAGCGACGGGAACTGAAATATCGGGGAGCGCAGAGTTAGGCTCCTCTTCTGATTGGCATTGGCAGATTAAGATCGAGGGCTAGGCCAACCAGAGGAAGAATCCATGCAGGTGGAGTTTCGGGAATGTGATCCGGCAAATCTTTGGATCTGGTTTGAATTTACGGATCCGCCGGTGAAAGCAGAATTGGAGTACCTCAACGAAGTCTTGGAATCTTGGTATGTACTGGGCAAACTGGGGGGGTTCAATGCCGAGTTCTTAATCGCTCAAGAAGCCGATGTGGAGTTGAGCTACCTAGAGTACCCTGCCGAGTCAGATCCCTTGCCCTCCCTGATGCACAACATGGGATCCCTGGAGGAGCAAGAGAATTGGGCCCGCTGCTGGTTTGATCTGGGCACTGCCGATGCCTTGGCGTTGGATGTGTTGATCAATGCTTTGCGCACCCTTAGTTTGGAGTACATCAACCTCATCCGGGTGATTATCGGCGGGCAAAATGAAGACTGGCCCACTGTTGACCTAGAAGAAGCCGATCGCTACGAACACAATGGCTATGCCCAGGATCACTTTGGGGAAGAAGGGGATCTGGAATAGATCTCTCAACTTCTCAACCAGGGATCCCGTTGGCGTCGGCAGGCCGTAGATTCGTTAACTCATCCGCTATTCCAAATAGCCCAACTCCTGCATCCGCCGCACCAACTCCGCATCGCTCTCCACATCCACCTTGCGGGGGGCACTAGCAGGCCGACGAGACTCTGCCCACTCTAACCATTGCCTCAGCCCCTGTTGTAGCCGGGTTAGCCACGTTGACAGCGAAGAGCCTGAGTCTGTGTCCCATGCCCCTGCCGACAACAAATCTCGCAGTTCCTCTGTATCCGTTTCTAGGTTATAGAGGCTGGGGATTTCTCCCGTCTGGATGAGTTTTGTGGATCCCTCATAAAGGGCGCGACGGGTGGCGTAGCAGGCTCGTTCCTGCAGCAACTGGTCATCCCGGTTTTCCATAGCCCGAATCAAAATATGGGGCGGGAAGGCTTCACTTAGCACCGTCCCTTGTTCGGGATCCTCCCCAGCAAGGGTACGGGTCAAGCTCAGGCGGGCAATTTCGCGGCGGAGCTTCAGGCTGAGCTGGAAGGGGCGGTTTTGGCTTAAGGACAGACTGGGACTAAAGCCTGCTGCTTCCAAAAGGGTATGAAACAGCCGGCGGGTGGAAACGGGTGTGGTAATGCGTTGCCCGGCGGGAATATGGTCGGGATAGCGCAGCAGCAGCGGCACCCGGATCAGCTCTTCGTAAACCACAAAGGCATGGCCGACAAACCCGTGTTCCCCTAAGCCTTCCCCGTGATCCGCCACCACGGCCACCAGGGTGTTTTGCTGCAGGCCGGTGGTGCGTAGGGTTTCAAAGACGGATCCCAGCAGATGATCTTGATAGGCCACTTCTGCATCATAGATGTCGCTGAGCACCTGTGCCTGTAGCGGTGAGAGGGGCTCCGGCAAGGGGGCCATCCAACGGTAGGGCTGACTGTTGTACTGACGCAAAAAATCGCGGGCGGCGCGGTTGCTTTTGAAATAGGGAGCAAATTTCTGCACGAAGGGCTCCGGTGGCCAGTAGGGCAGGTGCGGCTCCATTAAATTGACAAAGCAAAAGAAGGGGCGGGTCGGAGAACGGGGATCCGACTGGCGGCGGGCCATCTGCTGTAAGTAGCGATTCAAATCGGCAATCGAGGCGGCGGTATTGCCCTTAAAATTCACCAAACGGGTCCAGAGGGGTGCCAGCCAGGGCTGCAAAGCCAGCTGAAACAGCCGATCAGAGCGGGCAAAGGCGTTTTGGACAGGGTAGGAGAGCTTGCGCCAAAACTGCGTATAGGCAGCGATCAGCCGATTGAAGGGCAGGGGCAGGGGGTTGCCTTCAGCGGGGCGGGTGGGCAGGGCACCGCCATAGTTGTAGAAGGTTTCAAATCCGCGTCTGAGGCCATTTTTCAAGATCCCGACCAAGGGGTTGTTGCAAAACCCCACAGTTGAGTAGCCGCTAAACTTCAGCAGCTCCGCCACTGTGGGAAAAGATGCGCTCAGCTCGATATCCGCCTGTACTGTCTGGTGGGTGCTGGGGTATTCTCCCGTAAACAGGGAGGCATGGGAGGGGATTGTCCATTGAGCTGGGGCGATAGCCCGTTCAAACAGGGTAGATTCTGCTGCCAGTCGATCCAGATTAGGGCTGGTATGGGGGCGTTTGGCTCGCTCTGCTTCCGACCAATAACAGGAGAGCCGATCCGCCCGCTGCGTATCCAAAACGATCAACAAAATATTCGGACGCTCCCCAGAGCCAGCATTAACCATTTCTTGAAAATTCACCACGCACCCACCCAAAACTTTTCTTAGAGTATCCTGACTAGCCTCTGGCTGACCTCCCCATGAGAGCATCCTCAAGGCACTGTGAATTGGGTTTGGCTGTTGCCTCGCACCTGAGCGGTGTTGGTTTGCCAATCCAGAAGGGCTTGGTTGCCGCTGATGGTTAGGGTTTGACCCGGCTGTCGGTAACGGACATTGCCGCTGGCTTGCAGCTGAGTGGAGCCGATGCGCCAGCGGATCTCCTGGGCTTCGATTTCTTGTCCGGTTGGTTCGGCCTGGCCTTTTACATTCTCCAACAGGCGTAGCTCTGTAAAGGGCACTTGGGTGAGCAGCCGTCCACCGCTGAGGCGCAGGCCCTGGTCAGGAGCATCGATTTCTACGTCCCCAAGCGCTTGGACTTCTCCGCCGGCTATCTGCCAAAGCAAGCGCGTGGCCGTTAGCTGCAATTTGGGATCCCGGTACTCCACCTGTACCGGTTGCGTAGGGTCTAGGTTCTGCAATTCCATCTGATCTCGGCCAAAATCGATCACCAGCCGCTCCCCCCGCAGGGATCCCCGTTGATCCAGCAGTTCAATCTGGACTTGCCCATTGGCTTGTAGGAGGCGTTCCTCCGGCAGCCACTCCACCTGCTCTGCTTGCAGCCGCAGGTTATCCCGTTCCGATTCCACTTGCACTTGGCCGGTCAATTCCAGTCGCCGTTCGCTGGGGTAGACGGATCCCCGTTCGGCCCGGGTACGGATGGCACGGTTGTCGGTATCAAACAATTCTCCTTCAATCAATTGCAGATGAGCAGACCCCAAGCGCACCTCGGTTCTGTTGTCGTTATCCTCAGCGGCTGCGTATTCTGCCAGGCGAGCTTGTAAGCGCCACAGGATGCTGCCATCGGGTTTGGATTCTGTCAGGGTGATGTCTTCATAGATCAGTTGGGGTGTGGAAACGGGTTCAGGAGAACCGGGATCCTCTTGAGAGGGGGGTTCTGGCCCACCACACCCCACGAGTATACCCACCCAGACTAAAACCCCAAGTGAACCCACAATCCGGAACGGTGTCGGCTGCATTTAACCTCCCTGGCTCCCTCAGGAGCTTCATCCCTCATCGCTACCCTATCCTCTGCATTGAGAGTAAGGGATCCCCTCATTGTTCCCCCCAACGCTGGATAGGTTACCGATTCTCGCAAGGGTGCTCCACACTGCTAAGCGCGTGGATCCTCCCCAGTCGGATCCCTGCTGAGGCGGATCCCGTGTCATCATCAGTGCAACGTCTTTATCTGTGGCATTAGCGTGACCAGTTTGTTCCAACTTCTCATCTATGGCCTGGTGTTGGGTAGTATTTACGCCTTGGGGGCCATTGGGGTATCCCTCACGTTTGGGATCCTGCGCTTCGCCAATTTTGCCCATGGCGACTTGATGACCCTCGGGGCTTACTTCGGCCTCAGCTTTGTGTCCTTGGGTTGGCCCATTGGGGTGAGCTTGATCCCGGCAGCGCTAGCCACGGTACTCTGCGCCGTTATTATCGACCAGTTGATCTATCGTCGTTTACGCCGTGAAGCACCGGTGATTTTGCTCATCTCCTCTTTCGGCACAGCCTTAATTTTGCGCAGCTTAGTACAGATTCTTTGGGGGCCTAACAATCAGGTGTATCGCAGCGGCATTCAATTACCTTGGCGGTTTTGGGGGCTACGACTCAAACCCGACTGGGCGGTGATCCTGCTGGGGACAGCCCTGTTGGTGGTGGCGCTGCATCTCTTTCTGCAACGCACCCGAGTGGGCAAAGGGATGCGAGCCATGGCGGACAATTTTGATTTGGCCAAGGTCACCGGCATTGATACGGAGAGCATTGTCCTCTGGACTTGGGCCATCGGCGCCATTTTGGCCTGTGCGGCAGGCATGTTTCTGGGCATGGATACCCGTCTGCATCCGACCATGGGCTGGCGGCTGTTGTTGCCGATCTTTGCAGCGGCGATCTTGGGAGGGATTGGTCGTCCCTATGGGGCGATCGCGGGTGGCTTGGTGATTGGTGTAGCGGAAGAACTCTCCACGCTGGTGATCAACCCGGCCTACAAGACAGGGGTTGCTTTTGCCATTTTGGTGCTGATGCTGATTGTGCGGCCTACCGGCTTGTTTGGAGGGCGGGCTTGATGCTGAATTACGGCATTTTCTTTCTGATTCTGGTTGGGATCTACGGTGTGCTGGTGTTGGGCCTGAATTTGCAGTGGGGCTACGCTGGCATGTTTAACATCGGGGTAGGTGCTTTTTTTGCGGTGGGGGCTTATGCCAGTGCCATTGTCACCACTCCCCTAACCAGCGAGCACTTGGGGGGTTTTGGTTTGCCCTTTTGGGTGGGGTTTCTCATGGCTGTGGCCGCTGCGGGATCCATCGCCTTCTTGATTGGCTTAATTACCCTCAGGCTACGCTCCGATTACTTGGCTATTGCCACCATTGGTATTGCCGAGATTATCAGCCAGATTCTCAGAAACGAGGGCTGGCTCACCAACGGTGTGCGGGGTATTACCCGCATTCCCCGCCCGTTTCGGGGTTGGATCCCCGGTCAGGATACGCTGCTCTACCTGGGGTTGGTGCTGCTGATTTTGCTGG
The DNA here is from genome assembly GCA_039794885.1 of Thermostichus sp. DG02_5_bins_236. GTDB lineage: Bacteria > Cyanobacteriota > Cyanobacteriia > Thermostichales > Thermostichaceae > Thermostichus. The sequence continues at coordinate 5,656 of JAUQVI010000190.1, forward strand.
TGGTGTACTGGGCCAGTGAGCGGGCCTATCGCTCCCCTTGGGGCCGAGTGTTGCGGGCGATTCGGGAGGATGAACCGGCCACCATGGCGGCGGGCAAGAGTGTGTTGAAATTTCGCTTGCAGGCGTTTGTGCTCGGATCCATGATTATGGGCTTGGCGGGAGCCCTCTACGCCCATTTTGTCACTTTCATCAGCCCGGAGGCGTTTCAGCCAGAGTTTGCCACTTTCATTGTTTGGGTGATGCTTATCGCAGGGGGCAGTGGCAACAATCGCGGGGCGCTGCTGGGGGCACTGGTGATTTGGGGGGTGTGGTCGGGGAGTGAACTGTTGACCAACCGGTTGCCAGCTCAATGGACAACGCGGGTCGGCCCACTGCGCATTTTACTAATCGGGATCCTCCTACAGGTGATTCTTCTGACTCGCTCGCAGGGACTGCTGCCAGAACGCCCTCCTAAGCCGATTCTGTTCGCGTCAGGGGGCCGGAGGCAGGACATCTCCCGCAACCGGGATCCAGCAGGGTAGGATTGGGGCGGCTTCAACCGTCGTTGACGTGTTCCAGACAACCTAACCCACCACCCCTATCACCACTATGATGTCGCACCCCACGGAAACTGACCCGTCGTTAGACTTCAACCCAGAGGTTTCCGCTGGCCATCCAGGGATCCCGGCGACTCCGATCAAAGAGGGCTATGCCTTGCCGGATCAGTACTTTAACCGGGAGCTGAGCTGGATTGAGTTTAATGCGCGGGTTTTGCATGAGGCCCTAGATGCGCGCACACCGTTGCTGGAACGGTTGAAATTTCTAGCCATTTTCGAGACCAACCTGGATGAGTTTTTTATGGTGCGGGTGGCGGTGATTCGCCGCCAGTTGGAAACGGGCGTTTTGGCCTTGACCCCGGATGGCCTCACCCCACAGCAACAGTTGCGACAGATCTCGCAGCACCTACGGCCCCTGATTCAAAAGTTGCACGATTGCTTCCGACAAGATCTGTTGCCCAAGCTGGCGGAACAGGGGATCCACATCCGCGAGTTTTCGGATCTGGCGGAGTCGGAACGGCAGGAGTTGCGGGACTACTTTGAGAGCCGCTTGTTTCCGGTACTCACTCCTTTGGCAGTAGATCCAGGGCATCCCTTCCCTTACATCTCCAACCTCAGCCTCAGTTTGGCGGTAGTGGTACGGGATCCGGAAACCGGTCGGGAGCACTTTGCCCGTGTGAAGGTTCCCAGTACCTTACCTCGCTTTGTACCCCTGCAGGATGGACTGAG
>JAUQVI010000191.1:0-6895 GCA_039794885.1 Thermostichus sp. DG02_5_bins_236
TCTGCTTTGGGAGGGACTGTAAGACCAAAGGGAGGAAGGCGCAAGTCTACCCTCTCGGAGGCAAGTCCCGATGAACAAAGAAGCCCGCGCTCTATTGCGTAGCAATGAGCGTCGGGTACTTCACCAACTGCTCGACATCGGCAGGTTGGGGATCACTTGTCCCCAACTGAGTCGAGGCGTGGTCAATATCGAGCCCAACGATGAGCCCTGTAGCGTCAACATCCACAACGACTCCAGCCATTGCCTCATAGACATCAGCCCCAACCTCAGGTCGAAGATCAATGTAAAGAGAATCCGTTTCAGGATAATAACGGTAGGAGAGAGGTTTCATACTTTGAAGTTCCGATCTGGAAAAGCATTGTGGATGGTCTCTCCATCTGACTCAATGATAACTCGAAGCACTTTCCCTCCATACTTTTCTATGTTATCTGGGACTGTTCCCCAACATCGGAATCGGCCATCTTCCTTGTCTCTCAATTCGCAGTGGTGAATCTAGGATAGATTGGATCCACTCGACCTTTAAGTAAGGCCGCTTACGCATCACCTCACCTTGGAAGTAGGGGGTGAATTTTATAGGCTCCAAATTGGAATGGCTAACCGAAATAGGTGGGTTCGTTGCCGGGTTTCCACTTGATGTTGCAGCCTAAACTGGGCTTTTGATCTGGGTCGATAGGTTTCCCGGCCAAGAGATTGTCTAGGGCAGCACGCAGATCTTTGCCTGTTACCGGAATATCGGTGAGGCTAGGGCGGCTGTCATCCAGTTGGCCTCGGTACACCAACTTGCGATCGGAATTGAACAGGAAGAAATCTGGGGTACAGGCAGCGGTGTAGGCCTTGGCTACCTCTTGGCTTTCGTCGTAGCAAAAGGGAAAGGTGAACCCCAGGGTTTCTGCCATTTTTTTCAGGTTTTCTGGGCGATCGTCCGGGTATTTCTCGGCGTCATTGGCGCTGATGGCAACGATCCCGACACCGCGATCTTTGTAGTCTCGGCCAAGGCGGGCCAATTCTTCTTGCACGTGCTTCACGTAGGGACAGTGCTCACAAATGAACATCACCAACAGAGCAGGTTTATCCTCAAAGCTAGCCAGAGAAATGGTTTTACCGGTTACCACATCCGGCAAACTGAAGTCAGGAGCTGGGGTCTCCAAGGCCAGCATGGTTGAGGGGGTGCGAGCCATACGGGGTCTCCAACGATAAGATTCCTTTTCATCATGCTCCCAGATGAAGACAAAAGTTGGCAAACGGGATCCCTGTGTGGGCATTTACCCCAGCTTGAAGGGATCCAGGCTGGCTGGCTAAGGTAGGGATGGATTGACAATTCGTAATCTCCTTGTTGTCTGCCTTGTTGTCAACCTTGTTATGCCCTTTGCCCGGAGCTACGCTTTGATCCCGACCCTGTTCGATACAACCTCTGCTGGACTGCCTACTGGATGGGTGGATACCCATGTTCACCTCAACTACCCCAATTTTTCTGAGGATTTGCCTGAGGTTGCCCAACGCTGGCGAGCCGCCGGGATCCGGCAGTTGGTGCATTCTTGTGTCACACCGGATGAATTTCCGCAGTTACAGGCCATTGCCGACCAATATCCAGAGGTGTTTTTGTCAGTGGGGCTTCATCCTCTAGAGGCCCGCCAGTGGCAACCGGAGATGGCCACTCAAATTGCCCAGTTGGCCGCTGCGGATCCGCGAGTGGTAGCCATTGGGGAGACAGGGCTGGACTTTTACAAGTCGGATCCGGCCACCATTGAGCTCCAGAAGCAAGCTTTTCGGGCGCAGATTGCGATTGCTCAAAGCAAAGATTTGGCCCTGATCATCCATTGTCGGGATGCGGCTGAGGCCACTCATGAACTGCTGTTACAGGCTATAGAAACCTCTGGCCCGGTGCGGGCGGTGATGCATTGTTGGAGTGGCTCCCCGGCGGAAACACGGGAGTTTGTTGCCCTGGGTTGTTTTGTGAGCTTTAGCGGCATTGTCACCTTTAAGAATGCAAAGGTAGTGCAAGCCTCTGCTCTAGAAGTGCCCCCGTCGCAGCTACTGGTGGAAACTGACTGTCCCTTTCTCGCCCCAACTCCGTTCCGCGGTAAACGCAATGAGCCTGCCTATGTGGAGCGGGTTGCTCAGGCTTTGGCGGAACTGTTAGGGATCCCGCTCGAGAAGTTGGCAGAACAAACGAGCCACAATGCGGCTCAACTGTTTCGACTACCGCTGTTGGTGTAGTTAGATCCATTACGTATTTACACGGATAGAAAGCTGTAGACATCGATATAATCTTTAACACCGCTGGGGGATAGGTATCCTATACTGGAAGAAAGGGAACATCGCTGGATCCCTGTCAGCAGGCCCTCTCCCCTTTACGCAGGCTTGCAATCATGAGTCCTGAAAATCCATCCACTGCTCCCGTCGGCCGGACGGAGTCCTATATTGGCCCCAGCCGAGATGCCCTGATCAACCGCATTACCAATCAGATCCGGCAATCTTTGGAACTCAGTCGCATTTTGGCTGCCACGGTTGAGGAGGTGCGAGCCTTTCTGGGTACGGATCGGGTCAAGGTGTACCGCTTTGATCCGGAAGGCCATGGCAAGGTGGTGGCCGAGTCGGTTGACAAGGGGCGTCTCCCCTCGCTGTTGGGTCTTGCTTTCCCGACCAGCGATATTCCGCCAGAGGCCCGCCAACTGTTTCGTCAGTCGCAAGTGCGGGTGATTGTGGATGTGGAATCCCAGAGTCGCTCCATTAGCCAGCCAGAGTATCTAACGGTGTCTGCCAAGGTCAAATCTTTACCGGATCACGAAACCCTGCAGCGGTCCGTGGATCCCTGTCATGCCCATTACCTCAAGTGTATGGGGGTGGCTTCTTCTTTGGCAGTTCCTCTTATGCACCATCAGCACCTTTGGGGTCTGCTGGTTTCCCACCATACCCAACCGCGCCCTTATGCCAATGAAGAGCTGCAGGTGGTGCAGTTAATCGCAGATCAAGTGTCTATTGCTATTGCCCAGGCAGAACTGCTGGAGCAAGCCCGACAGAAGGCGCAACAGGAGAGCCTGATCAATCAGATGGCTGCCTTGCTCCATTCTCCGGTTCACCCGCAGGAAACTTTGGGAACCGTACTGGAGCAACTCACAGCCGGGTTGCAAGGGATTGGAGCACGGTTACAGCTTTTGGATTTGGATAGGGTGGAGAGCCAGGCCCCACAGGGATCCACCCTCCATACCTATGGATGGCAGCCTCCTAAGGGTTATGACGGTTGGGTACAGGAGCAGCTACAGCACCGATGTTTGATCCCCTTACACCAAGGGGAATCAGAGCTGGTCAAGGTTTGGACATTGCCCCACCTGAAGTCCTGGCCCCCGTCTGTGCAACCTACGCCTGAAGGAGAGGGGAGCAAACCCATTCAGAACTTAATCCTGCTGCAACTGAGTTGGAACGGCCAGACGGTGGGTTGGTTGAGTGTATTTCGTGGCCCGGTGTATCTGGAAACCCACTGGGCGGGATATCGCCTTCTTTCTGGTAATGGCTCGCAGCCAGCCAAGAACTTGTCCCTTTCAGGGGTGGAGGATCCCAGGCAGCGGCTGCCTTACATTTCCTTCCAGGCCTGGCGGGAGTTGAAGCTGCAGGAGCCTGTCCACTGGTCGGAGGCAGAGGTGCAGTTCCTCAGCCGTGTTGGTGTACATCTGGCCATCTCCATTGCCCAAAACCAGCTTTACCAGAAAGTTCAAACCCTAAATATCCACCTCGAACAACAGGTTCAGGAGCGGACGGCGGCGTTGCAGCGCTCCTTAGAAATGGAGTCCTTGATCAGGCGGGTTACCAATCAGGTGCGGGATAGCCTGGATGAAGCCCATATTTTGCGGGCAGTGGTGCAGGAATTGGCTACAGGATTGCCAATTGAGTGTTGTGATGTTTGCCTCTACAACCTCGACAGCGCCCAGGCCACCATTTGTTATGAGTACACCACCACCTTGCCGGCGGCGGGAGGACTGACGATTTCATTGTCTGAGCATCCTGATCTGTACCGGCAGTTGCAAGGGGGGCAGCTCACCCAGTTTTGTGACTTGCCAGGCCAAAGCCTGATTCCTGATCGGCAGAAGCTGGCAATGTTGGTGTGCCCGTTGCGGGATGACCAGGGGGTGCTGGGGGATTTGTGGTTGGTTAAAGGCTCGGACCACAGCTTTGATGCGCTGGAAATGAAATTGGTGCAGCAGGTGGCCAACCACTGTGCCATTGCCATTCGCCAAGCCCGCCTTTACCAAACCTCCTGCCAGCAGGTGAACGAACTGGAGCGTCTCAATCGCCTCAAGGATGATTTCTTGAGCACCGTCTCTCACGAGCTGCGCACCCCGATCACCAACATGAAAATGGCCATTCAATTGCTCAAGAATACTCAGGATCCCTACAAGCAGAGCCGTTATTTGGCGATTCTGGAAGCAGAGTGTAACCGAGAAGCGGAACTGGTGAATGATTTGTTGGATTTGCAGCGGCTGGAGCAGGGATCCAAGCCTCTTCTTTTGGAGGAGCTATCTTTAGCAGAATGGTTGCCCCCATTGCTCTACCCCTTTGTGGAGCGGGCAAAAGCCAATCAGCAGCAGCTCCGGTGGCAGATTGCCCCGGCCAGGGTGGTAACGGATCAGGCCAGTTTGGCACGGGCGGTACAGGAGCTGGTGAACAATGCCTGCAAATACACCCCTCCCGGACACTCCATTCAGGTGCAGGCTCAGCTGCTTGCCCCCGACCAAGTGCAAATCCAGGTGATCAACACAGGGGTAGAGATTCCTGTCCCGGAGCAAGAGCGTATCTTCGATAAGTTTTATCGCATCCCCAAGGCGGATCCCTGGAAGCAGGGGGGTACTGGCCTGGGCTTAGCTTTGGTCAAACGGTTAATGGAGCATCTTAAGGGCAATGTGTTGGTGGATAGCCAACAGGGGAAAACCTGCTTTACCCTGGTGCTGCCTCTTCACCTGAGTAAGCCGGATCGGGAGTCTATCTTGGCGGGAGACATCAACACAGGTCAACACCATGGATTCGGATCCGGGTCTTAATGCAGAAGCGCTGCAACTGGCTGTTGAGCAGTTCAACCGGCGGGAGTTTTATGCCTGCCACGATACCCTAGAAGCCTTGTGGATGGAGGCTGCTGAGCCGGAGCGGCGTTTTTACCAGGGTTTGTTGCAAGCAGCAGTGGCCTACTACCACCTGGAAAATGGCAATCGGCGGGGCTGCATGATTCTGCTGGGGGAAGCCAACAGTAAGCTGGTCGATTTTTTGCCTGCCTATGCCGGCTGGGATCTGCAACCGCTGTGGCAAGCCAACCAGAAGACTCTGGAACAGCTATCGCGCCTCAGCCCTGGGGATCCCTTGCCGGTCTTTCCTCACATCGCCAGGGATCCTAACGCTTAGAACGACCGGGACGACGGGCTTTGCGCTCTGCTTCGTTACGACGACGGCGATCCCGCCAATCCATAAAGGTGATATAACCAACACCCCCGGTGACGATGGCCAGCAGTAAAAAGATGCTGCCGTAGGCAATCTGGATCAAGGAGGGAAGCTGGTTTTCCATGGTTTTCTGGTCGAGTACTCTTACACTCCCGGTTTCTTCCCGATAAGTTGCACCTGCTTCAGGCTGGCTAGCATCGAGAGCAGCAATGAATCACATGCCGTTGCGACCCCAAACCACCAGGGCAATTGAGCAGACAAAGAAAGCAGGAACCGCAATCCAGCCAAGGGTGATGATGTCCATGGGTTCAGCTGAGCATAAGTGGTGAAATGATTTTATCCTAACTCGATGGGTGAGGGGTTCATCATCTGGGGTGGAACCTTGCTCTCTTGCTTGTTCTTGTAGCCTCAAGGTAGGACAACTGAAAGATGGCTTGCACGCTGACGAGCATTTTGGAGCAGCTCAGGTGGGTAAAGTGAAGACTAGACCAGGATTCTAGATCTCAACCCTAAGGTGGCTCCCAATGGTACTGGAGATGTTGCCGCTGCTTGCCGCTGTGATTATTGCTGCCTTTTTGTTGTTTTTTTGGGTACGGCTGGTTCGAGAGGCCATCTGGACGACTGTCGGGGTTGTGATCATCCTGGCGGTACTTTATGTGGTTTTCAACATCGGCCCACGGCAGGTGCTGCAAGAGCTGCGGGATCCTTTTGAATTTGTGGAACGGGTGTGGAATGTGATCATCGGCTGGTTCAAGGCGCTTTTCCCCTGACCGGATCCCTCGGGAAATGAGCAGTTCCGGATGCAGAGGACGGTATTATGAGGCCAATCTGCCGCACCTGCCGCCTTTGCTATGCCCTCTCAGTCGGATCCCCAAGATCTCCCAGAAAATCCAGAAGATCCACAAGCTGCTGCTCTGGAAGAAGGGATCCCGATTCCTGAAGATATTCAGAAAGATATTCAGATCCAGGTGGTGGATTTGGGGGAGCGTCGCCGGCAGCTTCAGGGCAGTGTCCACATTCCTGTCGAGCGGGAACGAATTTGGCAGGTGTTAACTGATTACGACCGCCTGGCAGAGTTTATTCCCAATTTGGTGGAAAGTCGGGTTATCGGTTATGAAAATGGCCGCAAGTTGGTACGCCAAGTGGGATCCCAAAAGCTCTTATTTGCAAAGTTCTCGGCAACAGTGGTACTGGCTGTTGAGGAGATTTTTCCAGAGCAGTTGCGCTTTCAAAAAGTAGAGGGAGACTTTCTCATCTTTGAGGGATTCTGGGATTTAAGCGTTCGCGTGAGCGGGACGGAGTCCTTTTTGCCAACCCAGCAGACGTTGCTTACCTATCACTTGCAGGTCAAACCTCCCCGCAGAATGCCCATTGGTATGGTAGAACGGCGTATCCGTCAAGATTTGGCTGTTAATCTACAAGCAATCCGAGAGCGATCCCTGAGTTTGTGAATCCGGTTGTGTTTTGATAT
>JAUQVI010000192.1:0-6878 GCA_039794885.1 Thermostichus sp. DG02_5_bins_236
GTATCAGAGCCACCGAGCAGTTCCCCCTCGCCATTGAAAACACGAGTTTTACGCTGCCCTTGTCCTGGCTCAGTTGGTGTGCCGCTAGACTCAGTGGTCCAGCTCTGTCCACGGGCGTTGCTGAATTGGCCAGTCCGTTGCCAACCTTCTCCCGGCTGGCCTTTGATAATAGCCGAGCTACTGCCTACAGTGTCCCCGGCAGTGTTTTCCACAGTGGTATTGCCCTGCCGTTGCCAACCCTCATCGGTGCGAACAGTGGTGTGCTGATGGTTCAGGTGCCAGTTCTGACCGTGCTCGATGGTGGCTTGGCCGGAATAGTTTCCTTCCACCCCTTGACCCGGAATGAATCGCCGGGATCCCTGCCCGGAATAAGTGCCACTGCCGGATCCGCCGTTTGGCCCGGTGCGGGTGTAGCTGCCGGAATGGGTAAAGGTGCCGGGAGCTGTGGAGGTGCGTTCACTGCTGGTATTCAAGGATCCGCCAGATTGGGTGGTGGTGATACGGGTGCGCTGACGGGTTTGGGCCTGAGTCGGGGCGGAAAGACTAAGAGCCATTAAGAGTAGGGCAATAAGTGACAAACGCAAACTCATACAAAGAACTCCTTATGTCCTTGTGTAAGACCCAACCGTGAACCAACAACTCAACTTCAACCTTCATCTCATCAGACTCTGACTCCACCCAGAAGGTTCAATCGCTACGTGAACACCGGTACGGGATCCCTGGGCCGACAGGAGGGTTATAACCTGCTCTTAATGTTGCTGCTGTAGTCTCAGGTTTGGCTTTAATTTACCCGACTCCATTTTTCTATGAATACCCGTCGTACCTTCTTGGCTATTGCGGCTGGCTTGGTGGCTGCCTCTGGTGCTGCTTTGCTAGCTACCGACAGCTTTGCTCAATCCCCTACCGATGTGAAAGTTTGGATTGCCTTCACGGATAACCGTCTCGATTGGACCCGCGAAAAAGCGGCCAAATTCAACGAAGAATTCCCCCAGTACAACGTCACGGTCGAAGGCTACGGTAACTACGAAGAAATTCAGCAGGCTACTGACCTGGCTATTCAGCAAAATGCTGCTCCTTCTGTGGTGCAGTGGTTTGAAGTGGGTACCCAACGGGCGCGGGATTTTGGTTACTTTAAGTCGATTGCCGATGCGCTAGGCGAACGTACAGAAGTGAACGGGATCCCGGTCAATTTTGACGATTTCATTCAGCCGGTGGTGAGCTACTACACCCTGGAAGGCGAGTTCACCTCCATGCCCTGGAACAGCTCCAGTCCCATTCTTTACTCCAATACTGGCATTCTGGAAAAAGCTGGCATCGATACACCGCCTGCTACCTGGCAAGAAGTGGAAGCTGCCTGCGAAAAAATCATGGCTCTTTCGGATGCCCCGCAAGGTTGCATCACCTGGCCCAACCACGGTTGGTTCTATGAGCAGTGGATGGCTCAGCAGAATGCCATTCTTGCCAACAACCAGAATGGTCGTCTGAAACGGGCTACCCGCTTGTTCCTGGATTCAGAACCTTCTGTGGCCATTGCCTCCTGGTGGCAAAGCATGGAAGACAAGGGCTACTACGTGTATAGCGGTCGGCAGCGGGACTGGGCTGCTACCGAGCAAGCGATTCAGACCGGCACCGTTGCCATGGCCATCACCAGCAGTGCAGATGCCGCCAACATCACCAATGCCGCTAAGGAAAACAACATTGATGTCGTTACCACCCGCATGCCCTACAACGCCGATATGGGCTGGACAGGCAATCTCATCGGGGGAGCAAGCCTCTGGTTGGTGAAGGATCTCCCCACCGAGGTGGAAGATGGGGCGCTGGCTTTCATGCTCTGGCTGAACAACACCGAAAATGCGGCGGAATGGCACCAGGTGACCGGGTACTTGCCGATTCGCAAGAGCTCTGTGGAGCTGCTGGAAAAAGAAGGCTGGTTCAAGGAAAACCCCAATTTCTTTACCGCCAGCGACCAAATCAATAATTCCACTGTTACCATTGCTACACGGGGTGCCCTGCTGGGATCCTTCCCGCAAACTCGGGATGTGATTACCCAAACCATGGAAGATCTGATGCTCAAGGGTGGGGATCCGGAAGAGGCGATGATCAAGGCCAATGAGCAGGCCAATCAACTGTTGGCGGAGTACAACTCCCTCTACGAATAATCTGATCTGATGGGAATCCAAATCAGATTGAGTTTGAATTGTTGAATTGAGAGATGGGGGTGGGTGGCTGCCTGCCCCTTTCAGAGTTTCTAGAGCCTTTTTCCGTGGAATCCCTGAGAAAAGCACCTGGAGAAAAAAAGCCATGTTGGGGTTGATCCAAATGCTGGTGCCGCTGTTGGCGGGGTTGATTGGGGCCGTTTGGGTGGGATCCCGTTTTCGGCATATGGAACGTTCTGGGCTGGTGGGGGCAGCCTGTGGGGGTCTGGCGGGAGGCTTGGGATCCCTGATTTTTATGGCCCCACTGGATTTTTGTACTTTTGAGCCGGAGCGCAAACTGATCGATGCGGTGTTTGGGGTAGGGTTGGTGCTAGTGGGTATGGCTATCCCGCTCGGGCCGTTACTGTGGTGGACACAACAGGAGTATCACCGCCACCTGGGGATGAAAACCAAGACTTCCCAACAAAAGGGCATTTTTAAGCAGTGGTGGCTGGCCTGGCTATTTCTGTTGCCCACCCTCACCGTTTTGGTTCTGTTCCTGTATTATCCGGGGCTAGACACCTTCCGCCTTTCCACACTTCTCACCTTTGTCGGGGCACCGCGTACCCGCTTTGTCTGTGTGGATAACTTCACCGGTCTTTTAACAGATTCCACCTATCTGCGCAGTATTAGCATCACCTTCGCTATTTCCGCCGCCATTATTGTCTTCGGTTTGGCCGGATCCCTTTTGATTGCCACGTTGGCCTATCAGCCGATTCGAGGAGCCGCAATTTATCGCATTCTGTTGATCTGGCCCTATGCCATTTCTCCAGCGGTAGCCGGAATCATCTTCTTTATTATGTTTAATCCCTTGGGGGGGGTAGCTAACTATGTATTGAGTTTGGTCGGGATCCCACGCTTAAATTGGCTGAGTGATCCCAACTTAGCCCCCTGGGTGGTGATTTTCGCCAGTATTTGGAAACAGATGGGCTACAATATTTTGTTTTATATTGCTGGATTACAAAATCTGCCCAATGATTTACAGGAGGCGGCTGCCATTGATGGGGCAGGGGCCTTTCGCCGCTTCTTGGCAATTACAGTACCTTTGTTATCCCCGATCACCTTCTTCTTGGTGATCACCAATATGACCTACGCTTTTTTTGATATCTTTGGCACGATTGATCTATTGACTGCCGGTGGCCCTTCTGGATCCACCTCGGTGTTGATCTATGAGATTTACAAAATTGGGGTCTCCTCTGGCAATTTAGGCAGAGCTGCCGCCCAATCCATTGTGCTGTTTTTGATGGTGGTCGGTCTAACCCTGATTCAATTCCGCACGACAGAGCGCAATGTCACTTATGGTGGATGAATCCTCAACAAAGCGACCCAATTAGAATGGGAAGTGCCACTCAAGGATCCCGCATGAACCTTAGCGCAAGACCGACTCCTTTAATGCGAAGGCTATGGGCAGGGCTGCTGGCGCTACTGCTCTGGCTAGGGGGATCCCCGACTTGGAGCCAAACTCGTCTCAACCTCAGCAATGCCGATTTGCAAGGGCAGGATTTTTCTGGCCAGGATTTGCGGGGCAGTAGTTTTGTCAGCGCCAATTTACACGGGGTGGATCTGCACGGTGCCAATCTGTCGGGAGTGACCTTGACCAAAGCAGACCTAACGGAGGCCAACCTCGCCGGGGTGGATTTGAGCAATGGGTTGCTGGATCTAGCCAATTTGGCGGGGGCCGATCTGCGGGGGGCCAACCTAACCGGTACGATCACCGCCCGCACTGTCTGGCAGGGGGCGGATATCACGGGGGCGGATTTTAGCGAAGCCTATGTGGATCGGTCAGCACAGCGGCAGCTCTGTGAACGGGCCAGTGGATCCCATCCGGTCACCGGAGTCGATACCCGCGAGAGTTTGGGCTGCCCCTAAAACCATTGGGAACTGGGGCTGAACAAGCCTATTGACCTGAGAGTTTCATGAGATCCAACTGGCGATTCCAAAGGTGAAGAAAACAGGATCCCTCCAGGGTTGCAGCCGGATTGGCTCTTAGATTGGGTGAGTCATTGGTGATTTGCCGCTCTCCCGAAAGGATCCGCAATTATGAGCAAGCCCAGCTTTGCTGTCATCGGTCTGGCCGTAATGGGGGAAAACCTTGCCCTCAATGTTGAACGCAATGGCTTTCCCATCGCCGTTTATAACCGTACCGGATCCAAGACCGACCAGTTCATTCGGGAACGTGCCCAAGGCAAACAGGTCACCCCCGCCTACAACCTACCGGAATTGGTACAGGTGATGGAACGGCCCCGCAAGTTCTTGATCATGGTGAAAGCAGGCGCGCCGGTGGATGCGGTGATCGACGAACTCAAGCCGCTACTGGATCCGGGGGACATCATCATCGATGGTGGCAACTCTCTTTACACCGACACGGATCGCCGTGCCGAAGCGCTGGCCCCAACAGGATTACACTTTGTCGGCATGGGGGTGAGCGGTGGCGAAGAAGGTGCGCTAAACGGCCCCAGCCTGATGCCCGGTTGCAGCCCGGAGGCTTACAAGGAGCTCGAGCCGATCCTGACCAAGATTGCGGCGCAGGTGCCGGATGGCCCCTGTGTCACCTACCTTGGACCAAAGGGGGGTGGGCATTACGTGAAGATGGTGCACAACGGCATTGAATACGGCGATATGCAACTGATTGCCGAGGTCTATGACCTGATGCGCACAGGCTTACGCTTGTCGGCAGCACAGATGCAGGAGATTTTCCAGGCTTGGAACCAGACGGAGCTGGAGTCTTTCTTGATTGAAATTACTGCCAAGATCTTGCAAACTCTGGATCCCGAGACCGGCAAACCTTTGGTGGACTTGATCTTAGACAAAGCCGGACAAAAGGGTACCGGTTTGTGGACAGTCAAAGATGCTTTGGATCTGGGGGTGGCCGTACCCACCATCGAAGCGGCTGTGCAAGGGCGGATTCTCTCTTCGATTAAGGAGGAACGGGTCGCCGCCTCCACCCAACTGAAAGGCCCCGGCACCGACTTTGCAGGGGATCCCGACAGCTTCATCCAAGACCTACGCGCCGCCCTCTACTGCTCCAAAATCTGTTCCTATGCCCAGGGTATGGCCTTGCTCAAAAAAGCGGCTGCCACCCACGGCTACATCTATGATTTCAGTGAGATCCCCCGCATCTGGAAGGGAGGCTGCATCATTCGGGCGCGCTTCTTAGGAGAAATTCAATCCGCCTACAAGCGGGAGCCAGAGCTGGTGAACCTGTTGCTGGATGAGGAGTTTAAGCAGGCGATTCAGGAACGGCAGGGAGCTTGGCGCCGGGTGGTGGCCACAGCCGCTTCCTTAGGGATCCCGATTCCGGCCATCAGCGCCTCCTTGGCCTACTACGACAGCTACCGCACCGCCAACTTGCCGCAAAACCTCACCCAAGCCCAACGGGATTTCTTCGGGGCCCATACCTTTGAGCGGATTGACAAACCCGGTGTGTTCCATCACGAGTGGAATGCCTGAGTGGATAGGGATGTCTGGGGAAGAGTGGGCACAACAGCGGGTGCGGGAGCTGCAAACCTTGCTGCAGAAAGCCAGCATTGCCTACCATGTCTACGACGCTCCAATCATGGAAGACAGCGTCTACGACCGTCTGTACCGGGAATTGCAGGAGCTGGAGAGGGCCTATCCCCATCTCATTACTCCCGATAGCCCCACACAGCGGGTGGGGGAAAAACCGGCCAGCCAGTTTCAAACGGTTCCCCATCGTATCCCTCTCTACAGCCTAGAAAATGCCTTCAACCTAAAAGAGTTGCGGGAATGGCAAGAGCGTTTGCTCCGGGTTTTGGGGCGTAGTCCTGATCGTGCTCCGCACGACCCAGAGGGTCATCGCGCCAGCGGGACGGAGTCCGCACAGGGGGAGCTGGACTACGTTTGCGAGCTGAAAATCGATGGCTCCGCTTTGGCCCTCACCTATGTGGATGGGGTGTTGCAACGGGGTGCCACCCGTGGCGATGGGCAGAGCGGCGAAGACATTACCCAAAACGTGCGCACCATTCGCTCAATTCCCCTACGCTTGGCCATTCCAGATCCACCGCCGGTCGTGGAAGTCCGCGGCGAAGCCTATCTTTCTATCACTGAGTTTGAGCGGATCAACGCGGAGCGCCGCTCGGCCGGGGATCCTCCCTTTGCCAATCCGCGCAACTGTGCTGCCGGCACGCTGCGTCAGTTGGATAGCCGCATTGTCGCTGCCCGCAAGCTCAGCTTTTTTGCCTATACCCTCCATTGGCCAGAGGGATGGGGAGCAGGGGATCCCCCGCAAACCCAGTGGGACTGTCTACAACAGCTCAAAACCTTTGGCTTTAGCACAAACCCTTTGTCGCGGCTGTGCCGGGGTCTGGAGGAGGTGGGTCAATTTTATGAGCAGTGGCGAGCTGCCCAGCTTCCCTATGCCAGCGATGGGGTGGTGGTGAAGCTGAATCAACTGCGCCTACAAGAAGAAGCCGGCTTCACCCAGAAATTTCCCCGTTGGGCCATCGCCCTGAAATACCCGGCAGAGGAGGTTCCCACCCGCATTCGCGCCATTGTGGCCAGTGTGGGCCGTACCGGAGCAGTCACTCCTGTGGCAGAGCTAGAGCCCGTTTTGTTGGCAGGCACCACCGTCAGCCGTGCCAGTTTACACAATGCCGATCGCCTACGGGAGCTGGATGTCCATATCGGGGATACCGCCATCGTTCGCAAGGCGGGGGAGATCAT
>JAUQVI010000193.1:0-6855 GCA_039794885.1 Thermostichus sp. DG02_5_bins_236
AAATAGACTCCTTCTCAAGGATATCAATGATTTTTTGGCGGAAGTCAAGAGAATAAGGTCGCAAGGGAGGTACCTTCACACGAAGCTCTGGCTTGACTATACCTCACTAGGACACAAAATGCTGTATACCCACACCATTAAGTCCGACATTAAGCCCTTAAAAAGTCCACTGGATCTCTGAGTGAGTGGTCAATCACGGTAGTACGTCGTAAGTAATGCTGAGTTAATACATGATTTCTAAGTTTCCAAAGAATGATCAGGGTGCAATGCCCCGAATGCAACTCAACTAGCGTCGTTAAGTATGGAAAAATACACAATGGCAAGCAGCACTATCGCTGTCATTCTTGTCATCGAAAGTTCGTACCTAATTCCACCAAGAAGTTTGTCTCGAAAGAACCTAAGTCTCTCGTTGATCAACTTCTTCTTGAACGACTTTCTCTAGCAGCGATCGCCAGGGTGGCGGAAGTCTCTGAGACCGGGTTGCAAGATTATGTAAATCACAAAGCTATTTATACTTCTCAGCTGCTGGAGAATCAGCCGAAAAAAGGTCTCTAATCCTGCAATGCGATGAGCTGTGGTCGTTTGTGGGATCCAAAAATAACCTCCAATGCTTGTGGATAGCAATGGATTCTGAACCCACAAAGTTGTAGCTGCTTAGGTTGGGGATAGAAGTAGCAAGAGTGCCAGAAGACTATGGCAACGGATCCCAGAAGGTTATCGTAAAAATGCTCTGATTTATACAGGCTTTTGGGAGGCGTATGTAGCTGTGATGCCAGCTAAACAGCATCCGGTGGTTCATAAAAGAAGCGGGAAGACTGCATGGGTTGAAAGGTTGAATAACCCATGTTGAAAGGTTGAATAACCCATTACGATAGCGAGTGGGGCGACTGGCTAGAAAGACTTTGTCATTTTCCAGGAAGATTAACAATCACATCGCAGCGATTTTTAACTTTCTACGCCATTGTAATGAGTCATTACTTGTTTAGGACTACCCTTTTTTAGGGGGAAATCCTTGAGCAGCACTCAGGGATCCGGAGTGGGAACCTTGCCCCCTTCAGGAAGGTACCCTACTGCCCAGATTAACCGCTGCAGAGCACTCAGCAGCACCAAAATCGCCATCAAGCCAAATAAGGGCACCATGTGCTCAGGAAACAGAAAAAACAGCCCGTAGAACAAGATTGTTTCGCTACCCTCGATTAGCCCAGCAGGCATTCTCAAGCTGGTCAATTCATCGTCCTCCGGACGACGCAGAGGGTCATTATTGACCTTTTGTCGTTTCTCCAACAGCCCTGCTAAATACATCCAGGAGCAAAGGTTGATATAAAAACTGGCCAGCATCAGGGCCAAAAACGCATAGCCCAGCAGGGATCCCTGGTGAAAGGCCAAACCCAGAGGGACAACTGCGTACACTACCACATCCAGCAGCATATCCAGGTACCCCCCCAGATCGCTTTGCCGCCGTTGTAAACGGGCCAACGTGCCATCCAGCCCGTCCATAAGGCGGTTTAGCAACCACAGACCCAGTCCCCACCCGTAGGCACCCAAGGCAGCCGCCGTGCCAGAACCCAGGCCAATCGTAAACCCGGCTAGAGTAATCGCCAGTGGATGCACCTGTTGTAGAGGGGTCTGCAGCAAGGGAGCCAACAGCCGCTCCTTCCACTGCCTAAGCACCTTATCCAGCAATGAACACTCCTTATATCTATGCTGAGTAGATCTACGTTTGAATATCTATTCTTGGATCCGTTTTGGAAATCATAATCCCAGATTGTGAGAATCCGATTAGAGTTGAAACATCCCAGTTAGGACTCCGTCCCGCTGTCGCTTAAGCGTTGCGTAGCAACAACGCGACCGGGACAAGAGCTTCACTCCCCAGACACCACCATGAACTTGAATGAGAGCTACAGCAAGCTGGTGGCCCCCTTTCCCTTGGAGGTCATGGAGATTAAGCCCGGAGCAACCACTCGGGATAAAGCTCGGGCTCTGGCTATGCCTTACGCGGATGTGCGGGTCTATCAGCAGGCTTTAGATGATGCGGTGGGGCCGCAGGCGTGGCAAGTTGCCTATCGCCCCTGGGAAGACAAGGCGGTGATCTGTCAACTGACGATTTTGGATGTTTCCAAAGAAGATGTGGGGGAGCTGGCGGATGAGGGAGACAATGCTTATACCAGCGCCATTGCCCGTGCCTTCAAGCGAGCTTGTTCTACCTTTGGCTTGGGGCGTTACATCTATGGGTTACCTACCGTTTGGGCTGAGTATGATGCGGAGCGCCGTTCTTTTAAGGATCCCCGTAAAGTGATGGAGCAGATTTACCGTCAGGCGGGGATCCCAGTCGAAAAGACCTATCCCGCCGGCCCAGGACAAGAGCGAGTTAAATGGCCTCATGCCTGAAGGCGGATGCTCAACCAGAGGCTCACTTAGATACAGAAGAGATTAGATACAGAGTAGAGACTAAAGACTGACTATACAGAGTAGAGAGGTCACCATTTGCAGGATTGGCAGCAGCTCCAACAGGCCCTCAAGCAACACTGGGGTTACGAGGCGCTGCGCCCACCGCAGGATCGGGTGATTCGTGCTTTGTTGGATAAGCAGGATGCCCTGGTGGTATTGCCGACGGGGTTTGGCAAGTCGCTGTGCTTTCAGGTGACGGCTCTGCTGCAAACGGGGGTGACGCTGGTGGTCTCACCCTTGATTGCCCTGATGGAAGACCAGGTTCAGGATCTCTGGAAACGCAAGTTACCGGCGGCCTGTCTGCACAGTGAGCTGGATGCGGCCCTGCGCAAACGGGTCTTGAAAGCTCTTGAAGAAAACCGATTGCGCCTTCTTTATTTGGGGCCGGAGACTCTGTTTAGCCTGCCAGTGTGGCAGCGGTTGCAACAACCAGAGGTGCGTATCAACGGCCTAATCGTGGATGAAGCCCATACATTGGTGCATTGGGGGGGATCCTTCCGGCCTGATTACCGCCGTTTGGGCCTGCTGCGCCCTGCCCTTGCTACCAAGGGGGATGACTTTCCCATCGCTGCCTTTACGGCTACCGCCGATCCCCAAACCCAAAGTCGCCTGCAGCAGGTGTTGGGGCTGCGCAATCCTCAATTGATTCAAGTCAACCCCATTCGTGCCAATCTGTCGCTCAATGTTTCCATAGCCTGGAGCGTGGTGGATCGTCGTCAGAAACTGGTGCAATTTCTCCAAAAAAACTCAGGATCCGGGCTGGTGTATGTGCGAACGCGGCGGGATGGGCAAGTGTTGACGGAGTGGCTGGAGAATCAGAACTTCCAGACAGCAACTTACCATGGTGGGCTGGATTCAGGATCCCGTCGTCGCTTGGAGCGCGCTTGGCTGGAGGGGGATCTGCGCTTTTTGGTCTGTACCAATGCGTTTGGTATGGGCATTAACAAACCGGATGTGCGTTGGGTGCTGCATTTTCAACCCCCTCCCGATCTGACGGACTATGTGCAGGAGGTGGGGCGGGGGGGGCGGGATGGTGGCTTTTGTCGGGCGCTGATGCTGGTTTCGGAACCGACGGGATTTTTGGATCCGACGGATCAACAGCGGCAAGCTTATTTCTACCGACAGCAACAGCGGATTGAGGAGCAAGCCAAAGTCTTACTGAAGACATTGCCTGAGCAGGGATCCTACACCGACATTCCCACCGCAGAAGCCCGAGTAGCTCTGGGCTTGCTTCAGGAAATGGGTTGTTTAGAGTGGCTGGATCCCTTTTGCTTCCGGATTCGACAGCGGCGCTGGCAACCCCGGCCAAGGCCGGATCCCTGGGAGGGAATGGCAGCCCTGATCAACACACGCTGCTGTCGCTGGCAGGTGCTATTGCAACATTTCGGCTATCAGAGTGGGGATTCCGCTGTGCCGAACTGGAATCAGTCCTGTGGAACCTGTGATAATTGTTGCCGCTCCCAGTCCTCAGGTACGGGCATCCGGCCATTGCGCTGGGTATGATGGTCTCCGTTCGCATCAACGGGCTTGGATCCTTTTGACTCAGGATTTTGCCGCGCGCATGTGACCTATGTACAGCCAATGTAGAGCTTCCTCTTCCCTCCTTCCCGATGAGTATGTCTGGATCCCTGCTGCATCCGTTTGAGCAGCCTTTATCGCTGGCACGTCAGGTGGCGCAACTGCTGGTGGTGCCGGTTTCGGCCCGTCTGGGATCCCTGCATACCCCAGCGGAAGGGAGTCCTTACCCGAATCGAGAGCTGTTAAAAAAGCTGATTCAGGACGTTGGCATCGGTGGAGTTTGGCTGCGGGATGGACATGTGGCAGAGGCGATCCTGCTGGTGGAACAGTTGCAAGAGTGGGCTGCCCTACCGCTTTTGGTGGCAGCAGATGCCAGTCGAGGGTTGGCTTTGGCGGGGGCCACGGTCTTCCCGCATCCCCTGGGGCTGAGTCGGTTGGGGACGGAAGCCGAATCTTGGGCAGAGCAGTGGGGGCGCATCACCAGCCGCGAGGCAATGGCCGTTGGCATCAACTGGTTACTGAATCCGATGGTCGGGCAGGTAGGAGCAGAAGCTTGGGCTTTGGCCGAAGATCCTGCCACTGTTTTGTCTTTGGCCCGTGCTTTTGTGGCCGGATGTGAGCAGACGGCTATGGATACGGGCCGCACCATCCTCACGACAGCCCGTTCTTTTCCCGGATTGGTTTCTGCGGATTTGTGGCAGGGGAGTTCTCAGTTCGGTGCTGCTACACCAACGGATACCCCCTGGCGACCGCAGCTGACTCTACCGGTAGCCCAGTTGCAAGACAGTCTTTGGTTGCCCTTTCGGCAGTTGGTCAACCAGGTGGGGGCGATCCTGGTTTCCCATGTGGTGCTGCCGGAGTGGGATGAGCGCTGGCCTATCACCCTGCTGCCGGGACGGCTCACCCAACTGTTGCGTCAAGAGTGGGGGTTTACAGGGTTGATCGTTGTTGATGCTCTGGATCAAGGGTTTCTGGCGGAGCTTGCAGATCCCGCTACGCTGGCGGTGCGGGCTTTGCAGGCAGGTGCAGATCTCATCCTGGCTCCTCCCGACCCCGTCCAGGTGATACAGGGCATTTTGGATGCACTACAACCGGGATCCCAAGCGCAAGGGTATAGCGCTCAGGGATCCCTGAACCCGGCACAGATTGCCCAATCGGTAACGCGCATTTTACGGGCCAAGCAGCGAACCTTGAGCGGGGTATCTGCCTTGCTCCAAGAAGTCTGGCCGGCCTTGGCAGAAACCGACTTCACCACTGTTTCCGGGTGGATGGGAGCAACAGAGCGCACCGATCCGGGCTTGCATCGGGGATCCCCAGCCGAACAGCTCAAGCCCGTGTTGTTAGGGGATCCGATCACCAAAGATTCTGCCTTGGGCAAGCTGTTTAGCGTTCGTCCCGGCTTGCCCTCTCGGCTACAAGGGGCAGAACAGTTGGCATCCCTGTTGGCGGAGCCGGATATTACCTCTTGTCAAGCGGCGATGGCCCGGGGGGGTGTGGAAGGTGGCCAATCCCTGACCTTACCGGCAGAGCCCGGCTGGTTGAACTGGATTTGGCAGGATCCCCCCCTAGGCAGCGGCGAGCTCAGTCTAGAGGCTCCCGCTCTGCGCATCCCATTGGCCTTACGCATTCCCCCGTTGTGTAGCGATGCCCTCACACCCCTACCCCTGCTGGAAGCGGCCCTGGCCAAGGCCACAGGACTGATGGTGCAATGCTTTGCCCAGGATCCCTTGCCCAACTATGTGCTAGATGCGCTCCAACAGCAGCAGATCTTGGTTGTTGTGTTCTATGGCAGCTTGCCCCTGTATCGCCGTCTGCAGGAGCAATTTCACTGGGTTAATGCGATCCATAGCCTTAACCGGGATCCCTTCGCACAGGCGGAGGTGATGCGCCGTTTGTTTCCCCATCTGGGCTTTGCAGAGGAGTTCTATGATGCCCGACAAACCATTAAGAAAAAGTAAATACCGTTACAGATTGTTGGCAGGAGCGGGCTCCTAGGCTATGGTATTGGTTGAAATGTAAACGTTTGAAACAGCTTCTCTCAGCATTGTCTGTGCCTCACTCCCTCTCAGACATCACCGAATCCCACAGCAGCCCGTCCTCTCCCGGCAGCCTCGTGGACTTTGGGCAAGAGCGGCTTCAATCCCAGCAACGCTTACAACCCTTCTTCAGGTTCTGGAAGCAGCTCTTCACAGGCAACTGGACAAAGAAAATTCGATGGGGCTTGATCAGCCTTGGGTTGGTGGTGCTCACCTGGGCTTGGTTGGGCGCTGGGGCAAAATTGGATCCTTACACCGAATCTGTCCTCAATTTACAAGGGCAGGCGAACCACGGGGCATCCCTGTTTGCCCTCAATTGCGCCGCTTGCCATGGAGAAGAAGCCGATGGTCGAGTCGGCCCCAGTTTGCGCGGTGTGAGCAGCCGCCGCTCGGAGCGCTTTATCATTCACCAAGTAACCAGTGGCAACACCCCGCCCATGCCCCAGTTCCAGGTGGATCCCCAGGAAATGGCCGACCTGCTCAGCTACCTGAACACCTTGTGAGAGCGTTTCATGGGTTTGACCCAGCAGATCATGTGCTATGGCCTCTGGCTGGGATCTGTCTTTGCATTGGCGGAATGGCTGCGGGCCCGCAAGGTGGATGGAGAATGGGTGCGTAAGGTGATCCACATCGGGGTGGGCAACATCATTCTGTTGGCCTGGGCCTTACAGGTGCCCCGCTGGTTGGGGGTGAGCTTTTCTCTGGTGTTTGCGGCGCTGGCACTGCTCTCCTATCGGGTGGCGATTTTGCAGAGCTTAAATGGAGTCGGTCGGCGTAGCTTTGGCACCTGTTTTTATGCTCTCAGCATCGGCCTCTTGCTGTACTGGTTTTGGTTTCCAGATCGGCAACTGTT
>JAUQVI010000194.1:0-6852 GCA_039794885.1 Thermostichus sp. DG02_5_bins_236
CTCAACATCTTTCCCTACCTGGATAAGTTTATTAACCAAGAGGTAGCCAGCATTCAAGTCACCTTGGGTGGGGCTGCTCCTCTTCTGGAGATTCCGGTAGAGGAGTCAGATCGGCTCATTTTGGCCCAGGTAGCCAACCAATCGCGGGAGGCCTTTGTTTTCTTTCAGCAGGAGTTGGCTCGAGTTTTGGAGCTGCTGCGGCAATCGGATCCCGGTGTAAGCGGGACCGCTCAACAGCCGCCTACTCCTGAACCTACCGCAACCCCAGCAGCATCTGCTGCCAATCCGGGTGATTTCGTTATCGTTGGGCAAATTCGAGAAGAACGAGTGGGCGCCGGTAGTCGTCTTAGCGTGGAAGCCATCAACCGCAGTACCCGCACTGTGTTGAATGCTCAGGCTCGCTTTAGCTTTTACCAGGGAGAAGAGGTGGTAGATACCCGGGTGGCGGGTTTTGAGCCCAGTGACGTGCCTGCCGGAGAACGGGCCTTTGCCAATGTCCTAAAGACAGAGGCCAATTGGGATCGCGTCACCGTCACTTTTCAGTGGCAGTAGATTGACCACCTGGAATTCAGAGGCATTTGGAGCTTCGATCCCAGGCGTTCAGGTATAGATCATCAAGCCAGGTCGAACAGTAACACCTCTGACCCAAAATCGGTCTCCAAAGTAAGGTCGGGTTCCCTAACGAGAGCCACTCCATCCCCTTGGCGCAGCTTTCCCCCATTCAGGAGTACGATTCCTCGCACCACCTGTAGCCAGCCGTAGCGACCTGGTTTCAGTTGGTACTCGATGCGATCTCCTGCTTCCAGACGACCGGTATAGAGAGTTGCATCCTGATGAAGGGTGTCGGCGTGTTCACCTCCCTGTCGGGATCCGATCACCTGCAGTTGGCCGGGGGCAAGCGGGATATCTTTTTGTTCATAGCTGGGGAGTAAACCCAATTCCTCAGGCTCGATCCAGATTTGTAGCAGGTGCAGCTTTTCATCGCTGGAAGGATTGTCTTCGCTGTGGATGATGCCGGTACCTGCCGTCATGCGCTGCAGTTGTCCGGAACGAATCAGGGAGCGATGGCCGAGGTTATCGGTATGAAGTGCAGTGCCTGACAACACGTAGGTGAGAATCTCCATATCTTGATGGGCATGACTGGGAAACCGAGAGCCAGGTACGATCCAATCTTCGTTGATCACTCGCAAGGCGCGAAACCCGATGTGTTTAGGGGTGGAAATATCCCCCAAAGGAAAACGTATGTTGGCTGTTTACCCAACCCCAATCGCTTTTGCCACGGGTATTGCGGTCACGGAAGGTGAACATGGTTTCACTTCCTGCTTCGAATAAATATAGTTTTATCTTAAACATTCAACAGGCAAATAAAATAGGGGATCCCGATCTGAGAATGGGTGGGATCCCCTGCCGAGTTTTGTAAAGAGAAGAACTTGAGCTTAGGGCGCTAGAGCATTGCCCCGAATCAGGCTACCCAGGGTCTTGGCTGTAACTTTCAATTGCACCCAAGGGTTCATGGGCACCACTGTTTTGTAGAGATAACTGTCAAAGGTCATCTTCTGCACATCTTTGTCGGAACACATTTCCACAAAGGCTTCGCGGGTAGCATTGGAGCGATAAAACACCCGTTGCAAAATATCCAGTACTTTGTAGGTCATGCCGTACTGGCGATCCCAACGCTTGAGATACAGTTTCAGGTCGTTTTCGCTGGGTATACGTGCTCCACTGTTGGATATCTCAACAAGGGTCTCGGCACACATGCGGCCCGACTTGGCGGCAAAGTAAATCCCTTCCCCACTGGATTTGGTGACGTAGCCCGCTGCATCCCCCACCAAGGCCGCACGACCCACCACCCGGCGCGGACGCGGATGTTCTGGAATCGGGTGGGCTTCTACCTTGATTACCTGCCCTCCCCGAATCCGTTCGGCAGCCCGAGCTCGGATCCCGGCTTGCAGCTTTTGAATATTCGCTTGGTTCACTTTCATGGTGCCGGTGCCTACAGCCACATGATTGGATTTTGGAAAGACCCAAGCATAAAAGTCAGTGGAAACGTCATCCCCTACATACATTTCCGCCCGATCTTCGTAGTAGGCCATTTTGTCATCAGGGATTTTGATCCGCTCCTGAAAGGCTAAGGCATAGTTGTAGTCACCCGCATCGATCGCTTCTGCTACCTTGGAGTGAAAGCCATCGGCCCCAATCACCACATCTACCGCCAAAGAGCGGGGTAAACCCTGTTTGGAGTCATCGGAAAAATCGTTGTAGTGCAAAATGTAGGGATCCCGGCCATTTTTCGGGATCTCCAGATGCATTACTTTCCCATTAATCAGTTCTGCCCCTTTCTCGTGGGCCCGATTGCGCAAGAAACCATCGAGAATCTCGCGGCGGCACATGCCGATATATTCGTCTTCATTGTCCAAATTGATGTCCACTTCGTAGTTGGAAGGGGAAATCATCTTCATCTTGCGCACTTTGCGGTCGATGATCTCTGGGGGAAGGCCAAATTCTGACACCATGCAGAGGGGAATAGCACCTCCACAGGGCTTGGCATTATCCAACTTGCGTTCGAACAAAAAGGTTTCAATACCGGCTCGGGCTAGAACTTCAGCAGCAGAAGATCCGGCTGGCCCGCCTCCCACAACAGCAACTCTCAGGCTCAAAGCTCTCTCCTCGATGCAAATGCGATCTGTCTTATTGACAGCAGGCATCCTACCACAGCTCTCCAGAAGCCTTGCGAACTTTGACGAAGTGTTGCAGTTTGGTGGCCCATTGGTGAAGTCTTGTGGGAAAACAATGCCCTCCAGTCCGGGATCCCAGTTGGGTTCAACAGCGGAATGTTTTGTCAAGGTCGGGATTAAGGCTGTCGTGGACGGGGGGTGAGCGAAATGCCCACCAGACCCAAGGTGACCAAGGTTGCTCCGACCAGTTGATGCAGAGCGAGGGTTTCTCGCAGCAATACCCACCCCAAAAGAGCTGTGAAGATGGGGCCACTGGCACTAATAATGGCGGCTTTTGCGGCGCCGATGTGTTGAATGCCGCTGTTGTTGAGTAAATAGGCAGCCAGGGCAGTCATGGCAGAGAGCAAACTCACCCAACCGATTGCCCAACCGTTTTGGAAAGTGATATCCACTAGGCGGAGGAGGACAATGCTACCGGTGAGAAGCCAAGTACCGATGAAAGTGAGCATGGAAAAGACCAGCGGCGGCAAAGGCGTATGACGACCAGCATCGGGAGAAAGGGAAGCTTGGGCAAAAAGAAGATACCCGGCATACAAACTGCCTGCCCCCAAAGCGGAGAGGATCCCCAACCAATTGGGAGCCCAAACACCTGTGGGGACAAATCCCGTTAAAGCCACACCGGCCAAGATTAACAGCAGGATCAAGCCGCGCCAGAGGGTAAAGGGATCCCGCCACATCCACCAAGCAAGAGCACTGGTGATGGCTGGGTAAATGGAGAATAAAGTGACAGCAACCCCGGTCGGCAACTGACCAATGGCCATATAAAGCAGGATCAGGGCCAAACACAAACAAAGACTGCTCAACCCTGCGGACAGGCGATTGAAGGGCTTGGCTTGAGACGGGATCCTGGCCAGCACCGACTGGAGAGTTGAACCCAGCGCAGGATAAAGTCGAGGGGCCAAAGCCATCAACAAGACCATCATTAACCCCGTGCGTACATGCAACAACACCACCGAGTGAAGCGGAGACGGCTGTACCCATCCCCCCAGCGCAGTCCAAACGGGATGGGGATGGAAAATTAGCTTGAGAATGACGTTTTGTAGTGCCAGCAACAGGGTGGATGCCAGCACCAGTAGGATCCCTGGGCAGTGCATGAAGAGCAGTGATTTACCCCTCCTTTGTACAAGGGATCCCGGATTTTGGGACTTTGATTGGGGGAAGTGGGCTAGGATTCTGACATTTTTGGCAACCTTCAGGGAACAACCCTAAGGAAGTGGCTGGCGCTGCGGCCATGGCGACTGGGATCATACATTTCCTCGGCAGAGGCTGGTGAAACTTGGAATTGGCCGGGAATTTCGGGACGGAAAAGATAGACAAACTCGTGGCTGCCTTTTTTCAGGAAGGTGCTGAAGAAGGCCACCCGATCCTCCCGATTTTCTTGGTGGGTCCAGAACCAGTCCCACCAGTAGTCAGGTTCAGAGCCGGTGAGCAGTCGCGGATCCTGAGAGGTAATCTCCGCTCCACTGGGTAAGGGATCCTCAATCAGCACGTAGTGGCTGTCTTGTGCGGCCACCACCGTCAGCCGGGCCAAGAGCATTTCTCCGGCTGGCACAGAGTCCCCCGCTTGCAGGAGCTGTTGGCGATAAAGGATTTGCCCATTGGCTTGGCGCTGCGGTTGCAGGCGGAAGTAACTGCGGGTTACGGTAAATCCCTGGCTTTGGGGTTGCTCGGGAGTGGGAGTAAAGGCTTCTCCCGTCAGGCTGTAGTAAAGGGGGCCAGGGCCGGATTTTTCCAGTCGCAGGCTGCTGAGGGTATCCACATCCCTATCTGCCAGCTCGATGACCTGGCGAGGATTGTCTGCAGTGGCTTGCCAGCGACCAACTGGGGATCCGGTTGTGCCGTTGAAAACCAAGACTTCCCCCGGACCGGGGGTTTGCTGCAGCTGGGCCTGGTAATAGGTGGTGAGGCCGAGGAGGGCATCGGCGGTGGCTTTGGTGGTGCTCCAACGGTTGTTTTGCTGCTGTTGCAGAATAGCTGTTGCCATTTCTACTGCCCGTGCATCCTGCAATTGGGTGGCCAACTGTAACAAGGGCCCCACCACTTCCATCTCCTCATAGGTGGAGCGCTCGTTGAAGGCTGCTGGTGGGGCGGAGATCAGGGGGGGGATAAACCAGTCTCCTTGCGGGTCTAGTTGGTGCCGTTCTAGGGCCTGATCTAAGGCAATTTGGGCCAGGTTCGCTTCACCCCGTTGCAGGGCAGCTAAGCCTTGGTAAGCCAAACCCCAGGTGGAAAGCTGCTCTAAAGCAGGCATTGCCGATGAAGAACCAGAGGGATCCCAAAGGGCGAGGCTGTAGATAACAAAGGCTCGCAGATCGGGGGAGAGGGTTTGCGGCTGACTCAGCTGCTCCCTTAGGTAGTTTAAGGCCCGTTCCACCTGCCACCCTTTGGGGGAATAACCGGCAGCTTGGGCTAAAGAAAGTCCCTGCAGGATGTAGCCGGTTAGATAGGGGTTACTGCTGTCGTAGGCCCACCAGCCCCAGCCGCCATCAAAGTTTTGGGATGCTTCCAGCCGCTGTAACCCTGCCTGTAACACTTTAGGCAGCTGCTCCAAGGTGGCCGAGCCTAAGCTGAGTCCCAATCGTTGGCCGGCCAAATCCACGGCCAAAGCGGGCAAAAAGCGGCTCAAGGTCTGTTCGGTACAGCCATAGGGAAACTCCACCAGGTAATCCAGCGGCCCCAGCAGAGCTGCCAGGGGGCTAGCGGCCAATTCCAGACGAGCGTGTCGGGATCCCGCTACCCAGGTCTGCGGCCATGGCAAGGATAAGCTCAGAGGGGTGGATCCCGGCAGTTGTCCAGATTCCGAGAAGCGTTGCACCGCTCCAAAAGGCTGGCTGGGGAGGGTGAGTTGCAGAGCATCCTGGAGCCTGCTTCCCTCCACCCAGGCGCGCACTGTAGTCTCTCCGGCCCCCAGCACCTGCAGCGGCCATTCCACTCGTTCGGCTCCCTGGGCTGCCACACTGATGCGTTGGCGAGGATGGCCCTGCAGCTGTAAGTTTCCCGGTACCTCTAGGCGCACCTCCACCTGCTGGGGCTGATCGGTGCGGTTTTGCACAATGGCCGCCAAGGTCAGGGTATCCCCCACTTGCCAAAAGCGGGGGGCAGCCAGACGAAGCAGCAGATCTTTGCTCACCAAGAGGTTGCTGAGGGCGGATCCCACTTGGGTGTCGGTGGTAGCAGCCCGAGCCGTGAGGCGCCAGGTGGTGAGGTTATCCGGCCAGCGCACCTGCACCTGAGCTAAGCCATTGGCATCGGTAACGAGATCGGGGAACCAAGCAGCGGTGTCTTGAAAATCCTGGCGGATTTGGTTGGCCAGCTTATCGGCCCCACCGGGGTACTGCTGGGGAAAAGAGGTGGTCGTAGTAACTTGGTTGTACTGGCGCCCGTAGAAGAAGCGGCGGATATCCGGGGTGGGATCCGGGCGGAGCAGGTAAATGGCGCTGTCTACAATGCCCAACCCCACTTCAGCACTGACGGGCCGGCCCTGGGCATCGCGGGTGCGGATCTGGATTTGAGCGGTTTCCCCGGGTTGATAACTGGGTTTGTCGGTTTCAATCTCAACTTGCAAGAAACGATCCACAGGAGAAACCCGCAGAAGGGTTTCATTTTGGTACAGCCGTCGCTCCGGGCCGATGACGGTGGCCGTGGCGTAGATGTTGGGGCGGTGCTCGGCGGTGATGGGGAGGGTCAAGGTGGCGGTATGGCCTTGTAAAGGGAGCACCTGCACCTGATGCAATCGGGATCCCTCAATGCCCACCAGTACAGTCACATCCGGCACCGGTGAGACAATCAACAGTTGCGCTTGTTCCCCCACCTCATAGATCTGCCGATCCGGGATAATCTCTAAGCTTGGGGTTGCTCCCCAGCTGTGCAGGGGGCTACCGGGCTCTACCACCCACAGGTAGCTGATATCCTGGGCTCGCCTCCCTTGGGCATCCTGTGCTGTCAATTGAACTCGATAGTCTCCAGGCTCCAGGTCAACGGGCAAATTCAGCGTTACGATCCCTGTGCCGTTGTCAACTGGAAAGGTCTGTTGCCGGAGAGTTGCCTGACGTTGGTAGCTGCTGCTGCGGGGATCCCAGCGCCAGCGTTCTAGACGCATTTCCCCCGAGACATTGAC
>JAUQVI010000195.1:0-6840 GCA_039794885.1 Thermostichus sp. DG02_5_bins_236
AAGCAAGTTGCTCTCCTAGCGCCAACGACTATCCTGACCCAACAACATTATCACACCTTAAAAGAACGATTTGCCCCCTACCCCATTCAAGTAGGCTTACTCAATCGCTTCCGAAGTAATGAAGAGAAAAAAGAGATTCTATCCCGTCTCAAAAGTGGAGAATTGGATGTTATAGTTGGCACCCATCAGTTGTTGGGAAAAGATGTCCATTTCCGGGATCTCGGCCTGCTGGTGATTGACGAGGAACAGCGCTTTGGTGTCAACCAAAAAGAAAAAATCAAGGTTCTTAAAACGCAGGTAGATGTCCTCACCCTCACTGCTACACCGATCCCCCGCACTCTCTACATGGCCCTTTCCGGCCTGCGAGAAATGAGCCTGATTCAAACACCTCCTCCTTCCCGTCGCCCGATTAAAACTTATCTTTCCCCCTATAATCCTGAAGTAATTCGCACCGCTATTCGACAGGAATTGGATCGGGGTGGACAGATCTTTTATGTAGTCAACCGCATCGAAGGCATTGAAGAAACTAGCGCCAAACTGAGGGAATGGGTACCAGGAGCTCGCATTGCCATCGGCCATGGACAAATGCCAGAAGGTGAACTGGAATCCACCATGTTGGGCTTTAACAACGGCGAAACTGATATTCTCGTCTGTACCACCATTGTCGAATCGGGGCTGGATATCCCCAGGGTAAATACAATTTTGATCGAAAATGCTGAGGCTTTTGGCCTATCACAGCTATACCAATTGCGGGGCCGGGTAGGTCGATCCGGGATCCAAGCCCATGCCTGGCTATTCTACCGAGAAGATGGGATCCTCAGTGAGGATGCCTGCAAACGGCTACGGGCCATTCAGGAGTTTACACAACTGGGATCCGGTTATCAATTGGCGATGCGAGACATGGAAATTCGTGGCATTGGAAATCTACTGGGAACTCAGCAATCCGGTCAGCTCAATGCTGTGGGCTTTGATCTTTATCTGGAGATGTTACAGGATGCTATTAAAGAAATTCGTGGTCAAGAAATCCCACAGGTGGAAGACACCCAAATTGACCTCAATGTTACGGCAATGATCCCCCAAAGCTACATACCGGATGGAGATCAAAAAATGCAGGCCTACCGACAACTGGCGACAGCCGGTTCTCGGGTAGAACTCTTTCAAATCACCCAAGAATGGCAAGATCGTTTTGGCCCGTTACCTAAACCCACTCAAGAACTGCTGCGGGTCATGGAGTTAAAGCTAATAGCCCGTTCCCTTGGTTTTTCCCGTATTAAACCGGCCAAAGAGCATATTTTGCTAGAAACACCCATGGAAGAACCCGCTTGGAACCGCCTCAAGGAAACTCTTCCCTCCCATTTGCAACCTCGCTTTGTTTATCAATCTGGTAAAGTAACTGTGCGTGGGTTGGGAATGATGCACCCCACTCAGCAACTGGAAAACCTCTTACAATGGTTGGACAAAATAAATCTAGCTCTGAGTAGTCATAACTAGAATCAATTTATGACTAAAATCAATGAAAAAGTTATGGTTTGCCACCTGTTTTTCTACAGCATAGTATGGTGCTTTCTATCCAACAATGTACTAGAAAGCTGTGCCAGACACACTCAAGTTTAATGGATATTTCTGACAACTGCTCACAGGATAGTTCAGAGGACAATGGAAGTACAGCAATCCCTGTTGAACGGTGAGAATAGGTTTTGCCCAACTGTTCTTCCCAATCACTGCTAGATGGCCTTCCCAATTCAGACTGGATTGTTGCTCTAACAGATGATGATCGATGCTGGCTGGGGATTCTGGATTGGGTTGCATTCACTTGCCAGACTCACTTGTTAGACTCAAAGAAATGAATCCGGATCCTGTATGTTTGAGGGCACAGATAGTATACAGCTTTGGCTCTATCACCTGGAGCAGTGGGCAACCCAACTGGTTCAGTTTCAGCTTCAGCACCTTTCTCCTGTTAGTTTGCTGGTGGTCGGCTTGGCTGGCGTGGTCACCAGTCTTTCCCCCTGCATGTTGTCCATGCTCCCCATCACCATCGGTTATATCGGCGGCTATACCCCCACTTCCGAGAAAGCCACCGCCGGGATCCGCTGGCAAGCCTTGGTTCAGTCCCTAGGGTTTGCGGTTGGGGTTGCGTTTACCCTGACACTGTTGGGTTTGGGGGCTGCCTTACTGGGTCGGGTTTACGGACAAACGGGCTCCTTTTGGCCCTATGTGATGGGAGTGATGGCCATCCTGATGGGGCTGAACCTGCTGGAGGTGCTCCCGCTACGCTTTCCCGACTGGTTCAACCGTGTGGAAATTCCGGGGCAGTGGCCGGGGCTAAGTCGGGCCCTTCTGCTGGGTTTAACCTTTGGCTTGGTGGCCTCTCCCTGTAGCACGCCGGTTTTGGTGGCTTTGCTCAGTTGGGTTTCCACCACCGGTCGGCCGTGGGTGGGAGCTGGTTTGCTCTTGGCTTATGGTCTGGGTTTGGTTTCTCCCCTGGTCTTGGCCGGGGTGTTTACCGGATCCCTCAAACAGCTGTTGTCGCTGCGGCGCTGGTCGGGCTGGTTGACCTACGCCAGTGGAGTCATACTGATTGGGTTTGGCACCCTCACCGTCTTGTCGGCTTGGGCCGGCAGTGGGATCCCTCTCGCTGCGGGCTAAGATAGTGCTACGCAAGGTGCGGAGCAAGAACGGTGGACTGGACTTCCCCTATCAATTTTGCTTAGGTTGACGTGCCCATGGCTCTGGTTTCTTCTGTGCGGCGGTATTTTCGCCATGAACTGTTGCCGTTGCTTGCGGATTTGCGCTTGGCAATTGGTCTGTTACTGGTGATTGCGCTCTTGAGCGCCACAGGTACAGTCATTGAACAGGATGAAACAGCAGCCTTTTATCAAGCCAACTATCCCGAGCATCCGGCCTTGTTTGGCTTTCTTACCTGGCGGGTAATCCTCAACCTGGGCTTGGATCATGTTTATCGCACCCCTTGGTTCTTGGCGATTTTGATCCTGTTTGGCGGCAGCCTTACGGCTTGTTCCTTTACCCGTCAATGGCCGATGTTGAAAGTAGCCCGCCGTTGGAGCTACTTTACCCGTCCGCAATCTTTTCAGCGCTTGCCCTTTCACACCCATTTCCCCCAACAGACCTTACAAGGGATCCCGGAACAACTGCGGCAACAGGGCTATGCCGTATTTCAGGAGCAAGATCGTCTCTATGCCCGTAAGGGGTTGATCGGCAAAATCGGCCCTATTTTGGTGCATGTCAGTATGCTACTGATTCTCCTAGGTGCCATTTGGGGCAGCATCAGCGGCTTTAAGGCCCAAGAATTGCTCCCGAGCGGCAGTATTGCCCCCATTCAACACCTCACTGGCGCCGGGGAGCTGGCCCGTGCTCATCTGCCCACCTGGCAAATTCAGGTGAATAAGTTCTGGATTGACTATTCTCCTGAGGGTCGTATTAAGCAGTTTTACTCGGATCTCTCAATTCTGGAGCAGGGTAAGGAGGTCAAACGGCAAACAATCTCCGTCAACCATCCCCTCTCCTACCAAGGGATCACCCTCTATCAAGCAGACTGGAGCATTGATAGCGCCCGTATCCGTGTTAACAACAGCCCCAGCTTTCAAATTCCCGTGGTACCTGTGCGCACCGAGGCAGGTAACAAACTTTGGGGAGCTTTTGTACCCACCAAGCCGGATCTGAGTCAGGGGTTGACCCTACTTTTGCCTGATTTACAAGGGACGGGACTGCTCTACAACAATGACGGCCAATGGATCGGATCCCTGCGCCAGGGCATGAGTTTGGCTCTCGATGATCAACTGACCCTGTATCTGGATGAGGTGATTGGGGCTACCGGCTTACAAATCAAATCGGATCCCGGCATCCCTTGGGTTTATCTCGGGTTTGGACTACTAATGATCGGGGTGGTAATGAGCTACTTCAGCCACAGCCAAATCTGGGCCTTGCAGACGGAGTTGGGCCTTTACCTGGGGGGGAAAACCAACCGTGCCCTGGTCACTTTCGAGCGAGAGTTTTGTCGGTTGGTGGAGCAACAACAAGCAAACCGATCTGTGTCAGGGATCCCGACCGCTGCCGATTGGTATCCGAAGGGGCTGTGACATCCTCAGGGATCCCTAAACCGGGCCTAGCCTTGATCAGGTGGATCCCAAATATCCTTTGGATATAGATATCACGCTAGACTTCGAGATCTAACACCCCCTTTTCTAAACCGGCTAGAGGGTATAGCTGCTCCTCCTAAGGTATTTTTTGCAACGGGGGTATTGATGAGCTGATTGGGTAAGCGCATGAACCCCTTAGACGAACCCCTGCGCCAGCGTATGCACACTCTAGGGATATCTTCTTGGCAAGCTTTGCACAAGCAATCGGGTGTCAGTCGGCGGGCCATCACTCATCTGCGTCGAGGAGAGTGGGGATCCCTGCGGTTGGAACAACTGCAACAGCTGGCGTTAGCCTTAAATTGGGAGTTGGCATCTCTGTTTGATCTGATCCCTCTCAGCAGTCAAGCCCCAAATAAACCCGAGCCACCAACCCATTCCCTCTCTTCCCCAGACGCAACCTTCTCACTGCTCCAGCCCTTGCTCACCAGCTATCCCACCATTCGCCAGATCGCCCAACGCAAACCTGACTGGCCCGCCCAGAATGTCACGGCTCTCTTCCGCTCCCTCGATGCCCTGCTCCACCACTGGAGTTACGAAGCGATTGGCAGCCCCCTGGAGGCCGTCCCCTTTCACCCGCAACTGCACCAGCCGGATCAACCGGATATTCAACCGGGGGATCCCGTTTACATTCGCTTTGTCGGCTACCGTCAGGGGGAATACATCCTCTGCCCAGCCAAGGTGAGCCGCTCTCTGCCGGGAGGATTGAGCTGATGGGGATCCGCACCTCCCGTAGCAAAATGGCAACCTCCACCACGCTGGCCATTGACTTCGGTACCAGCAATACCGTCGTCTGCTGCTGGGATCCCGTCCATGAATGCGCCCATACCCTCACCTTTCCCGGTCTTTCCCGTCAGGGGCAAGCCCACTCTGCTATTCCTAGCCTCGTATTTGTCAAGGGATCCAATCAACTGTTGATCGGAGAAACTGTGCGCTCAGGCCGTTGGGGGGCGGTGGATCCGCAGCGGTTATTCCAGGGGTTTAAGCGGGAGTTGGTGGCAGACTTCGTTCCTCCCCCTCGTCTTCTGGATGGTCAACGCTACAACGCTGAAACCGTCGCACAAGCCTTTTTGCAAGCAGTGATGGAGGCTCTCCCAAAAGAGCAGCTACAACCAGAACGGGTGGTCTTCACAGCTCCCGTCGGCTCCTTCGAGCGCTATCTCAGTTGGATCCGGGGTGTGGCCAGTGCCTATGGTTGGGATCCCATTCAAATTGTCGATGAAGCCACCGCAGCTGCGCTGGGCTATGCCGTTGCTCAGCCGGGGGCGATTGTTCTGGTGGTGGATTTTGGCGGTGGCACCCTCGATCTCAGCCTGGTGCGTACCCTTGCTCCCCAACCGGGGGATCCCACTCTGAAAGCGGAGGTGATCGCCAAGTCAGATGCCTACGTGGGCGGGTTGGATATCGATACCTGGATTGCCGAGTATCTGCTGCAGCAACTGGGCCTGAGCCGTGTCCAAATCGGATCCCTAGGTTGGCTGAACCTGTTGGAGGGGGCAGAACAACTCAAGATCACTCTCTCCACCCAAAGCGAAGCCGTGAGCAGTTGGTTTGATGACGATACTCTGATCGCTTATGAGCTGAAGTTGGATCGCCAGGCGCTGGAGGAAATCCTCGAAACTCATCATCTGTTGGATCAAATTCGCTATTGCCTAGATGAAATTCTCCTGACGGCACAGGCAAAAGGATTCGGCAAAACCCAAATTGAGCAGGTGCTTTTGGTGGGGGGCAGCTCTCAGCTTCCAATGGTGCAAGACCTGCTCCGTTCCTACTTCGGTAAAAAACGAGTTCAATGTGAGCGTCCCTTCGATGCCGTGGCCATGGGCGCTCTGCAACTGGGTCGCCAGGTGAAGCTGGATGACCATCTGCACCACAGCTACGCCATTCGCCTTTGGGATCCCATACAAAAGAGTTATAGCTATTACCCTCTGTTTGAGCGCGGTAGCTCCTATCCCTGTCAGCGACCGGAGCCCCTCATTTTGCAGGTAGCCAACGACGGCCAAACGGAGATTCGTCTGGATGTGGGAGAAGTGGCTCAGGTGGCGCAGTCTGAAGTGATTTATGACGAGTTAGGGCGCATGAGCAGCCGTCAGTTGACCCGGCAAACGGATTTTCGCTCCTTGGCCCAATCCCCTAGCCCCGAATCCCTGCCGCAACCCATTTGTTTGGCCCGACTGCACCCCCCCGGTCGCGCTGGAGAAGATCGCATCCGCATCGAATTTGCAGTGGATGGATCCCGTCGTTTGTTGGCCACCATCACTGACTTACAAACGCAACAGCTCCTAGCCGACTCCCAACCCGTAGCCACTTTGAGTTAATGGTTAGCCTCGATGTTAATGTTGATCTGTATTTTCCTCAAAAAGTAGGCATCAGAGATCAGATAATTGCTTCACCTAACAAGCCTTCTTCTCTAGTTCATGAAATCCAGCTTAAAAAAGCTGATAACTGGATATTATTCAAGCTTAGCACTTCTCTCTAATTACGGATGGAAAGCCTTCTCGAAAAGAAAAAAGTTGAACAACTCACTCCTGATGAACTTAATGAATTAGATACGACCAGATAATTAGATCGCATTTTTACCCATATTAAAGGAAATACACCTTTGTTGCTGGCATTGCTCCAGAGACCTAAGGTATTGAGCCGATTTTTAACCCTCTCAAACAAAAGTGGTCAGATTATTTCATCT
>JAUQVI010000196.1:0-6812 GCA_039794885.1 Thermostichus sp. DG02_5_bins_236
AAGAGCGGACTCGCTTTGGAGCAGATTTGGCCCATCAAGATCAGCTTTTGACGGTGTTGGCCCGGCTAACTTTTGTCAGGGATCCCCAACTCAAAACAGAGGCTAATTCTGAGGCTGTGTTTAGCCTGACCGCCCATGATCGCTGTTTGTTGATGGCCCATCGGGTTGCGGGTGGGGATGCTGTGCCGGCTCATTTGATTCCGATGGGATCCCTGTTGCAATTCATTCCGATTGAGTAGGTAGCCAGCGTAGAGTTGCTCAATATTTAGATCATTTAGATCCCTTAGCTTTCCAATTTTTTACACAGCTCTGGAATTGCCCTGCGCATTTGACGATAGCCTTCTCGAATAATAGCATCTGCCTCATGAAAATCAAAAATACTGTACTGACTGAGCTTAGGTTGCAAAAGCAGATCCGGTGGGTACTGGGCTAAAATGCTGCGAGTAATGCTCTGCTCCATGACGTTCAGAGTTGTTCCAATCACATCAAAAATATTCGGACCACTTGGCTCATCCGGGATCCATTGGCTAATTTTTTCTTGGATCCCTTCTTGCAAGGATCGATAGCGTTTGCGAATGCGGGTGATGAAGTTGGTTTCTTCTTCAATCACTTCCCCTGTGGCATTGAGCCGTTGACGACGCTGAAAGGTTTCTTCCACTTCCGTTTCCACTTCCGTTTCTTCTGGCTGAGGTTCCAAATCAACGGGATCCACATGATTGAGGTTCACCCCAATGACAATATCCGCCCCCATCTCTCGCACCACCTGTACCGGAACCGGATTGACAATGCCCCCATCCCCTAAGTAACGACCTTCGTACTGCAAGGGAGTGAAGATTCCAGGAATAGAAATACTGGCCCGTACAGCATCGGCCATTTTACCAGAACGCAACTGAACTTCTTTCCCTGTAATCAGATCGGTGGCAACACAACAAAACGGGATCCCGGCTTCTTCGATGCACAATTCTTGCAGATGTTCAGTGAGCAAGTCGTAAATCTTATTGCCATCCAAAAGTCCACAGGTGGGGAATACCACATCAAAGAGAGATAGAATCATCTTCCAATTGAGATCCCGGACAAATTCTTCCAGTTCATCCAGTTCCCCTGCGGCATAAATGGCCCCCACAAAAGCCCCAATACTGGCTCCGGCAATGTAGTCGATCGGGATCTCCGCCCGTTCTAGCGCACGAATCACGCCAATGTGAGCCCATCCTCTCGCTCCACCACTACCTAGGGCCAAGCCAAGTTTCTTACCCATACCGCACCTCATGTTCTAGGGGTTGCAAAAATTCTCCCACAGCCGTATGTACTCTGCTTCTAGCTGAGTGGTAAAGGCCTTAGCTTGAGTCAAAGGAGAGTTTAGCATTCTCGGCCTCAGTGTTTGCCGTAGCTCCTGAATTCTCTCTCTATTTGCTGAAAGCTCAATAGCAATCTGAATATATTCCTCAATGGAATGGGCAATAAGTTCTGGAAGGCCTAGTCTGGATAGAATGCTAACACCAACACGGGAGCGATGATCACTTCCCGCCAGTGTAATGACAGGAACACCCATCCATAAAGCTTCATGTGTAGAAGTAGTTCCATTATAGGGGAAAGGATCTAGAGCAACGTCTATACATCGATAACAGTCTAAGTGATCAGAATACAAAGGTTGAAAGTCAAGAAATTGAATGCGGCTGGTTTCGATACCGTTATCTGAAAATCGCTCCAAGAAAGCAGATCGAATATCTATGCTCTGAAAATACTTGTATTTTAGACATAGCTTGCTATCTTTGACATTCTTGAGGACTAGAGACCAAGCCTTGATAACCTCAGGGGTTATTTTCCCTTGGAATGTAAAGCAACCAAATGTTATGTAACTGTTGGACTGACAAGGAGCATCGCATATTTCAGGAGAATCTGGCTCCGGCTGATAGCAAAGGAAGCCTTGAGGGAGACGAATTAGCTCTTCTGTATGGTAAGTTTCGGTCATCCCAATCGGATCAGCCCACTGATCGGTGATTCGATAGTCAATGGTTCTAAGTCCAGTGGTTGCAGGATAGGCAAGCCAGCTCATTTGAATGGGAGCAGGCTTGTAGGCAAATGTTAGTAACTTATTATTTTTCGATCCCGGTGCAGTGTGACCAGTTACATCAACAAGGATGTCAATCTTATCCTGATAAATAATCTCTGCTATCTCCTTTTCTTCAAGAGAACTTACATTCCTCCAACAATCAACATGGGTCTTAAGTCCTTGTGCATAAGCATCTTCTTTTGGATAGGTTGCATAAACTGTGATATGAAACCTTAAACGATCACTATTCTTTATGACCGGTTCAAAGAAAAAGCTAACTGATTGTTTGAAAGTATCATGACACACATATCCAATCTTAATCTTTTCATCTAAAGATTTATTTTCTCTAACTCTAGGCTTCAATGGAAGAATAGAGTTGAGCTGTCGATTTGACCAATCTAGGTGTAATTCGAATATCTCTCTGGGGTGCAGATAGCTACAATAAAGACTAATTATAAGTTGCTGTTGG
This sequence comes from Thermostichus sp. DG02_5_bins_236, assembly GCA_039794885.1. Classification (GTDB taxonomy): domain Bacteria; phylum Cyanobacteriota; class Cyanobacteriia; order Thermostichales; family Thermostichaceae; genus Thermostichus. The sequence goes on from JAUQVI010000196.1 coordinate 2,520, forward strand.
CTAATGGCTCTGTTTTCGGGTTCTAGAGAAGCAGCTTTCCTAGAGTAAGAGTATGCTTTTTCGGTAGAGCCAGATAAAAGATAAATAACTGAGAGTTTATGATAAGAAGTAGCATCTTCCTTGATTGATAAAATATATTCAAAATAGTCTTTAGCCATTCTATACTCTTTCTTTTCTGAGAAGAAAAGCCCTAAGTAGCGAATTGCTCCGATTGCTCTTGGATTAAGCTCGACACACTGGTTGAAGTAGACGGCAGCTTCTTCTTTGTTTTCCAGCATCCAGAGGATTTGTCCAAGCAAAAATAGTGCATGTATATTGTCTGACTCTTTCTTGAGAATCTCTCTGCATTTGTTTTCTGCTTCTCTGTATTTACTTGAGTGGAAAAGTTGTTGAGCAATATCTAGAGAATCTGATGAGGATTCAATATCCATAAGCTCTTTCTCCTTGTGAACTGACTTAGGATTGAATGCAACAGCTATGCTCCGGAGCAGGGTGCATCTCACATTTGCGATGAGTACAAATACTCGGTGAGGCATTTAAGAGTGGAGGAGACAATGGTAGAGTTCAACACCCTACTTCTGGATGAGCAGACCTCTGCCGAACTCCAACATCATCTGGATGCCATTGCCAAAATTCTCTAACCTCGAAGATATTGAAAAATCTGTCAGAGCCTTGACTCAGAAGCATGTCTCTCCTCAAATTGGCTTTTTTTTCTCTACACAGCTACCTCTAAAGATAATGTCAGCCTCCTGGCTTGGGTGAATGCTCAACCTTGGACAGACTCTGTCACCTGCCTTGGCGATGGTCATGAGGGGAGCTGGTCGCTGTTTGCCCAGATGGGGACTGCCCAGCAACGACAAGAAGTTCTTGACTGGTTTCACTTAATGGAGAATGCCCATAAGGTTTTGGCCACCCCACAGCAACGGAACCAGACATGCTAGGCAGGGAAAAGTCAAGGAGGTCATGGACTCTTTAGCTCAGCAACGCTGTCGGGAAGAGAGTGCTTTTAGAGGCTACTTGCCGCGGGAAAAGTGGTGGGATCTGGTCGCTATTCAAGCAGATTGAACTACGAGTGAAGCTAGCAGGAGTACAATGGCAGGCCAGCCATGTCCCCAAGGTGCTCCAACATCGATGTGCCTATCTGAATGGTGCTTTGCTACCTAGATGCTTGTGCATAAATACTCATCACGTATTTGAGATACACCCATTTGATCTCACTTTGCCCGTTAGTAAAAGCTTAATCTTTTAGGAAGGTGAAGGCATGAATCCGTGGCAAGTTGGTATATTCTTCGGGCGATTATGTAAGTTGAGCATGAATATCCTCTCTGTTGGTTGTCGTCGGTCTACACCTCATCTTTTCGGGAGAAGACCAAGATGACAGCCTGATTGGGACGACCAATATTGTCCTTGGGGCCACTCTCCTTTCCCTTGTTGAAGATTAGCAGTTGAGTCGATAGGTGTCTGTGGATCAGACCTTTCGCGCAAGGTGGATTGAGCAATTCTTGATATCGGGAAAAATTCCTTTTAGTTAAGGGTTCCCCACTTCAGCTACCACTACCTCAACGGTAAATTTTGGGTAACGCACTATGTAAGTTCCCTGAAGCAAGCGATTGCAGCTAACAACGCCCATGCACACCAGACGAAAGTAACTCAGTATTGATGCAAAATTGATGCAAAGGTTACCTGTGGCGGATGATGGGCAACGTTGTGTTGCCAGCCCTGATCAATTGCTGATGATGAGATAAGGGATCTCTGGGGGCTGAAGATTACCATTCAAATGCAGCAGACAGTTGAAATTTGTTGGTGTCGAGCCTAAGCTTTCCTGTCGCTATACCACTTCACCGTCACCGACAATCTCACTTGTCTCCCAAGGCTAGGCCATGCCCATTTCATTGCTAGCAGAAAAGCGCTCCATAAAGCGTAGGAAGCGCTCCCATTCTGCCTCATTGTCCATGTCATAGGTCACTTCTAGGGCCTTAAATTCTCCATTCAAGAACTTGGCTTTGATGTCGCGGGTGGTCAATTCCCCTTCCTCATCGATCATCGTCATTCCGAGGATATTTTGAGTATCGGAGTTCACATCCTCAAAGCGAAAAATAGCGGATCCACGGTTGCCCGTCTTGGATTTCAATACCCGCACATTGGTGGGCACTTCCTGAATACCGGGGGAGAACTCGATACTGGCCATGATGTCCTAAAAAACAGATTATTCAAGCTATTATACTTTGGCGCTCCCCGGTTCCTGCTGCAGAAGTTCCTGGAACTTGCGGGCTGCTAGTTGCTCCAGATAGAGACTGGCCTGCTGCTGTGCCTCTGCCACATCTGGGATCCACTCTTGCTCCACAAGGCCCGGAGGGCCATCACAGATGACGCCAATATCAACCGGGAGCGGATAAGTTGCCAATTTAGCTCGGGCGGCTGCGGTTGCCTGCCCACAGAGGATCAAGAGAGGTTTACCAGCCAAAACCGCCTCTTCCAGCACAACCCCCACCACTTTCCCCATGCAGCTTTGTTCATCCAGTCGGCCTTCTCCGGTGACGATCAGGTCGCAGTGCTGAATACGCTCCTGGAGAGAGGCTTGCTGCCACAGCAGGCGGATCCCAGATTCTAGGGTAGCCCCCAGAAAGGCAACCAAACCGGCACCGGCTCCTCCCGCTGCTCCGGCGCCAGGGATCCGATCCACGCTTTGGCCTAAGTCCCGCTCCACCAAGCTGGCCCAGTGCTGCAAGGCATGATCCAGCTGTTGCACCTGCAGGGGGGTAGCCCCCTTTTGTGGCCCAAAGACAGCAGCAGCCCCCAGTGACCCAGTGAGAGGATTCTGCACATCACACAGAGCACGGATGCGTTTTCCCTGCCAAAGGCGCCGGGCCGGTGGCTCAATACGCTCTAAACGAGCCAGTTCTCCTCCCCCCAGGCCAATGGGATCCCCAGCAGCATCCAGCAGGCGGTAGCCCAGTGCCTGCGCCATACCTGCTGCTGCATCCACGGTGGCGGATCCCCCAAGCCCTATCCAAATCTCTGGGATCGGAGTACGTCCTCCGGGTGCGCACGATTTCCGACAGACAACCTGGAATAGCTCTCCCAACCCATAGGTAGTGGTACGGGTGGGATCCCGCTTTTCCGGGGGAACCAAGGTTAGGCCGGCTACTTGGGCCAGTTCCAGTAGAGCCAGCCGACTGCCGGCCAGTACCCCATACTCCGCCCATACCGGCTCCCCCAGCGGGCCGGTTACCCACAGGCCTTTTTTCTCTCCCCCCAGCACCCTCAACAGCACCTCCAGGGTTCCCTCCCCCCCATCGGCTAGGGGGATCTGCTCCACCACAGCAGCGGGCAAAACACGGCGGATCCCTCTGGCAATGCTCTCCGCCGCTTCTGTTGCCGTTAGGGATCCCTTAAAACTATCCGGACAGATCAAAATCCGCCGCGGTACGTCTCGCATCCCCTTCACCCCAAGACGCAAGTTTCAATCGCCTCCGGGTGGGTGGGTAAAGCTGCCGTCAGCACCTCACAACCGCTTGCAGTAATCAGCACATCATCTTCAATGCGAATGCCTCGCACATCGACAAACTGAGCCAACCGTTCCCAGTTCACACAATCCTTGTAGCGTTGTCGCCGCTCCGGATCCTCCAGAATCGCCGGCACTTGATAAAACCCCGGCTCAATCGTCACCACCATACCCGCCTGCAACGGTCGATCCAGCCTGAGGTAGCCCAACCCAAAGCGCTGACTCCGTTGCCGCCCCGCCGCATAGCCGGCCCGATCCCCGAGATCCTCCATATCGTGCACATCCAGTCCCAGCAAATGCCCCACCCCATGGGGAAAAAACAGGGCATGGGCATCCCGCTCCACCAGCGTCAGGGGATCCCCGCGCAAAATGCCCAGCTCCACCAAACCGGCGGCCATCACCTGAGCCGCCAACAGGTGCAAATCTCGATACTCCACTCCCGGAGCTGCTTGGGCAATACAAGCATCGTGAGCTTGGCGCACCACTTCATAGAGTTCCCGTTGGGTGGAGGAAAAATGACCCGTAACCGGCCAAGTGCGCGTTACATCCGCCGCCCAACCCAAGCGGCTTTCTGCCCCCACATCCGCCAAGAGCAGATCTCCCGGTTGCAGCGGGTGATAACTGGCCTCGTTGTGCAAAACCTCCCCATGCACCGTCACAATGCTGCTATAGGCAAGGCCCATCTGCTGAGCGCAGATCCGTTCTTCCATGGCAGCCCGCACTTCCGACTCGCACTTGGCTCCCAGACCGGCTGCCATCCCCGCTTTGTGGGCCTCCACCGTTACCGC
>JAUQVI010000197.1:0-6739 GCA_039794885.1 Thermostichus sp. DG02_5_bins_236
ATATTCGCACCTTTACCTATGAGCAACTCCACCAGGGGGTCTGTCGCTTCGCCAACGGCCTCAAAGCGTTGGGAATCCAAGCTGGGGATCGGGTGGGGATTTACATGCCGATGATTCCAGAGGCAGCAATGGCCATGTTGGCCTGTGCTCGGATTGGGGCGGCTCATACAGTGGTGTTTGGAGGCTTTAGTGCTGAGGCTCTCAAGGATCGGCTTCGGGATGCGGAAGCCAAAGCAGTGATTACAGCTGATGGGGGTTGGCGTAAAGATGCCATCATTCCTCTGAAACCCCAGGTGGATCTGGCGCTGGAGGAAGGAGTATCCAGTGTTGAAAAAGTCCTGGTGGTGCAGCGGACGGGGCAAGCGGTGGAGATGACCCCAGGCCGAGATGTTTGGTGGCATGAACTGGCCCCTACCGTCAGCGAGGACTGTCCTGCCCAACCGATGGATGCAGAGGCAATGCTGTTTATCCTCTACACCTCCGGTACCACCGGCAAACCCAAAGGCGTTGTCCATACCACCGGCGGCTATAACCTCTACGCCCACATCACCTGTCAGTGGATCTTTGATCTGCGGGAAGAAGATATTTATTGGTGTACTGCTGATGTTGGTTGGATTACGGGGCACAGCTACATCGTCTACGGCCCTTTGTCCAATGGGGCCACCATCTTTATGTACGAAGGAGCCCCCCGACCGTCTAAGCCCGATTGTTTTTGGGAGCTGATCGCTCGGCATCGGATTTCCATTTTCTATACGGCCCCGACGGCGATTCGCGCCTTTATGAAAAGTGGGGATGCCCTGCCCCGCCAACATGATCTGTCTTCCTTGCGTTTGTTGGGCACTGTTGGTGAACCGATTAACCCAGAAGCCTGGATCTGGTATCACACCATCATCGGTAACGAACGCTGCCCGATTGTTGATACCTGGTGGCAAACGGAAACTGGCGGCATTATGGTTTCCCCCTTACCGGGGGCTACAGCAACCAAACCGGGATCCGCCACCCGTCCTTTTCCGGGCATTCAAGCTGATGTAGTGGATTTGGAAGGGGATCCCGCGCCGGAAGGGGGTTATCTGGTGATTCGCCAGCCCTGGCCGGGGATGATGCGCACTGTCTACAGGGATCCGCAACGATTTCGGACAGGTTACTGGGAGAAGATTTCCCCCAAAGATGGACAGCACTTCTACTTTGCTGGGGATGGTGCCCACCGCGATGAAGACGGGTACTTTTGGGTGATGGGCCGGGTGGACGATGTGATCAGTGTGGCGGGGCATCGCCTTGGGACGATGGAACTGGAATCGGCCTTGGTGTCTCATCCTGCTGTTGCCGAAGCGGCTGTAGTCGGGCGCCCAGATGAGTTAAAAGGAGAGGCGATTGTTGCCTTTGTCATTTTGTCAGATGACCAGGAGGGCAGTGAATCTCTACGCCAAGACCTCCTGCAGCACGTTGTCGGCGAAATTGGAGCCATTGCCCGACCCAGTGAAATCCGTTTTACTGATGCTTTGCCGAAGACCCGTTCTGGCAAAATCATGCGCCGTCTGTTGCGCAATCTGGCTGCTGGATCCGGTATTTCAGGCGATACCTCTACCCTCGAAGATCGCGGGGTGCTGGAACGGTTGCGGCAAGGGGTGTGATGAATAACCTTTCGTAGAGCGGAGCATTTTCCCTGATTCTTAGCCCTCTAAATGCCCTCTTTGAGAAAGTAGACAGTGTGTACTTCTAGTTATATTGTCTAGAATATTTTGTGCTAGAAATAAGGTCATGATTGAATCAAAACTATTTCGGATCCCAATGCTTGGCCCTGATGACGTCTCTGGTTTGAAGACGTTGGTTGACCAAGGAGTCATTAATCCTGAAGAAGTTATCGCGATTTTAGGGAAAACAGAGGGGAACGGTTGTGTGAACGACTTTAGCCGTGGATTTTCCACTTTTGCATTCAGAAGCTACCTCCAGGAGATAACGGGCAAAACCCACAGTCAACTGAGCAAGCAAGTTGCCTTTGTCATGTCTGGAGGCACTGAAGGGGTCATGTCTCCTCATGCAGTTGTGTTTACCAATCGAGTAACAGATGCTACTCCTCAAGATCAAAAATCTTTTGTAGCAGTTTCCGGTTTTACCCGAGAATTTCTTCCCGAAGAAATTGGTACTAAGTCAATGGTATTTGAGGTTGCAGAAGCTGTCACTCAATTGATGGATAGCGCAGGAATTGATGATCCTAAAGATGTTCATTTCGTCCAAGTTAAATGTCCCCTTTTAACCTCTGAGCACATCAACAATGCTCACACCCGTGGCAAACCCGTTGTTACCCATGACACCTATAAATCAATGGCCTATTCCAGAGCTGCCGCAGCTTTGGGAGTAGGAGTAGCGACAAGAGAGCTCAATGAAGTCGATATTAGTGCACATGACATTGGTCATAACTGGGGCCTGTACTCATCGGTTGCATCAACCTCGTCAGGGATCGAATTGATGAATTGTGAGCTTATTCTAATGGGGAACTCACGACTGGGATCTGGGGAGTATTGGATCGGTCATGCGGTTATGCAAGACAGCATAGACCTTCAGGCCATTTTGAGAGCCCTAAAAAATGCAGGGCTAAATTTTGAGGAGCTGCCTAATCCAAGAGAACTGACTCGAATTGCAAGTGTCTTTGCTAAAGCAGAAATGAGTTCCACAGGGACTGTGCGCAACCGACGTACAACTGCGTTAACGGACTCTGATATTAACCATACCCGCCATGCTCGTGCAGTGGTCAGTGCTGTGATTGCCTCGGTGGTGGGTGATCCGATGATCTATGTATCAGGAGGTGCGGAACACCAAGGTCCGGATGGAGGTGGCCCGATCGCGGTCATCGTTAGTCAATGAAAGTGCATTGCGCTGTTCAAAACAGTACATGACATTCATCAAATTAGGATCCCTCTATTGCCAGGCAAATGCCAGCTATATTGGCCGCTGCAATTCCAGTGACCTGCTGAAAACACCAACCAGGCTTGGTGGCAGCGACACATTCCCCTAACAAGCAAATAGGCACACTAAGATGGGGGAATTGAAACCTTTGTTGTGGGCCTTTCATGTTGCATCTGGATCCCGCCCTTTATTTTGACCACAGTGCCACCACTCCGCCCCGCCCCGAGGTGATTGAGGCCATGCAAAGGGCGATGCAGGACTGTTGGGGCAATCCCTCCAGTTTGCACGGCTGGGGAGAGCGGGCGGCGATGGCCATGGAACGAGCACGACAACAGGTGGCCGAGCTACTCAACTGTGAGCCGGAATCGCTCTTGTTTACCTCTGGCGGCACCGAGTCGAATAATCTCGCTTTGTTTGGAGTTGCCCAAAGCCAGACCACGCCACAACACCTGATTATTTCCAGCGTTGAACATTCTTCGGTGGAAAATGCCGCCCGTCAGTTACAGTCTCAAGGCTGGCAGGTGACCCGATTGCCAGTGAACCGCTTTGGACGGGTGGATCCCGAGCAGTTGAAACGTGCGTTGCAGCCCAACACTGTTTTGGTTTCTGTTCTGCACGGCCAAAATGAGGTGGGATCCCTGCAACCGATTGCCGAGCTGGGACACCTTTGCCGCCAAGCCGGGGTACTGTTCCACAGCGATGCTGTGCAGACGGTGGGGCGGCTCCCGTTGGATCTGGGGCAACTACCCATAGACATGCTCTCTCTGTCTGGCCATAAGCTCTATGGAGCACAGGGAGTTGGGGCCCTGTACCTGCGACCGGGAGTGGAGTTGCGTCCTCTACTACGCGGTGGTGGCCAAGAACGACGCTTGCGCTCCGGCACCCAGGGGATCCCAGGGATAGTGGGCTTGGGGGTGGCTGCGGCCTTGGCGGCCGAAGAATTGGAGGCCGAAACAGAGCGGTTGCGCAGGCTGCAACAGCAACTGGATAGAGCACTACAGGAGGTGCCCGGGTTAATCCTGACCGGGCCGCGGGAGCTTCGGCAACGTTTGCCCCATCATCTCAGCTATTGCACCGAGAGGATTCCAGGTAATGTCTTGGTTGCGGCCATGAATCGCCAAGGGATTGCCATTAGTGCCGGCTCCGCCTGTAGCAGTGGGCAGTTGATCCCTAGCCGTATCCTTCTAGCTATGGGCTACTCGGAAGCCGAAGCGTTGGGATCCATTCGCTTGAGTCTTGGCAAAGCCACCACTGCCGCTGCTGTGGAGCATGTGGCCTGTTGTTTGCGAAGGCACTTCCTGTCCAATCCGGGAGCCGGATCCCTTGTGGAGTTGGGAACTCAGCCCCTGTTGGTGGGTTCCTATCGCGCTACGCGCCGTGCAGAGCACGAACGCGCCAGCGGGTCGGAGGCCTAGTGCCTTGTGGGCTGGGTTTGGTTAAGGTATTGGAGAGTTACAGGGCTGGTCATCATGGCTGAGATGAGTCCGTATCAAGTGTTGGGAATCAGCGAAGAAGCTTCCTTCGAGGAGATTCAGTCGGCGCGAGAGCAACTGCTGGCTAACTTGAGTGCGGATGAACAACAGCAGGAACGGGTGGAGCAAGCCTACGATGCCATCCTAATGCAGCGGCTGCGCATGCGCAAAGAGGGCAAAATTGCCGTCCCCGACCGGATTCGCTACGCCGAACAACGGGCTACCACCCCTGAGCCGGAGCTGAGTGTACCGCCACCTGCCAACAAAACTCCGCGCTGGGTTAACCGCTGGCTGGATACCCCTACTGCTGCAGATACCCTCTTGCCTGCTGCCATTTTGGGGGGATTGGTCGGTTGGGTGGTCTTGGCCCCTGATGAATATCCCTCCCTGCAGTTGGCACTGGGGTTGATGGCCTGCATTTATTTTCTCTACCGCAAAGAGCGGCGCTTCATTCGCTCCTTTCTCTTAGCCCTGTCAGGATTGAGTTTGGGGTTGTTGCTGGCCTATGGCATTGCCATCCCCCTCACGGGCGGAGATGCTCCCGGAGCCCTGTTGGTAGGGATCACTTTTGTGGTGATGTGGTTGGTGACCAGCTTCTTACGCTAACTGTGGGCTTTGATTAAGGCTGCCAATTTGCGCCGTATTAGGATCCCTGGTTTATCCGCTAGCATGTGTTGCTCGGCCTCCAGGTTGAGGGGAACATCGGGGTTTGTAGTCTCTAGAATGCCCCGATCTTCGGCAGCTACAGCCCGGTTAAACCTGAATACTGCGTCGACATCGACCCCAGCGGGATCGTCGTTGCGCATGAAGAAATGGGTGATTTGCGAGGCCGTATCGTCAATGGGGGTGGCGGACATAAAGATTAATGTCACCAAGCCGTTGGGGTAAGCGACTCTGGCCCGATAAGTGAAGGGCAACATCCAATTTTTCTGGTAAATGCGGACGGTGCGCTCCTCTAGGATGCCGACATTTTGGCGTTGTAGCAGATTATTTTTGACAGGCACGGTGGTATAGGTGCGGATCCCATCCTCCAGTTCAATCAGCTCGAAGGCTGCGGGTACCGGATCGTCTGTATCGCCAAAGGTGCCCGTATGCACAATGCTGAAGTGAGCGTTGTCGAAGACATTTTCCATCAAGCGTAGGCCAGCACAGTCCCAGCGTTCGTTGTAGGTATGTACCCGCCAAAATTGCGGCTCCTCCACCTCTGGTACCGCTGGAATATCTGCCAAGGGCTGATCCGACAAACACACCCAAACGTAGCCGTAGCGCTCTTGGGCCAAAAAAGATTGCACCCTATAGCTGGCCGGGATCCGTTCTTCGGGCGGTAGTTGCGGTACCTGCACACAGGATCCCTGCCGATCAAACTCCCAGCCGTGATAGGGGCACTGAATGTGTCCATTGCAGACTTGCCCCTGTGAAAGTCGGGCGGTGCGATGACAACAGCGATCCACTGCGGCTGCCGGCTGCCCCTCTGCATCCAGCCACAACACCAGCTTTTCCCCCAACAGTTGAAAGGGTTGTGGCCCAACGCGGAAAGCCTCCAGCGGCAGGGTGGAGTACCAAAAACGGCGCAAGACTGGCTGCTGTGTCACCCGCATAGTTCAGACCCTAACTAAATTAGGATCGAGGATATCAGCTGTACAGAGCCAGTCCGGTAGTGGGGGCTACGGTCGTGACCCTTCGGCTCATTCTTTGCAAGAAAAAACAGAAATTGATTGATACAGCTCTTTCGCGGGTTTGCTACAACAACGGTTGTGTCCCTAGCCTATTTTGAAAGTGCTCTGGGGACTAATCCCATGCTAAGTGACTAGCGGAAGGGCTGTATAGTCCCTTTCCATGCAATGGCCCCAACACAGGTTGTTCTCGATCTAGAACAGCTCGGGATCCCTGCCACAGGAGTTCCGGCCTACCAGGATCCGTCGCAGTGCTCCGCCCCTCGCGACAGCGGTGCCTAGCACCTTAGCCGTTGGCGCAGCCTGCTGCAGGCATAGCGGTTAGAGGGTAGTGTAGCGGCGGGCAATCGGTTGAGCGCAGTCCAAGAAATGAACCCATGCTTCTTAGGGCATAGTGGTCTTATGCTGAACATGACGTGGGAATTCAAGCTAAAGCCAACCGAGGCCCAGGTTTCAGAGATTGAGCACATCCTAGAGGTGTATGGCTAAGGGGATGCTGGGTAAGCACATGCTGGATGCTGAGCTGGGTCAGTTCATCCATCGGATCTTCTTGCCGTGGGTGCGCTTCAAGCGCGATGTGTATTACGCCAAGGTTGACCCGCGTGGCACATCTCAGGAGTGCCCTGACTGTGGGGCGGAGGTTGGCAAGGATCTCTCAACTCGGATTCATCACTGCCACAATTGCGGGTC
>JAUQVI010000198.1:0-6657 GCA_039794885.1 Thermostichus sp. DG02_5_bins_236
GGGGCAAAAAAGTCTTGCAGATCGGCTGCGATCCCAAGCACGACAGCACCTTCACCCTGACCGGCTTTCTCATTCCCACCATCATCGACACCCTAGAAGCCAAGGGCTACCACTACGAAGATGTCTACGCGGAGGATGTGATCTACCCCGGCTACGGGGGTGTCGACTGTGTGGAGGCCGGAGGCCCACCGGCGGGTGCTGGCTGCGGTGGCTATGTGGTCGGGGAAACCGTCAAGCTCCTCAAGGAACTGAATGCCTTTGATGAATACGATGTCATCCTCTTCGATGTGCTGGGGGATGTGGTGTGTGGCGGCTTTGCGGCCCCGCTCAACTACGCCGATTACTGCCTAATCGTCACCGATAATGGCTTCGATGCTTTGTTTGCCGCCAATCGCATTGCGGCCTCCGTCCGAGAAAAGGCTAAAACCCGCAAGCTGCGGCTGGCAGGCTTAATCGGCAATCGCACCAGCAAGCGGGATCTGATCGACAAGTATGTTTCTGCAGTACCGATGCCTGTGATCGAGGTGCTCCCCTTAATCGAGGATATCCGGGTCTCGCGGGTGAAAGGTAAAACCCTCTTCGAGATGGCGGAATCTGACCCCGATCTGGAACCTGTCTGTCAGTACTACCTGAACATTGCCGATGAGCTACTGGCTCGTCCAGAGGGGATCGTGCCTAAGGACGCGCAAGATCGGGATTTGTTCACCTTGCTCTCGGACTTCTACAATACACCGGCTCGTGAACCCGCTTGGGCATAAGGGATCCCAATCTTTCCAAAATTTAAGGAACCCTTCAGAAAATCATCTCAAACCTTATCAATTTTTAGTCATGTCTGCTTTCCGCTCCAAGATGGATTCTGCATGGATCCCGGTTCTGGGGCCTGGATCCCTTCAGACACTATCTGGAAATGGCACGGGAGTTGGATATGGAAGGACAAGAGCAACCCACGGTCGTGATTACCGGAGCCTCCTCCGGCGTTGGTCTGTATTCAGCGTTGGCTCTGGCGAAGCGGGGCTGGCATGTGGTCATGGCCTGTCGAGATCTGGATAAAGCCTACCGGGTGGCTCAACAAGTCGGGATCCCGCAGGGCAGATACACCCTGATGAAGATTGACTTGGGCAACCTAAGCAGTGTGCGGCAGTTTGTCGAGCAATTCCGCAACTGGGGTCGTTCCTTGGATGCTTTGGTTTGTAATGCTGCCATCTACATGCCCCTGCTCAAGCAGCCCTTGCGCAGCCCAGAGGGGTACGAGCTAACCATGGCTACCAATCACCTGGGGCACTTTCTCCTCTGTCATTTGATGTTGGAGGATATGAAGCGCTCCACCTACCCAGATCGGCGGCTGGTGATTCTGGGAACGGTTACCCACAACCCAAAAGAGCTAGGGGGCAAGATTCCACCCCAACCCCACCTCGGCGATCTACGCGGTTTTGCTCAAGGGTTTAAGGAGCCAATCAGCATGGCGGATGGGGGCAAATTCGAGCCTGTGAAAGCCTACAAAGACAGCAAAGTCTGCAACATCCTCACCATGCGAGAGCTGCACCGTCGCTTCCACGAAAGTACCGGCATCACATTCCTGTCTCTCTATCCCGGTTGTGTGGCGACTACGGCTCTATTTCGCAACCACTACCCGCTCTTTCAAACCCTCTTTCCCTGGTTCCAAAAGAACATTACCGGGGGGTTTATCTCGGAAGAACTTTCCGGCGAACGGGTGGCCCAAGTGGTGGCAGATCCAGAGTTTCGGCAATCGGGATTCTATTGGAGTTGGGGCAATCGCCAGAGAAAAAATGCTAAGCCCTTCAACCAGGAGGTCTCCAATGAAGCGGGGGATGAGGCCAAGGCCAAACTGCTCTGGGAGCTGAGTGAAAAGTTGGTGGGTGTGCCTCAACTGGTGGCCCGTTAAAGGGGTTTAGACCTGAGGGGGGAAGAAGGAAAACAAATACTTTTTCCTCTCTCAGATCCAGTGCAATCAAAATAACGAGCAAAATAATAAGGCATTGTTTGAATTATCCTTAGGAGTAAACGGATGTGAAACAGGCGCAAAATATCTCATGCCTCGATTATAAATTATCAATTGCATTGAATAATAGGGTTTCCTCATGATATGAGTGGATGGGTTCTGATTTCAAAGTTATCTCAATTATCTCCCTCGAGCTTTAACAAAGGTAAGTCTCATGTACTTCATAAGAATCTTCAGGAGTCAGCATGGTCGCCACATTAGATAACAACAATTCTCTCAATTTCCAGTGTGAAACCGGAAACTATCATACTTTTTGTCCCATCAGTTGCGTAGCCTGGCTTTATCAAAAGATTGAGGATAGCTTCTTCTTGGTAGTGGGCACCAAAACCTGTGGTTATTTTCTGCAAAATGCCATGGGGGTGATGATCTTTGCCGAACCGCGCTATGCCATGGCGGAGCTGGAAGAAGGGGATATCAGCGCCAAACTGAACGATTACGAAGAATTAAAGCGGCTGTGCCTCCAGATCAAGCGGGATCGCAACCCCAGCGTGATTGTTTGGATCGGCACCTGCACCACCGAAATCATCAAAATGGATCTAGAAGGTCTGGCACCAAAATTAGAGGCAGAAATCGGGATCCCAATTGTGGTAGCCCGGGCCAACGGTCTTGACTATGCCTTTACCCAAGGGGAAGACACAGTTTTGGCGGCTATGGCGCAGCGGTGTCCAGAACAGGTGAAAGTATCTCAGAATCTGGGGCACAAAGAAGAAGAGCGGGAGACCCGGGGCGGGCTACAGGCCCTTTTCAATTTCAGCAAGAAAAAAGAGGATACTCTTCCAGAAGAAGGCTTCAAGAAACATCCTCCTTTGGTGATCTTTGGCTCGGTGCCGGATCCGGTGGTTACCCAACTGACCTTGGAACTGAAAAAACAGGGGATCCGGGTCTCGGGGTGGTTACCGGCCAAACGCTACGGCGAGCTGCCGGTGGTAGAACCAGGCACCTACGTGGTAGGGGTGAACCCCTTCCTGAGCCGAACCGCTACAGCCTTGGTCCGCCGCAAAAAAGCAAAATTGATCACAGCTCCGTTTCCGATTGGGCCGGATGGTACTCGCGCTTGGATAGAAGCTATTGCTCAAGAGCTAGGGATCCAGCCGCAAGGCTTGGCGGAACGGGAAACAGAAGTGTGGGATCATCCCCAGATTCAGGAGTACATCAATCTGCTACAGGGTAAGCGGGTGTTTTTGATGGGGGATAACCTGCTGGAGATCTCGCTGGCCCGCCTGTTGGTGCGCTGCGGCATGACCGTGCAGGAGATTGGGATCCCTTACCTGGACAAACGTTACCAGGCGGCGGAGTTGGCCCTCTTGGAGCGCACCTGTGAGGAAATGGGGGTGCCCAAACCCACGATTGTGGAAAAGCCTGACAACTATAACCAAATTCAGCGCATCAAGGCCCTGCAGCCGGATCTGGTGATTACCGGGATGGCCCATGCCAACCCTCTAGAGGCGCGCGGGATCACCACCAAGTGGTCGGTGGAGTTCACCTTTGCCCAGATCCATGGCTTTGGCAACACCCAGGATGTGCTGGAATTGGCCACTCGTCCCCTGCGTCGCAATGCTGCCCTGAAAGGGTTGGGCTGGGATAAGTTGGTGCGGGAAGAAGCCCAGGTTTAGCGTTCCGGCTCCTCATTGTCGTAGAGGATCCCGTCCATGTGATCTGGTAGGTGTTGTTGGTCAATCCAGATCATCCCCGCCAAGATGGCTTCAGCCTCACTTTGGAAGTAGCCGTAGGCTTTGGTGGTGGTTTCCTGCTTCTGGCAGCGAAAGATAAATCCTTGGTCGGTGGCTTGGGTGCTGATGCTCCAGTCGCGGTGAGGGTGCTCTGCCATGACAGGGATCCTGTGGGTCATCGTCCTACAGGGTATCAGGTCGTCTCTAGTCCGGGGAGCAGAGTTACCGCTCTTGCGCAGGTTTCCTCCTGCCATGCCTGTATCTTTTTGTTGACATACCCTGCCTCTGTACAACGTGACTAACGTTGCCCTATGGGCCCGTTGGCATTCGTGGAACGTTCCGAAGGAGAGCCTGTCGGAAACATACGCGCTAGCGTGCCCTGGGTGCAAAGGGCTATAGCTGGAATTCTGTTTGATTTGATTAGGATCCAAAATGAGGTTTCTTGTATTATCGATAACCAGTCACTCCCGATATACGATGACGGATCCCAGCGATACCCTTTGGGTTTTGATCTGTGCTGCGCTGGTCTTTATCATGCAGCCCGGCTTTATGTGCTTGGAGTCAGGGTTAACCCGCAGCAAGAACAGCATCAATGTAGCCGCCAAGAACTTTGCCGATTTTGCTCTTGCTTCCGGGCTGTTTTGGTTGGTGGGGTTTGGGTTGATGTTTGGCCCTAGCTGGCTGGGAATTTTTGGGTACAGACAGTTTGCCCTTGATTTGAATGGGCCAGGATCCCTGGCCACCTTTTTCCTGTTTCAAGCCATGTTTTGCGGTACGGCCACCACGATTGTGTCTGGGGCGGTGGCAGAGCGGGTTCGCTTTGGGGCATACGGCCTGATGAGCTGCCTGATTTCGGGGTTGGTCTACCCAATCTACGGTCATTGGGTCTGGCATGGGTTGGATCAAGGGCAGGCGACGGGATGGCTGGGGCAGTTGGGATTTATCGATTTTGCCGGTTCTACGGTGGTCCACAGCATTGGTGGTTGGGTGGCATTGGCGGGGCTGATGGTGATTGGGCCGCGGGCGGGCCGGTTTGATGCCCAAGGTCGCCCGAAAAAACTGCTCGGTTCTAGTTTGCCTCTATCGGTGCTGGGGGGGATGTTGCTCTGGTTGGGTTGGTTTGGTTTTAACGGTGGCAGTGCTTTAGGGCTGGGGCCAGAGGTGCCGCGCATTCTCACCAATACCCTTATGGGCGGAGTGAGCGGGTTGATCGCTGGGCTGGGGATTGCCCTGGCCTATTTGCGACGGGCAGAAGTGGATTGGATGATTAACGGGTGCTTGGCCGGGTTGGTGGCAATTACGGCGGGCTGTCATTTGGTGTCTACGGCTGAGGCTGTCTGGATTGGGGCGATCGGCGCTTCGGTAGCGATTTGGGTGAGCCTGGGAATGGAGCATTCGCAGCTGGATGATGCGGTGGGGGCGGTGCCGGTACATTTGGGGGCAGGGGCCTGGGGAACGTTGGCGGTGGCCTTTTTCGGTGATCCAGAGCAACTGCCCTTGCCAGTGTTGCCGCAACTGGGGATCCAACTGCTGGGGGTAGGGGCGGCAGGGATCTGGGCCTTTGGGCTGGCCTATGGCATTTTTCGCGGTCTTGATCCTTTCTGGCCGTTGCGGGTTATACCTGAAGCGGAGGAGCTGGGCCTAAACATCGTCGAACACGGAGCGAAAACAGAAGCCTACGACCTGATCCAGGTGATGAGTGCCCATTCCCATCGCCAAAACTTACATCAGCGGGTGCCGGTGGAGCCCTTCTCGGAGCTGGGGTACGTGGGATCCCGTTACAACCAGGTGATGGATGCCCTTGCGGAAGCGCAACAGGACATTCAGCAACTGAACCTGAAGCTCAAGGCGGAAAACCAACGCATGGGTTCTGAGCTGGAACTGACCCGCCGCTTGCAACAGTTAATCCTGCCCAAGGATCGCGAATTGCAGCGGATCCCGGGGTTGGATATTGCCGGGTTTATGGAACCGGCGACGGAGGTGGGAGGTGACTACTACGATGTGCTGGAACACAATGGTCTTGTGCGCATTGGCATTGGCGATGTTACCGGTCATGGGCTAGAGAGCGGCATGCTGATGCTGATGGCGCAAACGGCGATCCGCACCCTAGCCATTCAACAGGAACGGGATCCGGGGCGGGTACTGGAGATCCTCAACCAGGTAATCTACGAAAATGCCCAGCGCATGAACTCTGATAAGAACATGACCCTGATGTTGCTGGACTACCATGACGGCACCCTCCGTTTCAGCGGCCAGCACGAGCAGATGATTGTCGTGCGCACAGATGGCTCGGTTGAGAAGGTGGATACCCTGGATCTGGGTTTCCCGATTGGACTGGAAGCGGATATCCGCAGCTTTATTGCCCAAGCTGAGGTTCATCTTGCTTCTGGGGATGTGGTGGTGCTCTACACCGACGGCATTACGGAAGCTGAGAACGGATCCCGAGAGTTGTTTGGGTTGGAACGGTTATGTCAGGTGGTGCAAAATCATTGGCAAGCCACAGCTGGTGAAATCTGCAAGGCGATCGTCACGGAAGTGCGGCAGTTTATTCAGGAGCAGCAGATTTTTGATGACCTCACCCTGGTAGTGATCAAGCAACTATAAAACCAGCTCCTCTCCCTAACTCAGATGTCTAGACCTAGCCCTTGATCCCAAACAGGCGCTTGGTTAAACAGGCCAATATAAAATTAACCCACTGGGGAAAAGATTTTGCAGCCAACTGGCGCGGGCGATCAACCAAAACAAAAACATCAAATACATCCGGTGACGCGACAGCTTTGGGATTACAATCGGAGATCTTTCAGCCTCGTACTCGTTTTGACGGAGGGGGACAAGTAGTGGCAGTCTTTTCAGAGTTTGATGAAAGCAGCCTGAATGTTTTTGCGGAAGTGGGCCTGACGGATCGTCTCACCCTCAATCTGAATATGGCCTATGTTTTTCTGGAAAATCACTTTGCCAGTAATGAGG
>JAUQVI010000199.1:0-6647 GCA_039794885.1 Thermostichus sp. DG02_5_bins_236
TGAGACGTTCTACACCAAGAACATCTTGTTGAATGAGGGGATCCGCGCTTGGATGGCGCCGCAGGATCAGCCCCATGAGCGCTTTGAGTTCCCTGAAGAGGTACTCCCCCGTGGCAACGCCCTGTAATCATCGGGTTGTGCTTCTGTAAACGCTTGGATTTTTCTGGATCCCTTGCACTAGTGTTGAAGATCGGGCGCTTGCCTATTGGTCTAGATGGGTGGGCGCTCGACGATAAACAAACACCTTTTTTCTGTTAACTGTCGAAGTTTTTGGGAGGCTGGCCTCAGTGACCTCAACAACGTTTAGTTCTGCAGCGATGCAAGACCGCACCCAGGGTGGATTTGCCTGGTGGGCCGGTAATGCACGCTTGATCAACCTTTCTGGTCGGCTTTTGGGTGCCCATGTGGCCCATGCTGGCCTAATCGTCTTCTGGGCGGGAGCGATGCTGCTCTTTGAAGTGGCTCACTTCACCCCGGATCGGCCCATGTATGAGCAGGGCTTGATCCTGATGCCCCACGTAGCAACTTTGGGCTGGGGCGTTGGCCCTGGTGGCGAAATTGTCAATACATTTCCTTTCTTTGTGGTTGGTGTGCTGCACCTGATTTCCAGTGCTGTGCTGGGTTTGGGTGGTATTTATCACGCCGTGCGTGGTCCAGAAACCCTGGAGCAGTCTTTCCCGTTTTTCGGCTACGACTGGAAAGACAAAAACAAGATGACCACCATCATCGGCATCCACCTGATCTTGCTGGGCTTGGGTGCTTTCCTGTTGGTGGCTAAGGCTGTTTGGTTCGGGGGTGTCTACGACACCTGGGCTCCCGGCGGTGGTGACGTGCGCGTGATCACCAACCCGACCTTGAACCCTGCAGTGATTTTCGGCTATTTGGTGAAGTCTCCCTTTGGCGGTGAAGGCTGGATTGTCAGCGTTGACAACATGGAAGACGTGATCGGGGGCCACATCTACCTCGGGATTATCTGCATTGCCGGTGGAATCTGGCACATTCTCACCAAGCCCTTCGGCTGGGCCCGCCGCGCTTTCATCTGGTCTGGGGAAGCTTACCTCTCCTACAGCCTGGCGGCGGTTTCCTTGATGAGCTTCATCGCCACCTGCTTCATCTGGTTCAACAACACCGTTTACCCGAGTGAGTTCTACGGTCCGACTGGCCCGGAAGCCTCACAAGCCCAGGCCCTCACCTTCGTGGTGCGTGACCAACGCTTGGGTGCCAACATTAGCCAGGCGCAAGGTCCTACCGGTTTGGGTAAGTACTTGATGCGCTCTCCTACGGGTGAGATCATCTTCGGGGGTGAAACCATGCGCTTCTGGGATGTGCGGGCACCTTGGAAAGAGCCCCTCTTGGGCCCGAATGGCTTGGACTTGGATAAGCTCAAGAACGACATTCAGCCCTGGCAAGCTCGCCGCGCTGTGGAATACATGACCCATGCTCCGCTGGGATCCCTGAACTCCGTGGGCGGTGTGGCTACCGAGATCAACACTGTGAACTTCACCAGTCCCCGCACCTGGTTGGCGGCTCATAACTTCATTCTCGGCTTCTTGTTCTTTGTTGGGCACCTTTGGCATGCCGGTCGGGCTCGGGCTGCTGCTGCTGGCTTTGAGAAAGGCCTAGATCGCGAAAGCGAGCCGGTCTACAAGATGAAGCCGTTGCGTTAATTGGCCTCACGGCTTTGAGCGAGTATCTGAGCCTCTTCGATCTTTGAAAAAGACCTTTCTGAAAAGATCCTTCTGGCCCCTACCGGGGCCTTTTTTTCTGGGCTACTGCCAAGCGTGGGATCCCTGGCTGGGGCATTTTGGCGGGGAAGGGGGTGCAGTAGACTGAGGAGCGCCACATTCTGTAACGGCCTATGCACAAGCTCCCAGTTACTGTGATCACCGGATTTTTGGGATCCGGCAAGACCACTCTGATCCGTCACCTCTTACAAAACCCGGAAGGCCGTCGCATTGCGGTGATTGTCAATGAGTTTGGCGAGGTAGGGATTGATGGCGAGTTGCTGAGGGACTGCTCAATTTGCCAAGAAGCAGAAGAACCAACTGCTACCCCACCGATTTTGGAGCTAACCAATGGCTGTCTTTGCTGCACAGTACAGGAAGAGTTTTTGCCCACCATGGAAGCATTGCTGCAACGGCGGCAAGATCTTGACTGTATTGTGATTGAAACTTCTGGATTGGCACTGCCCAAACCCCTGGTACAAGCTTTCCGCTGGCCTACACTTCGCACCGGTGCAACCGTAGATGGGGTAATCACCGTGGTGGATTGTCAGGCCCTAGCCTCTGGAAGATTGGTGGGGGATCTGACAGCGCTGGAAGCCCAACGGCAAGCGGATGAAAGTTTGGATCATGACACCCCGCTCGAGGAGCTCTTTGAGGATCAGCTAGGTTGCGCAGATCTGGTGTTGTTGACCAAAGTGGATCAGGTGAGCGACTTAGAACGTGCTCAAGTGGAACGCTGGCTGCGCCAAGAACTACCCGCCGGGATCCAGGTGATCCCTTGCCAACGGGGGCAGATTCCGGCGTCGATGCTGCTGGGTTTTGATGCGTCCGTAGAAGATCAGATAGACCAACGCCCCAGCCATCACGACCACGAAGAAGATCACGACCACGAAGCCTTTGACTCCCTGCATCTCACCCTGCCGCCCGTCTCGGAGCCAGGAGCATTGATTGCCCAACTGCGGCAACTGCTGGAAAAAGAATGTTTATACCGCGTCAAGGGATTTGTTGCGGTGACCCAAAAACCCATGCGGATGGTGCTACAGGGAGTGGGATCCCGATTGGAAACCTACTACGACCGCCCTTGGCGTACAGACGAGCTGCGGCAAACTCGCTTGGTGTTGATTGGACAACAGCTTGACCGGGAGCGGATTCAAGTTCAGCTTCAGCCCCTGTCCATGGGTTGAAAGATTTGGCATTCCCCACTCCAACCGATATCGATCCTAGAGGTACACCTCCAGTAACGTAGCCACCGTCGGGAACTGGGAAACCATGCCCAAACTTTCTGGAGAAACTGCCGGATAGACAAAATGTCGGTGCTGCAAGCAATACTCATCCCATTCCGAAAGCTGTACCCGAAACAAAAAGGCCAACGACCGAAACAACCGCACCGGCAGGGGCAGGCGAAAATAGATAGGCTTTTTGTAGTAGGCACAGACCTGCTCTACACACTGGTTGAGGGACAAAGGGGGATTACCGAGCACCCAATCGCCACCCCCAGGCGGATCGGCGACCCAATGGGCCACCATTTGGGCAATATCGGCAGCATGGATAAAGTGAAAGCTGGCATCGACCCTCAAGAAGCGGATTAGATCCAACCAGCGGAAGACATCCTTGAGGCCGCCGGTGATATGAGAGTAGGGATGGTAGGGACTGCCTCCAAATAATAGGGTCGGGTACAGAGTCAGGAGTCGATCCGGCCAGAAGCAACTTTCTTGTCGGCGCATTAACATGTCGTACTTGCTGCGGATGTAGTCGGTTCCGGCCCGGCCTGCGATGGCTAGAGGCTCCAGGTTATGGTTGAGGAGGCTGGCGGTGGAAAAGTAAATCACCTGCTGACAGCGATCCGGATCCAACAAGCTCAGCAACTCCAACGTATGGGTGACGTTGACCCCCCAAGCTGCTGTGGGATCCCCCCAGGCGGCAGCCATGTGAATCAAGCCATCCATTTGCCGAAGCAAGGTCGCCTGTTCGCTGATGCACATTAAATCTCCAGGCACCAGGGTGATCGGGGCGGGAAAACGTTCTAGCGGCAGCCGTAGACGATTGGGTTCGCGGATCAGGACATACAAATGGTAGGCCGGCTGGGCGGGATGGGCGGGATCCATCTGCTGGGCCAAGCGTTCCAAAACGTAGTGCCCCAAGCAACCGCTAGCGCCAGTAAGAAACAGGTTCCGCAAAAGGTCTCCGGCCCGCCATCACCAACGGGAACGTGATCAAAAAAAGCTTCTGACTAGTGTATCGCCTTGGCTCCCTTTTGCCGGGCTTGAGCAGATCAGGGATCCCTGGCAGAGAATGCGGGAAGAGCTGTTCAGGCTATGCACAGACAAGACTGGCAATTGATGAGCCAGGATGTCAGCATGGTGGCAATTTCGCTCCCCCACGAAGTTCGTTGTGACGATCAGCTCCTCCCGCCCGCCCGCTCTGAACCTCTGGCCACCCCTAGCTTTGGTTGTAGAGCGGCTGACCCAAGCCTTACCAGTGCTGCTGTTGATTACGGTGCTGAGCTTTTTGTTTTTGCAGCTGGCCCCGGGGGACTTTCTGGATCAGCTACGGGCGGATCCCAGCATTAGCCAAGAGTTTATTGCCCAAGAAGAGGCTCGCCTGGGGTTGGATCAGCCTTTGGTCTGGCAGTACCTGATCTGGTTGGGGAACCTGCTGCGGGGAGATTTTGGCATCAGTTACACCTATCGGATCCCGGTGTTGGGGTTGATTGCTTCGCGGGCTGGAGCCACCTTGCTGTTGGCGGCTAGCTCCATTTTGCTGACCTGGATGATCGCTGTTCCATTGGGGATCTTGGGAGCACTGCGACAAAATACCCCCCTGGATCGGGCTTTGCAGTTGCTGAGCTACTTGGGACAGGCGATGCCCAGTTTTGTTTTGGCAATTTTGTTGCTCATCCTGGCCCAAAATATCGGTTGGCTACCGGTGGGGGGAATGACCAGTGTGTACTTTGCTGAGCTAAACCCAGGGGAAAAACTGCTGGATCTGGGCCGCCACCTACTACTGCCCACTTTGGTGCTCAGCATCACCAGCTTTGCCGGACTGCAACGGATCACCCGCGGTAACTTCTTGGATGTGCTGCGACAGGAATACATTCAGGCGGCACGGGCACGGGGCATTCCCGAATGGCGGGTCATTGGCCTACATGCTCTGCGCAACGCCATTAACCCTTTGGTAACGATCTTGGGCTTTGAGTTTGCCAATCTGCTCAGTGGCTCCTTTATTGCCGAGTTTTTCTTTAATTGGCCAGGATTGGGCAAGCTCCTCTTAGAGGCGGTGCAGAGCTTCGATATCAATGTGGTGATGGCAGGGCTTTTGCTGGGGGCAGTGATGCTGATTTTGGGCAATTTGTTGGCAGATCTGCTGTTGCAATGGGTGGATCCCCGTATCCGGCGGGACTCTCTCCTGTGATTCTGGCTTTTTGCACAGCCCAAGCCATGTTTCAAGGGTTTCCTGTGCTCAAACCTCCTCCATTCATCCCTGAGGGGACTTTCACATCTCAAGGAGCCCCCTCTCAGGGAGCGGGAAAGGCAGCGAGCGCTTCTGCAACCGAGGGATAAGACTCGAAAATGGAATCCAGACGGGTAACGGCAAAAATCAACTTCGCCTGTTCCTGTAGGCCGGCTAGTTTCAGTTGATAGCCCGCCAAGCGGCAGTTCCGTTGGGCGGAGACCAAGAGAGATAACCCCATACTGTCGATCAGGGTGACCTCGCTCAGATCCAGCAGCAAGTGACCGGGCTGCTTCGTTAAAATGCGGTTTAGTTCTGCTCGGATGGTAGGCACATTGACAGTGCTAAGGATCCCTTTGGGAAAATGGACGATGGTGACTGGGGATCCTTTGGGGCTGATCTGAGTGGAGACATCCATAGAAGGTACGGTGGAACCAGATTGATTCAAAAGCAATCTGGGTTGATTGGGTTACCCCCTGTGAGCATTTTGTTGAAAGACATGGGATCTTGCATCTTCATCTCCCCACTTGGGTTGGCGATGAATCGTGTGATTACCCAAGTTTTGTTGACGGCGGTTGGACTCCTTGTCCTTGTTGTTGCCATTCAGGCAGGTTGGGGGAGTGGGCTAGCCTAGATCTTCATCGCGTTCATTAGGTACCCCAGTCAGTATAGCCCTTTGATTGACACCCCCTGCCTCTTTTGGCAAGTACAGGTGTGGGAATATCGCGGCGGGAAAAACAGTACAAAAACAGTTCTTTGGGATCACTGGTGCGATCAGGGGATGATCCTACAGGATGGGACGGGCTGACTCATGCTCCTACCAACACCCATTGCCACCTTCTCGGATTTATGATTTATCAAGAACAGGGGCTGAGCTTTCTTGGGGATCCGGCTTCAGCTTCGGAGTTGGCTCGGTCGCCGAGCGGATCGATCGGATCGGCCATGTCTCTTTTGAGCAGCACCAACATTTGCTGCAACCCTTTATCTCTGTAGTTTGGCCTTTTTGAAGGTATGAGAGATTGAAACCGGGAACAGGTGGGAACAACGTAGCCTAACTCTCCAGGAGCAGGTTTTGTAGCCTGGCGATCTTCTCTATGTATGTATGGGGACAGATTAGGCAGGCAGAACAAGGTACAGTACTACAGCCGGAGTTACTTTCTAATTGACCCGGCTCCCACTACCTGCGACAAGGTTTGCTGTTTGTTGCACTGGGGGGTGGCCTGTTTTGAGTGATGATCTCCATTTTGTTGGGGACATGAGTTGTCCGTGTTACCTTAGGGAGCCCTTGGTTCTAAAGCCTGCGGGGTATAAGTCGGTCGTAGAAAACCCGTTTAAGGGCTGTAGGACTGAATCGAGATGAACGGGATCCCGGATTGGACAATCGATGCGCTGGCCCTGGCTGTACTGGCCTTGCAGGTGCCGATGGTCTTGATTTTGCTGGCTCGCCTATTCCCCTCCTTGCGTCGGCCTGCC
>JAUQVI010000200.1:0-6611 GCA_039794885.1 Thermostichus sp. DG02_5_bins_236
GCCGGCACAAAGATCCCTGCTTTGGCCATAAGGGTGAGCAGGCCCAACGTTTTCAGGGCAACGGTTTTGCCGCCTGTATTGGGGCCGGTAATAACAACGGTGCGAATATCTTCAGCTAGGGTGAAGTCAATCGGGATCACCCCAGACTCCTCTCCTTGGGAGCGGGCCTGCCAAAGCAGCAATGGATGCCTCACCCGGCGCAATCGCAACCCTGCCGAGACAAATTGTGGGCGATTGCCCTCAAGCCACAGGCTGTAGCGACCCCGGGCTAAAGCCACCTCCAGTCCCAGCATCAGCGCCTGCAGCTGCTCCAAATCGGGGGCAACGGATCCCACCTGCGCCGAAAGAGCTGCCAAAATCCGTTCTTCTTCCGCCTCAACCTGGGCTTGCGTTTGTCGCCAGCGATTGCCCCATTCCACAGCAGCGTAGGGTTCGACGTAGAGGGTGGCACCACTGGCGGAGCTGTCGTGGACAATACCGCGGATCACATCCCGGTGGCTGGCTTTCACCATCAGGACAAATCGCCCCTGCCGCTGGCTAATCAGAGTATCCTGCAGCGCCTGCGGGTACTGACGCATCAGCTGGTGTAGCTGCTCTTGGATTTGGTTGCGTTGCTGCCGTTGCTGGCGGCGCAGCTCGGCCAGGGTAGGGCTGGCACTATCGCGCACATCGCCCTGATCTTCTAGGCAGCGAAAGATTTCCTGCTCCAGCTCTGGGTAGGTACGCAGCGGGCTCAGCCAGGCTTGCAAGCGCGGTAGACGGTCATCGGCATCGATGAGGCGACGGATGCGGCGGGCTGTTCCTAGGGTGGTGGCAATTGAAATCAGTTCTTCCCCGGAGAGAGTACCCCCCCGTTCCGCCCGTTCTAGGGCCGGCAGAAGATCGTAAATACCCTCTAGAGATAGCCCTCCCGGCTGGCTCTGCTCCAGACGAATGGCTTCTTCTGTTTGATCCAACTGTTCGGTGGTGCCATCCCGACTCAGCCAGGGATCCAGCTCTAAACAGGCACGGCGGCCCAAGGGCGTGGTGGCGAAGGTAGCCAAATGTTGGCAAAGACGGGGCCACTCCAACAGTTCTAGGGTTTCTTGCCGCAGGGAAGGGTCAGTCGCGGAGACAACAGGGAGAGGGTACAAGGTTGGGGCGGTGGGCATTAACGGCTACGGGAGTGCGATGAGTGCAGCTGTTTGATGTCTTGTAAAAACTGCTTCTGGTAGTTTAGGAAGGCGGTGTGCCACTCGCGGAAGCGGCGTTCTCCATCGCGCACCAGCATTTGCCGGTACTGCTCGGAATTGAGACGGGGTTGAGAAGAAGACAGGCTCATGGGGGATCCGAAGCACTCTGGATCCATTGTGGCAGGCTCCTGAGCAGGATCCATCGCCAGTGTTACCGGATCGCGGGCGGCTAGGGCAGTCGTTTCCCGGCTACTCCGAGTCTTCCACCATCAGCACATGGGTCGGGATCCCTGCCGGTAGCACTCTGCAACCGGACAAAAAGGCCAGCTCAATCAAGAAGGCGAACCCCCCCACTTCCGCACCTGTTTGGGCCACCAACTGGGCTGTGGCCGCCGCAGTACCGCCGGTAGCAATCAGATCATCTACAATCAACACCCGTTCCCCTGGGCGCAAAGCCTGGGCCCGCAGTTGCAGCTGATCCTGGCCGTACTCGAGGCTGTAACTTTGGCTGAGCACCGGCGGGGGCAGCTTACCGGGTTTGCGAACCGGGACAAATCCCAGACCCAAATGCCGGGCTAAGGCGGCACCCAAAATAAATCCCCGCGACTCAATACCGACCACATAATCCAGGGATCCCATGCTGACGGTGCCGGCAGCCAATTGTTCAATGGCCACCCGGAAGCCGGTTGGATCCTGCAAAAGGGGGGTCATATCCCGGAAGAGGATCCCCGGTTTGGGAAAATCAGGCACCAAGCGAATTAAGGATCTTAGTTCCATCCTCTTCTCCTCTTGAGCAGGCGGTCTCAGCTGAAAGGGCGCTCCAAACAACCCATCATACCTGCTGGTTGTCAATGGCGAATGATCACCCAAGAACAGCGGGATCCCGGGGGCCATTTCCGAGTCTAGGTGGGAGATTCTTTATAATTGGCAAGGCTGGGGGGCTATGGCTTACCTGGTCGTCCTTTTTCTGACCTCGGAGACTTCCCATGCGCTATTACATGGCCATTGACTCCAATCCTCTAGCCAGTTTGCCGCTTTCTTTGTTTGGGGTAAGTGGCGAATCGGCCTATGTCGATCTGCTGCAAGACAAGTTGATTGTACGGGCGGGCAGCCTGTTCAACGAAACCTTCTCCCTTAGTGAGTTGGGACAGGGGGAGCGGTTTCCCTGGCCCTGGTACTACGGAGTGGGAATACGCACCGACTTCCAGGGGATTATCGGCCCTGTCACCAACACGCAGGGGGTGGTGGCCATTCCACTGTTGGAAGAGAAACTGCTGTTCATCCCATTGTTGGGGCCGGTGGGGCTGCAATTGCCTTGCAAAAAGATCGTCTTTAGTCTCAAGGATCCGGATACGTTCTTGACGAATTTTAATCAGGGTCGTCCTGACGTGGATGGTGGCCCAAAGAATGTGGTGATTGAGTAGGGGTTGGGGATCCCTTCTGGTTTTCCGGATCCCGTAAGACAACAAAAAACCCCTAGCCAAACTGGTTAGGGGCTCTTGTTCAATACAAATCATCTGGATACAGCGGGGACTGGATTTGAACCAGCGACCTTCGGGTTATGCTTACCACTACCCAAAGATTGAGATCCCAAGATATCGGCATCTATCGGTAATTGATAAATTGCAGCGCCACTGGGTAGTCCTCCTGCTTGAGCATCTGAATTACCGCTTGCAGATCATCTTTATCCTTGGCAGAAACCCGTACTAGCTCCCCCTGAATAGAGGGCTGCACTTTTTTGAAGGTATCGCGGATTTGCTTAGAGATCTGTTTGGCAAGGGTGGCATCAATACCTTTTTTGAGCTGAACCACTTGGCGGACTCGGTTGCCACTAGCGCTCTCTGGGGTTTGAAAATCGAAAATTTTCAGGGATAAACCCCGTTTGGCAGCCTTGGTGGAGAGAATATCTTGAATCGAACTGAGGGCCATGTCGTTGGCGGTGGTAATGGTCAGGGATCCCTCGCCAAGCTCAATTTCCGTCTGAGTATCCTTCAGGTCATAGCGTTGTTTGATCTCCCGCTGGGCCTGATCCACAGCATTGACCAACTCCTGCCGATCAAAATCGCTAACGATATCAAATGAGTAGGTGGAGGCCATACAACTAAGCTTGACGGTATCTTGACTGCCGTTCAGTATCATAAGCCCTAGCCCCAACAAAGGGATCCTCTTGCTTTCCGAGAGGTTAAAACAGAGAGAAAAACTTGCGACAACCTTGCGGAGAAACATTATGGCCGATGTTGTTTTGATTACAGGAGCTTCCGAGGGCATTGGCAAAGCTACGGCTTTTGTGTTTGCCCGTGGGGGATATCGGCTGTCCTTGGCCGCCCGCAACCCAGAGCCCTTGAGGCAAACCGCCATCGACCTAGAACAAAGCCTGAACGCGGAAGTGTTGGCCTTACCCACCGATGTCACCCAACCCGAACAGGTCCAAAGCCTAGTGGAAAGAACCCTGGAGCGCTATGGCCGCATTGATTGTCTGATCAACAACGCCGGCATCTGCATGAGTGGCCCTTTCCTGCAAACGACTCTAGACCATTGGCAGCAGTTGATGGCAGTCAACTTCTGGGGTTACATCCACACGATCCGAGCCGTGCTCCCCAATATGCTGAAGCGCAAGCAAGGACAGATTGTGAATGTGGGATCCATTGGCGGCAAAATGCCTTTACCGCACATGAGTGCCTACTGCGCCAGTAAATATGCGGTCAGTGGACTGACGGAGGCTTTACGCCTAGAACTCAAACCGCAAGGGATCCAAGTGATCGGTGTCCATCCCGGCATTGTCAACAGTGATTTTCTCAAACGCGCTATTTTCTTAGATGAGCCGCAACCCACAGCCTCTGCCAACGGCCATGATGCCCCCGCTGTCGGTAGCCCAGCCCGAGAGCAAATGGAACAGGTACTGGAGAGTTTCTGGGTCAGTCAGCCGGAGGAAGTGGCCGAAGCGACTTGGGAGGCTGTGCGAGAGTCTAAGTCAGAGGTGGTGGTGGGCATGGCACAATGGGCGGTAGGCGCTTATACGCTCTTTCCTGGCTTGGTTGGCCCGATGCTTCAGGATACACCAAGGTGAGTTCTACACCCTTGGTGGGTCATTGTTCGTGATTCTGCGGGCACAGCAGTAGCAAGAGGGAGGCTAAAGTTAGGTATAGTGTGCTGCATGGATCGATGGCTGCGTCTAAACTTATCTACAGGCTTAAGAGAGTTTGCTAATCGATTCGGGTTGGAACTGTTGTCCCGTTTCGTTATTCTAGATATTGGCACTTGCAACGGAATTATGGTCGATTCTGTGCCTTCTTCCTCCAGCACTCATCAGCACATCTTGGTTGTGGAAGACCGGGATGGTCGCCGCAACCAAGTCTTGGGCTCCGCGAAATACTTCATTGGTCGCGATTTGGCTAACGATATTTGCCTTAATTCCCAGTTTGCCTCCCGCTACCATGCCATGCTCCTGCGTGTTCCTGCTGATCGAGAGGGGGAGTATTGCTACCGCATCCTGGATGGAGACTTGGAGGGTAAACCCAGTACCAATGGCTTGTTGATCAATGGACAAAAGCTGACCGCTCACCAGCTCAAACCAGGGGATGTGATCACCTTCGGCCCCGATGCCAAAGCAACTTATAAGGTTACCAAATCCTCTTAGGCCCCGATCCCTGGTCAGAGCGCAGTTGTCTGCGAATCAGCAGCAGCAAAGCCAGCACCAAGGCCACTTCCGACAGTAACGTGGCTAGGGCTGCTCCCCGCCAACCCCAAATTGGGATCCAAAGCCCATTCAGCAAGCTGTTTAACCCCAAGGCCAGCAATTGCAAGCGGCTACGGGGTTTTTGTAAACCTGCCCCTGTCAGCATGTGAGAAAGCAAAAGGTGGATCCCTTCTAGCAAAATCACCGGGCTGAGCCAGCGCAGGATCAGGGCTGTTTCTTGGTAGGCGGATCCCAGCACCCAAGGGATCCCGTAGGATCCCAGTGCCAACCCCAGCGTGGCCAAGCTGCCGTACCCCAGCACCCAAGGGAACAGTTGCCAAGCATAGCTCCAGGCGTGACGTAGCCCTTTTTGCCCTTGCCGACAGATCTCCGCAAAGTGGCTGGTGAGCAGAGCGATCATTGGTGTTTGGGAGAAGTTAATCAGGCGATAGGCAGCACTGTAGAGACCTGCCGCCGCTGCCGAGGCCAACCGGGGCAACAGTAACTTATCCAAATCTGTGAAGGTCTTGACCGCCGCTAACCCCACCGCAAAGTCCCAACCCACCGTCAGCCGCTCCCGCAGTTCTCGCCAACTTAAAACCCTAGACAGGTTTACAGTCTCTTGTGCCCAGCGCCCTATACCCCAAGCTGTGAGCAGCAGTACAGCCAACACCATCAACCCATACAACACAGACCATTGCGCCAGGGATCCCCACCCCAAGGCCACCGCCACCAACACAGCACTGACTCGGCCCAAAGCCATACCAGTATCGATCAGAGCCACCCCACCCATGCGTTCTCGCCCAATCAACTGTCCCTTGTGCACCTCCTGCACACCAATGAAGACGAGATCCGCAAACAGCAGCAACCCCACCACCAGCGCCGGAGGATCTGCCAACCAAACGCTCAGCAGCGGCCACAACACTAGGGTTGTCACACCACAGCCCAAGCTTGCCAGCCACAAACTAGGACCCACTGCAACTGCCTTAGGGTTGAAGTTCTGAGGAGCATCAGCAGCAGATTCTGGACTGGCAACCGCCACCGCCCGATGACTCAAGCGCTGAATCAACAGCTCCGATTGCCCGAAATAGCCAAAGGGAGCCGCAAGATTACTACAGGCCAAGATGGCAGAGAACACCCCAAAGGATTCTGGCCCCAACAGCCGCGCCAGCAGAATGAAATAAGCCCCCGACAGACCCAGCCGTAGGCCATTGCCCAACATCAGCCAAGCAGCCTGCTGTAGCCGTCGTCGTTGCCCAGCTCGATCCTCCTCCGGCTTCTGCAGGACAGGATCAGTTCGTCGATCCATAGTGCCCCTGGACGACCCAACCGAGAGCAACGATACTGAGACTACCTGCCCGGGGATCCGGTGCTGTTTGTGTATGGTTGTGTTTGCAAGTTCTCATGGCCAAACTCTACCCTGTCGGCAACCCGAAAACTTTGTTTTCTCCCCATTCCAGCCCTCGTACCCCGCGCCGGGTTATTCCCCCCCCACAACTGGAGACCGGCACCTCCCATTGGAAAGGATCCCCGCAGGCCAAAACGGTCGGACAAAGCTATCGAGCCCTTGTGTTGCTATTGCTAACCAGCCTGTTGATTTTGGCAGGTTTGGGATCCCGCTTGGCCTATATTCAACTGGTGCAAACCCAGTATTACCGCCAGTTGGCGGATACCAACCGCATCCGGCTGTTGCCTCAACCCCCAGAACGAGGCCGCATTGTCGATCGCAATGGTGTGCTGCTGGCGGGGAGCCAATTGTCCCA
>JAUQVI010000201.1:0-6592 GCA_039794885.1 Thermostichus sp. DG02_5_bins_236
ATAAAGATACACCCCTGCACCTGCGGCCAAGTGCGGGCAACGGCTTCTGCCAGGGATCCCGGGCCCTGGGCGGCATCCCCATAGGCTTGCCAGGGCTGGGGGAGGGGATCCCCGCTGGGGTTGGCTTTGCTCCAGTAGAGGATAGGATCCGATGCCACTCCCTCTGGAACAGCTGGTTGGCTGATGAGAAGGGATCCCAGTTGGATAGCCAACCGGCGACCATGGGAGGTGGGGGCAAAGACGGCAAGCTTCATCTGGGGCACTTAAAGGACTCCGTCCCGCTACGGGATTGGAAACAGACCGCTGCTTTCCTTGCAGGATTAACCCGCAAACGAAGAAGTGACCACCTGCATCTTGGATTAGGAGGGTTCACACCCTAGCGCTTTATCTTTTTTGGGGAGGCAGCAGAAAAACCCATCCCTAGCTCAGAGCCGTTTGCAACCGTTCTTGAGCCGTCTGTAACGCTTCTGGCAGTTTTTCCGGTTGTTTGCCGCCGGCCTGGGCCAGGTTGGGCCGCCCCCCTCCCCCTCCACCGGTCAGCTTGGCAATCTCCCCAATGAAGGCGCCGGCCTTCAGACCTTTTTTCTGCACCTGGGAGCTAAAGGCCGCCACCCAGCTCACCTTATCTGGCTCCGGCAGGGATCCCAACACAACCGCCCCTTCCCCCAACTTGTGCAGCACATGTTCGGCGGCAATTTTCAGAGCTTCGGCAGCGGTGGATCCCAGTTCTGCCACCAGGATTTTTACCCCACCGATGGAAACCGCCTGTTGCAAAAGCTGCTCCGCCTGCAGCAGGGCCAGCTTGGCGCGGGTTTCCTCTAACTCCTTTTGGGTGGTTTTCAACTCCGCTTGCAACGCAGCAACCCGTTCTGGAAGCTCATGGGCTTTGACCTTAAACTGGGCGCTTAGCTCCCGCACCGCACCATCCCGCTCGTTGAGATATTCCAAAACTGCCGGCCCTGCCACTGCCTCGATCCGACGGATCCCGGCGGCAATACCGGTTTCGGCGATGATCTTGAACAGGCCAATTTCGGCAGTGTTGTGGACATGGGTACCGCCACACAGCTCCATCGATACCCCTGGAAAATCAATCACCCGCACCTGCTCACCATATTTCTCCCCAAACATGGCCACTGCTCCTTTGGCTTTTGCTTCAGCCAAAGGCATCACCGAGACTTGGGCCGGATGGGCCTCGGCAATCCAGGTATTGACCAAGTTCTCAATTTGCTCCAGCTCAGCAGGCGTGACAGCCCGCGATAGGGTGAAATCAAAGCGTAACCGGTCAAAGGCCACCAGGGATCCCGCCTGACCAATGGAGGGATCCACCACCTTTTTCAGGGCTGCCTGCAACAGATGGGTGGCAGTGTGATGGGCTTGTACCCGTCGCCGACAGGCCAGATCAATTTGCGCCTGGACCGGATCCCCAACCCGCAGAATGCCCCGTTCCACCCGACCCAAATGGATGAATAAATCCGATTGCTTCTGCACATCCTCAATGCGCACCAACAGCCCATCCCCAGATAGATAACCCCGGTCGCCGATTTGTCCCCCCGACTCCGCGTAGAAGGGGGTGCGATCCAAAATAATTTGCACCGATTGCCCGGCTTCCACCTGCGGTACGGATTCTCCCTCCACCAGCAGAGCTTCCACCACCCCTCTGGCCAGAGACTGGCTATACCCCAAAAACTCCGTTTGGCTCAAGAAATCCGCCAACTCATCCAGGGATCCCTGGGCGGTGAGGTCGATGGTTTGATGGGCAGCCCTGGCCCGTTGCCGTTGCTGCTCCATCTCCCGCTCAAACCCTGCCAGGTCAACTGTGAAGCCCCGTTCTGCCGCAATCTCCTGGGTCAGTTCCAGGGGAAAACCGTAGGTGTCGAAGAGCTTGAAGGCCTCGGCACCGGAAATTTGTTTGGGTGGGGTCTTTTCTCCCTCTTGGCTCGTTCTCGCCGCTACCTCGACCTGAGCAAACAGGTCAAACAGCAACCGTTCCCCCCGCTCTAAGGTTTTGAGAAATTGCTCCTCTTCCCGTTGCAGCTCTGTTTTGATCAGGGTTTCCCGCTCCCGCACCTGCGGATAAGCCCCTTCTGCCAGCTGAATTGAGGTTTCCACCACCGCCGTGGTGAAAGGCTCCGCAATCCCCAACAGCCGCCCATGACGCACAATCCGCCGGATCAACCGCCGCAACACATAGCCCCGATCCACATTGGCAGGAATCACCCCATCGGCAATCAGATGCATCACCGCCCGCGTGTGATCCCCGATTACCTTGAGGGAGGTTTGTTGCTCAGGAGTCGCCTGGAAATAGTCCAGTTGAGCCATTTGGGCCGCCGTCTGGATAATGGGAAAGATCAAGTCTGTTTCATAGTTGTTGGGCACCCCCTGCAGCACCTGGGCCAACCGTTCCAACCCCAAGCCGGTGTCGATATTTTGCTTGGCCAGAGGAGTGAGGTGGCCTTCACCATCCCGGTTCAGCTCCATGAACACCAGGTTGTAAATCTCCAGGAAGCGGGAATCGTCTTCTAAGTCGATGTGAGCATCCCCCAGTTCCGGCTTGAAATCGTAGTAGATCTCGGAACAGGGGCCACAGGGGCCGGTCGGGCCAGAGGCCCAGAAATTGTCGGCTTCCCCCATCCGTTGAATGCGATGTTCTGGGATCCCCACTTCATCCCGCCAGAGGGCAAAAGCGTCCTCATCCTCTCGAAAGACACTCACCACCAGCCGCTGCGGCGGTAGACCAAAGACCTCCGTCACCAATTCCCAAGCCCAGACAATCGCCTCCTTCTTGAAATAGTCGCCAAAACTAAAGTTGCCCAGCATCTCAAAGAAGGTGTGGTGGCGAGCCGTCCGTCCCACATTCTCGATATCGTTGGTGCGCACACATTTCTGGGCGGTGGTGGCCCGGGCATAGTCGGGATCCCGTTGACCCAGGAAAATCGGCTTAAAGGGCAACATGCCGGCAATGGTTAACAACACGGTGGGGTCCTCCGGCACTAAGGAGGCACTGGGCAATACCTGGTGGCCCCGTTGGGCATAGAAGTCCAGAAACGTTTGGCGAATTTCTGCACCAGAGAGAGATGGGAACATGGCAGGGGCAAAGGGAGACTGTATCAATTCTAAGTTTTTTGCACTCTGGGCAACCCACTCCCTCCCAGACTGGCACCTAGTCCATGTCAATCCACCGTAAAACTAAGCGATTTCTCCGATTTATCCCAAGAAGGCAGACGCTAAAATCACCTTATCCGCAGCAGTTGTGCAAGATTTGTTGCCGCCCGGTCTAATCTAGATGTATCTCTTGCAACTTGTCTGCCCCTTTGTTCCCTACCCTGCACCGGTTGTACGGATTGTCAGCCGGTTGCTTCTGAACTGGTATGCCCAACTGCTACTGTCTCAATCCTGCCTGTCCGCAACCGGAGAATCCACCGGAGGCCTCTACTTGTGCAGCTTGTGGTAGCCCTCTTTTGGTGCGCAATCGCTATCGGGCGTTCAAACGGATTGGACAAGGGGGCTTTGGCTCCACTTTCCTAGTGCGCGACCAAGATATGCCCTCTAAGCCTTGGCGGGTGATCAAGCAGCTACGCCCCGTGGAAAATTCACCGCAAATTGCCAAGCTTTCAGAAGAGCTGTTTAACCGAGAAGCCCAAGTTTTGGAGCGTCTTGGGGAACATTCGCAAATTCCCAAGCTGTTCGCCCACTTTCAAGAAGGTGGCAAATTTTATTTGGTACAGGAGTTCGTTCAGGGCATCACCCTCTCCCAAGAAATGCACCGCAATGGAGTTTTTTCGGAAGAGCAAGCCCGGCAGGTGATGCAGGAGGTGCTGCTGATCCTCAGCTATGTGCACAGCCACAACACGGTTCACCGCGATATCAAGCCTGCCAACCTGATCCGGCGCAAAGAAGATCAACGGTTGGTGCTCATCGACTTCGGGGCTGTAAAAGAGCTAGGGCCAGGCCAAGAACAAGTGGTGGAAGCAACCGCGATTCGTTCCCTGGGCTTTTCTCCCCCAGAGCAGGTGCAGGGACAGGCGGTAGGCCCTTCCAGCGATCTTTACGCCCTGGCGGCCACTTGTATCAATTTAATGACCTTAGAATCGCCGGCCAAGTTTTATAACCATGAGACGGGGCAGTGGGATTGGTCAGACCGGTTGCAGCTGAGCCCGGAGTTTAACTCCATTTTGACCCGGATGTTACAGCAGACTGTAAGCCAACGCTTTGCCACGGCAACAGAAGTGCTGCGGGCACTCCAGGGAATGTCGTTGGAGGAAATTAACGGCCCGGTGTCTCAGCCGATTGTCTTGCCCAATCACCCGGTTGGGGTCAATCCGAGTCCGTCGATGATCTCTAGCCACTGGGCTAGACGTCGTTCTGAGGGGTTTTCTCAGCCCACACCAATCCCACGACCCACTGCCGGCGGGATCCCTTCTGGGGGGATAGGAGCCAACCCTTCTGGGTTTGTTAGCACCACTGGGTTTACCCAAGGTCGGGTGAACAGCACCACAGGCTTTGGACGAGTCAAACCGGCTACCCCACCTCGAATTCAGTCTATGGCTGGGGCCGATCTGCGCGGGCAATCTTTTGCTAACCAAAACCTGGCTGGTCAGGACTTGCGGCGGGCAGATCTGCGGGGAGCAGATTTCTCCGGGGCCAACCTGCAGCGAGCCGATCTGCGCGGGATCCTCTTCAATACCCCTCAACCGAGTTGGTTACAGGCCCTAAGCTGGCTGTTTGGGCGTGCCAAGACTTTGGGGGGGATCATGGCTGGGTTGGGGGGGCTACTAGGATCTGGGATCCTGGCCTTCTTAATCATCCGCCTTGCCACGGGTAATTTGGTCTATGCTTTGGGAGCGGCACTGATCGCCTTTGTGGTGGCGGGTTCGGTGCTTTGGTCGATGACAAGTCGGGTGAGCTTAGCCCAACACACTGCTGAAGCAAACAAGCGTTTCACTAATTTTCGCAAAGCTGACCTGAGAGGGGCACAGATGGATGAGAAGTTCCGGGAGTTTGCCCGCAGGCAGGGGGCCCTGCTGGGCTAATGGCCGTTTTTGTGTGACAGGCAATGGCGAAACTCAGAGGAGTGCCGGGATTTGCGCCTTGGATCATCTTCTGGATCCTGCGGTTGGGGGTGTTGTTTGAGGTAGCGGCAGTCGTAGCGCTCGTGTTTTCGTTGGGTATCAATGGAGCGGCTTGGCAAGGGCAACGGCTTAATGTTGAATTATCCTTTGGCCGGGGATCCGGCCAAGCCAATTTCGGTTAAGCGTTGATTGAGGTACTCACCAGCTGTCAGGGCAGGGAAGGTAGGGATCCCGCCGGTACGCGCCACACAAGCCGGTAGAGGTGTGAGATCCACCTCAGCCCGTGGATGAACAAAGAACGGGATAGAGAACCGGCGTTCCCGGTCGTTGTCGGGGTTAGTGACCCGATGGGTGGTGCTCCGTAACAGGCCATTGGTTAGGTTCTGCAACATATCTCCAGCATCAACAATGATCTGACCGGGCAGAGCCGAAATGGGTAACCAAGATCCATCTCGTTGCAGGAGTTCTAGCCCCGGCGCTGTGGCTTCGCACAAAAACGTGATCAGATTAATATCTTCGTGGGCCGCTGCTCGCAAACTCTGAGGATGGGCTTCCGCAGGGATCGGCGGATAATGAATCACCCGCAGCAGGTTGGCTCCTCCCTTGACCGTTTTTGGCAAATAATCAGCAGGCTCCCCCAAATACAGAGAGACCGCCTGCAGCAATCCCTGAGCACAGGCTTCCAACTGGGCGAACAACTCTATCATCACCCTCTGAAATTGAGGTACCTGCTGTGGCCAAATATTGGCAGGTAAGTTTGGATCTCCTTCGCGCCCAATGTGCCAGAACTCTTTCAGGTCGGGGTAGGGATGATCTTTAGCGTGTTCTTTGCCGAAATGAGTGTAGCCCCGTTGTCCCAGCAGCGCAGGATCCTCATAAGCTCTCTTGGCTGGCTCTGGCAAGAGGAAAACGGTCTCTGCCACCTCATAAGCCTCCCGAATCAATGCAGGCGATAGACCATGGTTGCTCAGGGCAAAAAAGCCAATCTGCTGCAAGGCTTCCCCTACCTCCTGAACAAACTGCTCCTGCTCACGTGCCGACCCTTTCTGAAAGGTGGCGAAATCGACAACAGGAATCGTCTGGCGTTGGGGGGCGGTCAACATGGCAAGGGTCATCCTTCGGAGCAGTGGACACTTTCACAAGCTTGGTGCCTAGTACTCTATACTACCCTCTATACCTCGTTAAATATTAAGACTTATCCTCAGGGATCCTGTTTATGGGTACATCTACAATATCTAGAGTCTCATGCTCCTTATCTATTTGATTTATCACAATATGTAGTCGAAAATCTTGATGGACATTCATTGGATTCTGTTGTGTTTTCTCGAAGATTGGGCTTGAAATGACGACGTGTGCCCCTTTTGAGAAGGCTGTGATACAGTCAATGGAAGTTATGGCTGCGCCTTCCTCTGAACCCAGTTTGAATGTTTGCCGATGAAAACTGGATGAAAACTGGAAGGAGTCTTCCTTGTTGCATTTGGTTAAGTGTTGGGTTGAGCAGGCGTCCTCTTGACTTCTGAGTT
>JAUQVI010000202.1:0-6561 GCA_039794885.1 Thermostichus sp. DG02_5_bins_236
GAAAAAGTCAATCCTGAACAATCGGTGCTCCTGTTTCATTGGAACCAAGGGATCTGAACTCCAAAGCATCTTAACTAGATCAGCTCCTGGGGAAGAGTAGATCTCGTGCATAAATGAGAATGAGAGATACCAGAGCTCACCTAGCGGATAAGGCTATGACCGACGAGGCAGTCGCCTCTACCGAAATCTGGACGAAAAGGGATCCTGTCTCAGTACACTGGGGACGTGATCTACATACTGTCATCTTCCTGTGTCTGTATTGCATGTTGTTCGCATCGCCATATTCAATTGGGTTTATCGCTGCCTACTGCTGGGGATCTGTCTGCTAGTAATAATGCTCTCGGCAGGGCTCCCGGACATGGCTGCCGCTCGGGATCTGTCTAAACAAGCCCCCCAAGAGCAATCCATTCAACTGGGGACTGCCGATAGTCAGTTGGTGTTTGTGCCCAAGGATCTCACCTTTCGCAATGGATCCCTGTACCGTCTGCATTTGAGCAACCCTAGCCAGTTGAAACACTATTTCACTGCCAAAGATTTTGCGGATGCTGTCTGGACTCGCAAATTGGAAGTGGCTGGTGTGGAAATCAAAGGGCAAATTCGGGAAATTGAGCTCAAGCCAGGGGCATCGGTGGAATGGCAATTTATTCCGCTCAAATCTGGGAGCTATTCTCTCGTTTGTACCATCCCTGGACATGCAGAAGCGGGAATGTTGGGGCATATCACCATCAGGGATTGAGCATTTCTACTTATTGTCAAAATCAACTCGAATCCGTTCCCTTAAGGTTCCACTTGGGTTCGCCAATCCAGGGGGTTTGGGTTGTTTCTGCCAAAAGGGGATAGAAAAGAGAAAGATTTAGCTTGGGACAACGCCATGAAACACCTACTTACAGCTGTGGCGGATCGCTTGCCCCACGGAACAAGTCGCTCCTGGCGCCCCTGGCAACAGACAGGATCCCTCTCCAGTAATGGCCGCAAAAAGCCTACGCTCTCTGGTCGATTGGCAGGGTATACCCTAACGCTTCTTTCCCTCACTGCCGTCCACGGGATCCGCTACTACAACGAGCCGCAACTGACCATCGGCAGCCGTTCTCCACAAACTTTTTTGGCTCCTGCTGCTGCAGAGATTGAAGATGTAGAAGCCACTCAAGCTCGACAAGTGGAGGCGCGACGGCGGGTGGTACAGGCGCTCCAGCTCAGCAGCAGTGCTAACGACAAAATGCAGCAGGATCTGGAAGCTCTATGGGCCTCCGTGGACACGGTGCGACAACAGGCGGGATCCCTGCCCTATGTTTCTGTACAGTTGCTGTCTCTGCCCACCCAAATCTATCTCCGCCAGCTCGCCCCTGAAGACTGGGAATTGCTTCAGGCTCAGGCCCGACAAGAGGCAATTCGTACTCGTACTTCCACCCTGCGGTTACAAGAGAATGCCAACACAGCGGAACGTCCGGATCAACTCCCTCCTGAGCAACGGGCCAAACAAGAGTTGATGGAAGTTTGGCAACGGGCCTGGTTGGATGGTTCAGCGACCCTGACTCCGGCAGAGGATCCCTACACTCAATTGGTCACTCAGGTTGAAGCCGCTCAACGACAGTACCAAGCCGCTTTACTGCAGTTAGAACAGCTCACTCCCCCAACCTCAGCCACCGTTCTCAACCTCGCGGATCCCGATTGGCAACAGCTCCAGCAGCAGAGCCGCCGTGTCTTGGAACGCATGCAAAAGATCGGCATTGTCGATGGGTTGCCCCGCGAAGTCCGTGCCGAAGGGATCCAAGCGCAACTGGATGATCTCAGCTTTCCCGGCAACCCTGCTCAACGGCAAGAATTGCAGACACTGGTTTACCAATGGCTGAACCAAGTGCTGAGTCCGAATGTAGAGGTGGATCCACAACGCACCGACCAACGCATTCGCGCCGAGATTGAAAAGGTAGAGCCGGTTGTAATCTCCGTTGCCGAAAATCAGGTGATCGTACGGGCGGATCAAACCATTACCCCTGAGATTTTCCTCATTCTGGATCACTTCGGGCTAACCCGGCGGGGAGTCAACATCTGGGGTCTTGTGGGCGTGGCCGGGGTCATGGGCATGGGCCTAGCCATCTTTGTGCCCTTGCAAAAACGCTTGAAGCCGGATCTGCGCCGACGGGATCGGGTGTTGATTCTGATGGTTTCCCTCACGGCTCCGCTTTTGGCGGCTTTATTTAAGCTGCAATTTAGCTCTCTACCGGCAGTGGGGCTGTTACTGGGCAGCTTTTATGGAGCAGGGTTGGGTTTGCTGGTGGTGGTGGGGCAAGGGTTGTTGTTGCCACTGGTGGCACCCGCTAGCTTGCTCGCGTTTGCCCCCTTGCTCTCCGGCAGTGTGGTGGCCTGTGCCTTGGCAGGGCGTTCCCGTTCTCGGGAGGAATTGGCTCTCCTAGGCGGTGGGGCAGCTCTGGTGCAAATGCTGGCTTATGGAGCGGTTAGCTTGGCGACAACCGGGGGTATCGATCTCCTGGCTATGGCCTTGGCGGGGGGAACCAGCTTGGGGTGGAGCATTGTCGCCTTGGGAGCCAGTCCCTACCTGGAGCGCCTATTCGACCTGGTGACCCCAATTCGTCTGCTGGAATTGGGCAACCCCAACCGGACTCTATTGCGCCGACTGGCGGCAGAAGCCCCTGGCACCTTTCAACACACCCTTTTTGTAGCCACTTTGGCCGAACGGGCTGCCCAAAAGATGAACCTGAATGTGGAGTTGGTGCGTACTGGCACGCTTTACCACGACATCGGCAAAATGCTCCAGGCCCGCTACTTTATCGAGAATCAGATGGGCAGCCTCAATCCCCACA
The DNA here is from genome assembly GCA_039794885.1 of Thermostichus sp. DG02_5_bins_236. Taxonomy (GTDB): domain Bacteria; phylum Cyanobacteriota; class Cyanobacteriia; order Thermostichales; family Thermostichaceae; genus Thermostichus. The sequence goes on from JAUQVI010000202.1 coordinate 2,820, forward strand.
CGCAACTGGACGATCCCTACCGCAGCGCCCAAATTATCAAGGCCCATGTCAGCGATGGTCTCCGCCTAGCCAAGCAATACAACCTGCCCACCGCTGTCCGTGCTTTTATCCCCGAGCACCAGGGCACCATTCTCATTGCTTACTTTTATCACCAAGCCCAACTGAAAGCCGGGGGACAACCGGTGCCACAGGAGCCCTTCCGTTATGATGGCCCGATCCCCCAAAGCAAAGAGACGGGAGTCGTGATGATGGCCGATGCCTGTGAAGCAGCCCTGCGCAGCATGATCTTGAGCGATGGATTTGGCTCTGAAGTGATGGAACGAGCGAAAGCAACGATACGAAAAATTGCCCAGGCCCGTTGGCAAGATGGCCAGCTAGCCGATAGCGGGCTGACCTTGGCCGATCTGGAGGTGGTGGCGGAGGCTTTTGTGGAGGTATGGCGGGAATCCAACCACGAGCGCATCCCTTATCCCAGCCCGATGCCTCTCCCGTCCCTGTCGGATTCCTCTGCGCCCTCTGCTGAGTTACCAGTTCTGATCACCCCTGCGACGGGATCCCTTTAGATAAGCTCACCCCCTTACATAGGTAGGTGGAGAAAGGTCTAGCTCTGAAGGCCATCCCTAGGTACTATATGGGATCGACTCTAGATCGGACGCCCTTTCTGGTTTGAGCTCAACTGTCCTCCAGAAACCAGTCTTGGGCTCCTTCCTTACCTCTCTCCTTGGGATGGTTTGCTGAATGCTCAATGCCGCTTTTGCTTCCTCCACACATCCCAAAGCCCCTCACATCCCCATTCAGATTCCAGCCTTAGTTCAACCCAGCTCCATCCAATTTTCACTGGTCATTCCCACCTATAATGAGGCTTCTAGCATTTCTTGCTTGATCCGACAATTGTCTACCCACCTAGACACCCACCTGTCTGGAGCCTATGAGCTGATTGTGGTGGACGATAACAGCCCCGATTACACCGCTAAGTTGGCCAGGGAGCTACAAAAAGAGGTGCCCCAACTGAAGGTGATCTGTCGGCATCAGGAACGCGGCTTAGCAACAGCAGTGCTGCGAGGATGGCAGGTAGCTCAAGGGGAAATCTTGGGTGTCATTGACGGCGATCTGCAACATCCACCAGAGATTATCCTCAAGTTGTGGCAGCAAATCCAAGCGGGAGCAGATTTGGCAGTAGGTAGCCGCTACGTGGAATCGGGCGGAGTCAGCTACTGGAACCTAAGCCGGCGCATTGTTTCCCGTGGGGCCCAACTGATCGGGCTGGTCATCCTACCCGGGGTCTTGAGCCGTGTTTCGGATCCCCTGAGTGGCCTATTTTTGGTTCGGCGCAAAGCCATAGCCGGGATCCCGCTCAACCCCAGAGGGTACAAACTGCTGATCGAGGTGTTGGCCCGGGGCAACATGGGAACCCTTGCAGAAGTGGGCTATGTCTTTCAAGAGCGGCAAAACGGCCAGAGCAAGATTCAACTGCAAACCTGTGTTCAATACCTACAACATCTTATCCACCTACGCCTTTCACTTGGCCTTCTGGGATCCTTCCTGCGCTTCAGTACCGTCGGGCTCTCGGGCACCCTTTTGGATATGATTCTGCTCTACCTGTTGCACGATCCCAGCAATTTAGGTTGGGGGTTGATGGCCAGCAAGCTGATTTCCTCGGAAGTTGCTATTTTGAACAACTTTCTCTGGAATGATCTGTGGACGTTTCGCAGTGTCACGAAGCTGCAACCCGGCCCATTGAACCGGCTAAAACGACTGGTCAAATTTAATATCATCTGTCTAATTGGCCTGTCTCTTAACTCTTTTCTGTTGATCTTGCTAAGTGAGCATTTTGGCATCCATTATCTGCTGGCCAACTTAATGGCGATTGGCATCGTTGTATTTTGGAACTTTTACCTGAACTCTAAACTGAGTTGGCGGGTCACGGAAATCAAACCTAACCCTGGCACGAACAATCCCTAAACCAAAAATTCATGCAAGATAAAGATAGATCGGCGTGGAGCCAATCTATCACCTCCTACAGCTTCTGGATTCTCGAACCTCAGGCTAGGGCTGGAAACAGAAACAGCTTATTAAAGCTACCATTTAGGGGTTGGAACTCTGGGGGTATATACACTAGCAGTAGCAGCGGTAACAGAACTGGCTAAACTAATCAACACAGTTGCAAGCACAGCCTCACCACCGGCAACCGCTTCCAACTCTTCATCAGAAAGTTCACCAGCATCTTGACGCCGACTGAAATCAGCTTGGCGCTTTTGCACTTCTTCCCAAAGCTCATCAGGAGTTACTTCATAGCCCTTGCTAACGGCTAGCTGAGCGGCAGCACCCCGATCATCCTCAGCTTCGAGGGCTTTGGCCAGCTCTTCTAGCAGAGAGGCATCTTCTCCGACCCTATCCAGAAATTCAGCAGCAGCTTGAGTGCTCATAGTAAAAGACCAACAAATAAGCAACAATATTCTACATCAAACAGTCAAAATCTTGGCTAAAGATTACCGGGAAGTTACTGTGAGATCTCGAAACATGAATCTACCGTGGCCAAAAGAGTGAAAGCGAACCCAAGGCATTAAGAGAACAGTAGCACTGGCCATCTTTCAAGGTGCCCAACCAAATTTTAGCCTTCGCAGAACAAAAGCCAATATTTAAATAGAAAAAGGCAGGTCGTAGCCATACTGACCTGCCTTTGCGTATCAGTCTTATTGTTCTGGGTTCTCGTTCGAGAGATGAGAAAGGAAACCTATAAGAACTACCACTTTGGCTTGGGAACTTTGATGTTGGGGGTGATAGCACTAGCAGCAGCAACAGTAACAGAGCTGACCGCACTGATAATTGCAGTAGCGATCACAGCCTCACCACCGGCAACCGCTTCCAACTCTTCATCAGAAAGTTCACCAGCATCTTGACGCTCGGAGAAATCAGCTTGGCGCTTTTGCACTTCTTCCCAAAGCTCATCAGGAGTTACTTCATAGCCCTTGCTAACGGCTAGCTGAGCGGCAGCACCCCGATCATCCTCAGCTTCCATCGCCTTGGCCAGCTCTTCTAGCAGAGAGGCATCTTCTCCGACCCTATCCAGAAATTCAGCAGCAGCTTGAGTGCTCATATTGAAGACCCAATAAACGAACAAAGACAATTTATCATCAAACAGTCCCAATCAATCATTAAGAATTGCTTGAAACCTGAGTCTTGCTTTTCTGTATGTGAGGAAAGCTTTAAACTGCCAGAGCTGGCAGATCAGAAACAACCCTAACAACCCTTGCTCAGCCTCAGCTAGTTGGATCCTGCCGAAATTGAATGAAAACCACCAATTTACCACTTAGGCTTTGGAACTTTATTGAATACTGAAGAAACAGCTGTGATGACTTGTTTGGTTAGGGGGTTGAGATAGGAGCTCAAGTAGGTGCCGTATTTCTACATCCACCATAAAGTTAGGGGAGCCAACAGCATTGAGATCTGTTGTCTAAAAAAAAGGACGAAGCAGACTAGATGAAACTCCAGCCTGCTTCCGCAGCGTACCTCACTCAAAAAGAAACTGAGTTAAGTCAGAACCCTGCAGGAAAACAGACTACCACTTGGGTTTGGGAATTTTGATGCTAGGGGTAATGCCAGTGACAACTTGAATCGAAACTTTAACAAAAGGAGTTACAGCAACTCCTCCCGCTACAGATTCGAGCTCTTCATCAGACAACTCACTTTGATCTGACTCAGCTTGGCGCTTTTGCACCTCGGCCCACAGTTCATCAGGAGT
>JAUQVI010000203.1:0-6556 GCA_039794885.1 Thermostichus sp. DG02_5_bins_236
AGCTCCACCACATCCGCGCCAACGATCTGTCGTTGCTGACCCAAAGCGCGGATTAGCTCCAGGGTTTCCCACCAGCCCAAGCCACCCGGCTCTGGGGTACCGGTGGAGGGAACCACCGCCGGATCTATTCCATCCACATCTACCGTCAAGTACACCCGCGGGCCAAGGGTATCGATCACCTCTTGAATCCACTGCCGCGGGGGCTTGCTCTGCAAACTGTGGGCAAAAAACGTGTGCAGCCGGCGTTCTCGAATCACCTGCCGATCTTCAGCACAGATGGAACGGATACCCACCTGGGTGAGGCGATTGTCCACCTGATCCACCACCCGGGCCATGGCCGAAGCATGGGAGTAGAGGGATCCCTCATAGCTGTTTCTCAGATCACAGTGGGCATCGATTTGCAACACATGCACATCCGGGTAATGGGGAAGATGAGCGGTGATCAGAGGGCCGGTGATGGAGTGTTCTCCGCCAATGGAAAGTAAAAATCGCCCCGGTCGCACCCACTCAGCGGCGCGCCGTTGGATCTCCGCCATAGCCGGTTCATGGGGATCCGTAAACTCCACATCAGGAGCTGTCCAGTAACGAGAGAGCAGCGTTGGGGAGTCAGGCTGCAGGGCTGGCTCTCGATCCCGGACCTCATCGTAGATTTCCACATAAGCAGAAGCGTGCAAAAGCGCCTGGGGACCTTTGGCCGTACCTTTGCCATAGGAGGTGGTGGCTTCATAGGGAACCGGCAGCAGAATGGCTTGAGCGGACTCGGGATCCGGCTCCGGCAAACCCAAAAACGGGACAGGGGAACGGTACATAGCAGTTTTCCAAAGGGGATCCCTATTTTAGCGGTGGCCGCTCCCTCTATCGGGGTGAGAACGAGTAGCTGGATGCTCCCCCTAGGCATTGTGGGGGCAGGAGCAGAGGCCTAACATGCTGATGAACTGAAGCGATTGGGTATGACTCTGGAAAATTTAACCCCTTGGCGTTTGGGATCCTTATTGCTACTGGCTGTGTCCGGCCCATTCTTGACCCTCCATTCTCAGCCTGCCCTTAGCCGACCAGCCCCTGAGCAAATCTTTTTGGCCATTCGGGGAGAACCGAGAGATGGCTATGATCCCACTCTGGGTTGGGGCCGCTACGGATCGCCGCTGTTTCAGAGCACGTTACTGAAGCGGGATCAAAACATGAACATCGTCAATGATCTAGCCGAGAGGGTGACCGTCAGTGAGGATGGCCTGGTCTACCGGGTCAAGATTCGAGAAGATGTCAAGTTCAGCGATGGCCAACCCCTGACCGCCAAGGATGTGGCCTATACCTTCAATACAGCCGCCAGCAGCGGTGGATTGGTGGATATGAGTGGTTTTGCAGAGGCGGTGGTTACCGGGGACTATGAAGTGGAGTTGCGCCTAAAGGAGCCTCGCAGCACCTTTATTCATCGCCTAATTACCCAGGGAATTGTTCCTGCCCATGCCCATAACGAGAGCTACGCCCGTAATCCCATTGGCTCCGGACCCTTTCGCATGGTGCAATGGGACGAGGGTCAGCAGTTAATTGTGGAGGCCAACCCGGAATACTACGATGGGGTGCCCAAACTGAAGCGGCTGGTGTTTTTGTTTACCGATGAGGATACCAGCTTTGCTGCCGCCCGAGCCGGTAAGGTGCAGGTGGTGGCGGTGCCTCAAGCCTTGGCAATCCAGAAGCTAAATGGCATGCGCCTGGTCAGCGTGAAAAGTGTGGACAATCGCGGCATCATGTTCCCCTTTGTGCCCGATACCGGCAAAACAACTGCTGACGGCAAACCCATCGGCAACACGGTGACAGCGGATCCTGCCATCCGTAAGGCCATTAACTACGCCATTGATCGGCAGGCTTTGGTGGAAGGGATCCTGGAGGGCTATGGCTCCCCGGCTCATGGCCCTGTGAGCGGTCTACCCTGGCAAGAGGTGAAGGCAGATATTGAAGACAACAATCTGACCTTGGCCGAGCAGATCCTGGAGGAAGGGGGTTGGCAGATGGGATCCGACGGCATCCGCATCAAGGAGGGTGTGCGGGCCTCTTTTACCTTGCTCTACCCGGCTAGCGACAGCACCCGTCAATCCTTGGCTTTGGCGGTATCTGATAGAGTCAAGCCTTTGGGCATTGAGATCCAGGTTGAAGGTAAAAGCTGGGATGAGATTCGAAGGCTCTTCCACCAAAATGCTGTGCTGTTTGGCTGGGGCAGCCATGATCCCACCGAGGTCTACAACCTCTACCACAGTTCCATGGCAGGGGTTGACTTTTTCAACACAGGGTTTTATCACAACGAGCAGGTGGACAGTTACCTCGACTTGGCCTTAGGAGCACCCACCGAAGAAGAAGCCATCACCTTTTGGAAAGCCGCCCAGTGGGATGGCAAAACAGGCTTTACCACCCCTGGAGATGCAGCTTGGGCCTGGCTGGTGAACTTGGATCACACCTACTTTGTGGATGAGTGCCTCGATATTGGTACTCAGCAGGTGCAGCCCCACGGACATGGCTGGCCAATTACCGCCAACATTGCCGAGTGGAGTTGGACATGCGAGGGTTGAGTCCCCGACTGGTGAACTTTGCCCTTAGATCCGCTTTGAAGCTGCTGGCGTTGCTGCTGGCGGTAGCGGTTGTGAGCTTTGTACTAATCGAACACTCTCCAATCGATCCGGTCAGTGCTTACATTGGGGCCGACATGCTGCTGATCGGCCCTGAGCAGCGACAGTTGATTGCCGAGCGCTGGGGATTGGATCAGCCAGCTACAACCCGCTTTTGGCGCTGGCTCTGGCAGTTGGCTCAGGGCAATCTCGGCACCTCCAGCATCTTTAATCAGCCGGTTGCCCAAGTGATTGCCAGCCGATTTGCCACTAGTTTTAACCTGATGTTCTTGGCTTGGGTGCTTTCGGGTCTGTTCGGGGTGGGACTGGGTATCTTGGCGGGAGCAAAACCCGGCTCCTGGCCGGATCGAGTCATTCGCCTATATGCTTACACCCTGGCTTCTAGTCCGACCTTTTGGGTGGGGCTGTTGCTGCTGATCTTGTTTTCGGTGCAGTTGGGTTGGGCTCCCTTCTGTTGTAGTCAACCGCCGGGGATCCCAACAGAAGCGGTAACAGTTTGGCAGCGATTGCATCATTTGATTCTGCCGGCGCTGACGCTCAGTTTAATCGGAGTTGCCTCCATTGCTTTGCACACGCGGCAAAAATTGGTAGAGATTCTAGAAAGTGATTTTGTGCTCTTTGCCCGTGCTCAGGGGGAGTCCACCCTCGGGATTATCTGGCATCATGGCCTCCGCAACATCGCTTTGCCCGCTCTGACCCTGCAATTGGCCTCCTTGAGTGAGTTATTCGGCGGATCTGTGCTCGCAGAGCAGGTGTTTGCTTATCCGGGGCTAGGGCAAGCCACTGTACAGGCAGCTTTGCGCAGTGATGTCCCTCTGCTGTTGGGGATTGTGCTGTTTAGTACGGTGTTTGTGGTTGTAGGCAATACTCTGGCGGATCTGGCTTATCAGGTGGTGGATCCACGGGTTCGGATTGGGAAGTAAAGCAATGAGCCTTGTGCACAGCGGGGATCCCCAGGTTGCATCCCCCCTCTTACCGGAGTCTAAACCTGTTTTTTGGAACCGGCGGCGGCGCACTATTTTGACGGCGCTAGGCTGTGGTCTGCTGTTGGTGTTGGTGTTGCTATCCCCTTACGGGTTGGGCAGCGAGGGGCTCAGTACCCGTCTTTCTGAGCGCAATTTACCTCCCTCTTGGATCCATCCCTTTGGTACTGATTGGCTCGGTAGAGATATGTTGGTGCGCACGATGCATGGCCTTAGCCTCAGCCTTTGGGTGGGCTTGGCGGCTGCCTCTCTGAGTGCGGTGATGGCGGTGGTGCTGGGGAGTCTGGCGGCATCGCTGGGAGGATGGGTGGATGTTCTGATCACCGGGGCTGTGGATCTGTTTTTGAGCCTGCCCCATTTGGTGCTGCTGATCCTGATTGCTTTTTCGCTGGGAGGGGGCATGCGAGGGGTTTTGGCAGCGGTGGCTCTCACCCATTGGACAGGGTTGACCCGTCTGATTCGGGCTGAGATTTTGCAGCTCAAATCAGCAGAGTACATCCAGCTTGCTGCCAAATTGGGACATGGCCCCCTTTGGATTGCTCGCCATCATTTTCTGCCTCATGTTTTACCCCAAGTGATTGTGGGGTTGATCCTACTGTTTCCCCATACCATTTTGCATGAGGCGGGGCTGTCTTTTATCGGAATGGGGCTGTCTCCTCACACCCCTGCCATCGGTATTATCTTGTCGGAGGCAATGCGTCATCTTTCCACCGGATATTGGTGGCTAGGCGTGTTTCCGGGTTTAGCTCTATTACTGATGGTCAAGGCTTTTGATACCCTTGGCACCAACTTACATGGGCTTATGGATCCGCGTACCAGCCAAGAATAGATACCCTTGAGGGATCCCTTTCATCCAACCTACTCACTCCCGATCAAACCCACCCCAATAGTTTGGATCTTGTCCTAGTGGAGTACAGTCAACGTGCTTGAGGTTTGCGGCTTACAAATTGCTTTTACCCTTTACGAGCGGGGGCTGAAACAAAAACGGGTCATGCCCATTCGTCATCTGGATCTGGAGATCAAAGCCGGAGAGGTGGTGGCCGTGGTTGGATCCAGTGGGTCAGGCAAAAGTCTTCTGGCCCATGCAGTGCTAGGGATCCTACCCCACAATGCTGAGGTCAGGGGTGAGATTTGGTTTCAGGGAGAACGGCTTACCCCTGAGCGGCAGGCCCAACTGCGGGGAAAACAGATGGCCTTGATCCCTCAGTCGGTGAGCTATCTTGACCCCCTTATGCCTGTGGGATCCCAGGTGCAACTGGCAGCACGGCGGAGCAATAACCCAGCAGCGGATGTGGAGGCTATCTTTTGGCGCTACCAACTGCCTGCAACCGTGAAGCAATGTTATCCCTTTCAGCTCTCGGGGGGGATGGCACGGCGGGTCTTGGTTGCAACAGCCGCTATCGGTTCGGCCCAACTGCTGATTGCCGATGAGCCCACACCTGGCTTACATCCTGAGATGGTGACAGAAACCCTGACGCATTTACGCCAGTTGGCCGATGCTGGACGAGGGGTGATGCTGATTACCCATGATCTTGAGGCAGCTCTCCAGATTGCCGATTGGATTGCGGTTTTCTACGCAGGTACCACGGTGGAGATGGCCCGTTGCGAAGATTTTCGGGTCAAGGGCAATCCCTCTTGGCCGGCGGGCTTGCGTCATCCCTACAGCCGTGCCCTGTGGGCAGCCTTGCCCCAGAATGGCTTTCAACCTCTAGCCGGATCCCAGCCCAGTTCAGAAGAACCGATCAGAGGCTGTTTGTTTGCTTCCCGCTGTAGTAGTGCCAGCGAAGAATGTCGGGGATCCCTGCCGCCCCGCCAAAGGTTAGGGGAAGGGTGGGTGAGGTGTTTTCATGCTCAGGGCTAAAGGGATTTCCTATCGGTACGCGCCTTATCTACCCTACATCCTGGAGAGGGTGAATCTGGAGATTAAGCCTGGAGAACGCCTCGGCCTTTGGGGCCCCAGTGGGCGAGGTAAGACCACCCTAGCCAAGATCTTGGCAGGCTATCTCAAGCCGGTGGCTGGGGAGGTGAGCCTAGACGGCAAGCCCTTGCCCAGCAAGGGATTTTCTCCGGTACAGCTGGTTTTTCAGAACCCGGAATTGGCTATTAATCCCCGTTGGCGGATCCGGCAAGTGCTCAGTGAAGCCTTACCCGAGGGCCAACCCCTGAACTTGGAGGCCTTGGCCCAACAGGGGGTAGATCCAAGTTGGCTGAACCGTTGGCCCCATGAGCTGAGTGGCGGAGAATTGCAACGGGTGGCCTTGGCCCGGGCTTTGGGATCCCGGATCCGTTACCTCATCTGTGACGAGATCACTGCCATGTTGGATGCTCTCACTCAGGCGGTGATCTGGGAATCTTTGCTCAAGCAGGCTCAAACTCAACAGATTGGATTGCTGGTGATTAGCCATGATCAGCATTTGCTCAGCCAAGTGTGTGACCGCCTAATTGAGCTTTGATGTTCTCTTAAGATTTAGCAGGCTGCCAGGAGACTGCTCATGTCCCTCCTAGGCCTGCCCAGAATACAGACCACGCCGGATAGCACTGGGGTCGGAAGTATGTCACACTGAGCAATGAAAGTGCCGATCAACTATCCATGACCAGCCTTCTACACTCCGCACTCTCTGATACCTTGGCCCAGGGCCGAGCCCTTAAGGTGATCAGTGGCTTGCAAAACTTTCATCTGCCATCGGTCTTAAAGATTACCCGTGCTGCCCAGCAAGGAGGAGCCACCTGGGTGGATATTGCCGCTAGCCCGGAATTGGTGCAGCAGGTGCGGGCGCAGATTGAGCTGCCCATCTGTGTTTCTGCTGTAGATCCGCAACAGTTGGCTGCTGCTGTCCAGGCCGGGGCAACAGTTGCCGAAATCGGCAATTACGACAGCTTTTATGCTTCCGGGCGCATTTTCTCGCCTGAAGAGGTGCTGGAGCTCACCCGGCAAACCCGTGCCCTTTTACCTCG
>JAUQVI010000204.1:0-6532 GCA_039794885.1 Thermostichus sp. DG02_5_bins_236
GGAAGCGTACCTGCAAAGACCCTGCCCAAGTCCGCTTCTGAAGGCAGCCACCTGCATTGTTGGACTGGTCTTTCGTGTTTATACTATCAATTTGTATTAGAGATCCAGCTCAGGATCCTGCCCCAAGGCACGCAACCTTTCTGCAAGACGTTCCGCTCGTTGGCGTTCTTGCTCGGCTCGTTAGCGCTCCTGATGGGTTCTCTCTCTCCAGATCCGCTTGCTCATCTCCAGTCAGTCTGACGGATTTTGAAGACTTAGCCTACCTAACTGGAAGCACTGGTATAAAACCGCAGGGCAAAGCGCCAAAAAGTATGGGATCCCCACAATAGTCCTACCGCCAGCAAAGCGGATCCCAACAGCCATTCCCATTGCACCCGGCCCAGAAGGGTTTCTGCTGGGATCGTCGTTAAAAAGGCCACAGGCACGATGAAGGTAAAAAAAATTCGGTAAGCTGCTGGATAGGCAACAATCGGAAATCGCCCCGCCTCCACCAAACCCCGTAACACCTCCGTGACATTGTAGATTTTCACAAACCAGATGCTGGTTGCCCCCAACACAAACCAGAGGCTATAGAGAATCACCAACCCCAACCCCAGCGGCAAGAGGCCTAACCCATAGGCCCAAACCGGTAACCCCAGTTGGATCCCTGCGTACAGGATCACCAACAGCCCGAAGCCAATATCCGTCAGCCCCCAAGGGGAAAACACCCGTGTCGAAAGCCAAAACTGGCTGCTAATCGGTTTGAGCAAGACAAAATCGAGGGTGCCTTCCTGCACCTGTTGCACAATGCGGTTCAAATTGGCATTAAAACTGCTGGCCGCCACCCCCTGCAAGATCGTGAATATTCCCAACACAATCAATGCTTCCGGCCAACTCCAGCCGCCAAACTGATGCCCTTGCTGATAAAACAACGACAACCCAAACAAGGCCCCCGCCAATCCGCCTAAACTGCTCAAGCTGGCGAAGAGAAAATTGGCTCGATACTCCATTTCAGCCGCAATCGAGGTGCTCCAAAACAGCCGCAACACCCGCCAATAGCGCATCATTATCCGTCTTCCTGAAGTGGAAAATCCAACTTACGGTAGCAGCGGCTGGTGATCAGGTAAGGGTGAAACACCTCCAAAAACCGGCTCTGCAACACCCGAAAAAAGTTCTCAATCACCTGGGGATCGTCGAGATGAAAAGGGAACTCCCCCTGAAACCCCTTAAAAAAGTACCAGTTGATCACCAGCTTGCCCTCCGGCTTGAGCCAGTCATGAAACTGCCGCAACTGCCCCACCGGATCCGGCAGATGTTCCATCACATCAAAACAAACCAGCGTATCGAAGCGGATCCCTGACGGGAAAACATCTGGGCACTTAATCCGTTCTGTTAAACCCAACTGCTCTGCCCGCAGTTTTATCAACTGCCGATGGATTGGGTTGAGATCCCAAAAAATCACCTGTTCCACTGCCGGGCACAAGGCAGCCCCAATCGCATGGGTACCAATGCCACCGCCAAAATCCAACACGAGCCCACGCGCCTGATCTGCCAGCAGGAGCAAGGTATCGCCAATGTAGTCGGTACTGCCCAGGTGCCAAGCGGCCAAGTCCAGCAGATAGGCGGATCCCACTTGATCCCGGTAAAACTGATCCGCTTGATCCCAGCGAAAGTCTCGCCGACCCAACTCCGCCAGTTGCTGCTGCCCTGCCTTGAGCTTTTCCTGTAAATCAGCCCTATCCAGGCCAAGAAAGGATCCCAGGTGGGCTTCCAAATCAAAGGCGTTTTCCCAAAAAGGGCACAGAGCAGATGGGATCGGGGACACAATTACCCAAAATTCAATAGAACTGGACACATTCGCAGGGATTTACTGATTTACTAAGGATCCGGATCCCTCGGCAACAGCTCTTCCAAGCCTAGGTTAGGCGGCTGTAAACCCTTTGGTATCTTTGGCTGCGACCAAAGCTGTAGTGCCAGTAGCAGGAGGCGATTGCAACAGACCCGCTAAAGTTTCCGGGCTGAGGCGATCGGTCGTTTCCACGATGGCCGTTACATTTGGGCCAAACCCAATCTTATCGAATGGCTTGAGGCGGTGAGACAACACTGCTTTGCCATTGACAAACAAACCATTGGTGCTGCGCCGGGATCCAGGGCTGCCATCAAACACCATGTAGCTGTGCCCCGCCTGGTTCTCTGCTGGGATGCGGATGATCAGGGCATGTTCCCGCGAGACGCAGGAATCATACAGGCGAATGTGGTTGCTTGGGGAGCGCCCTACCGAGTAGTAGATGTTATCTAGCACCACGCCGCGCTGACCCATCTGATCCGTGAAGATCAAGACCAAATGAAGCAGATTAGATTGAGCAGAAGCATCCATAACGATTTGGGTACCCAACGCAGCAGGTATGGGCAAAAGCGGCAACCTGAAATTAAGAACTTAGTAACCCCAAAAGATCCAACGGGAAACTCTCCCTTTCTCCTTGCACACTATTATATACAGCCGTAAACATGACACGTGGTTCTCATCGGCGGCATTACTCCCCACTTGGGTGAGGAAGGGATCCCTGTCTGACCCTCAAGGCAGTATTTGAAGACCCAGTCGTTGCAAAATTGGCAACCGCCCTGCCCAAGCCCAACCGTTCTCTTAAGCTAGGAATCAGATGCAGCATCCGCAGCGCTGCAAAGCGGGATGAGAACATGGAGAGTGTCTTTGGGATCCCGAATCTAGGGTATTCGAACTTCCCGTCGCGAGGCCGCCAGGGTCACGGGTACAAGGTATTTTTCCCTCAAGCGCAGGGGGGGCAGGTTGCGGGTTTGACGCAGACAAGAGATCATAGAGTCTTGTCGAAACACAATGCTCCCATTGACAGCGTGACGGTGGAACACAAGCACACTCTTTTGGACAATCGGCCCGATGGTCTCACCACAGCCACCGGCACTATCAAAGCCCAATTGGACTTGTTATTGCTGGGGTTGGAATCCCTTAGCGGAGAAAGCTCCGAGGCGGTTCTGGCTGCCGCCCAAGCTCTCAACTTGCAGGAACAAATTGGGGATCGAGTGGCCCTGTGGCGACTCCGCAATGCCAACCCCTTACGCCGCAGCAGCGGTGGGCGCAAAAAGGTCGATATTGAGGAAGCCCGCGCTTTGGTGCTGGTGATTGGCCATTTGGCTGCCCAACAACAGGCCCGTATCCGCAGCACCCTCGAACAGTTGGAGTCAGCGGTCGAACAGGAGCGCAACCCTTTCCACCAACCCCTGGTGGGAGATTATCTGGATGAATTTCTCTCCCATTACCGCAGCCGTATGGTGGATGGGGATATGCGAGATGAAAACAGCATCACGGAATTAGCCTTGCGCATTCTGATTGAGTTGATGTTCTACGGCAGTCCCAGGGGTACCCAACGACTTTGGACCGCATTGCTCAACCGTCCAGAGATGGATTTGCCCCCCGTGGGTAATCAGGAAGAGGAAGACGTTGCCCAAGCTGCCAATTCCGGTTCCGATGCCTTCCCGGCCTCCTGAAGGGTTGATTGTTTTCTGTAGTATGTCCTTCGTCTATTGCCGCCATGCCTAGTATTAGCCACGCCTATCAGCAACCCACCTCCACCCTCACCGTGCAGGGGGAAGCCTTGACTTCCGCCGGTAGTTCCGAAAACAACACCGCTCCACCTGTACAAGCAATTCAGAGAGGGTTTGAGTGCCAATTGGAAATCCGACAGGGGGAAACCAGCAAAACGCTACGGGGAGATAACGTTTGGCTGAACGACCTGATCACTGTGGTGGAGCGCTATGTGGGATTCCAGTTACAGGGTGAGCCGAAGGGGACTTTCAGCGGCACAGCCGCCATTCGTCCTCTGGATTTCATTTTTCATCGTCTTACCGTCCGGCAAGGGGAAGAAGCGATCGCTCAGGTGGATCTCTCCATGACGCAGCTATACGACCTGCTGGAGAATCTCGCCCAGGTGGGGACGGATATCCCGCATTTGAGCAGCTTAAAAAGCCAAGTGCAACGAGCTTGGTATCGTCAACCTACCGGAATTGCTGCCCTGGTGGTGGGTGGAATCGCTGTTGTGGCCGGTGTCGGGGTTTTGGCCACCCGTACCCCAGAAACTGAAAACCAAACTGCCAGTCGGGTGCAAGAACAACTCACCACACCCGCTTCGCCCGCACAACCGCAACCCCTGGCTGCCACCCCACCGGAATCTGCCGAAACAGCTGGCCAAGAGGCTGCTCCTGCTGACAGCCGCACCCTTTCTGCGGATCGAGAGGCTGATTTAGATCTGCTCAGCCGTCTACGGGAGCAATTGGTGGATCAATGGCAATCTCCCCCGGATTTACAGGAGAGCCTGGTCTATCAAGTGACGGTGGATGCGACGGGATCCCTGCTGGCTGCCGAACCGACCAACGAGTTGGCCCAAGAGCGGCTGGGACAAACCCCCCTGGCGGATTTACCGGATTTGCCACCGGATCCCTTGCCGACGGGCGCAGAACAGTTTCGTGTCAGCTTGGATCCAGACAATCAGCTGGAAGTGACGCGAGATTGACCGATGCCCGATTTTTGCCAATTTTTCAAGGCTTGGGATCCCAAACGAGCCCATCCCCCTAATCGAAGCGCACCACCTTCACCCAATGGGGATAGTCGGGATCCCGGTTTTCTGTAATCGCCGCCAGTTTTTGCCGCAGCTGCTCAGTAATGGGGCGGCTGGTGGGCATCAGATATTGCTCGATTTGTCGAATTGGGGTGATCTTGGCGGCTGTACCGCTTAAAAACACCTCATCGGCGATCAACAATTCCGATTTGTCGATTGGGCGTTCTTGGGTCGGGATGCCCAGGTCGCGGGCCAGCGTCAGGATGCTATCTCGGGTGATCCCTTCCAAAATGTCTTGATCAAAGCCGGGAGTGATCAGAATGCCGTTGCGCACGATGAAAATATTCATGCCCGAGGCTTCGCTAACTTTGCCCTGGGAGTTCATCAGAATCGCTTCATCATAGCCCGCCTGGACAGCCTCGGTCTTGGCCAGGGAGGAAGTAATGTAGGCACCGCTGATTTTGCCCCGCAAAGGCAGACTGCGATCCTCTTGCCGAGCCCAGGAGCTGATGCGACAACTCACCCCCTCCGGCGAGAGATAATCCCCCAGTTCCAGGCCGTAAACAAAAAAGTCTTTCTCAATGTTGTGCAGGCGGGGCGAAATGCCCAGGTCTGAGGTGTACACCAGGGGTCGGATGTAGAAGGAGGAGGAGGGGCGATTTTTTTGGATCAGCGCCACAATCACCTGCTCAATCCGCTCGGCAGGCAGGTCAAAACAGAGCAGACGGGCACTTTGGCTCAGTCGTTGGCAATGGCGATCGAGCCGGAACACCAGAACCTGGTCAGGGTTTTGTGGATCTGGGATGCCGCGCAAGCCGCCAAACGCTGCCGTCCCGTAATGCAAGGCATGGGTGGCAATGGAGATCTTTGCCTCAGCAAAGGGGACAATCTGACCCTGAAAGTAGGCATAGGGCAGAAAATCTGGCATGGTCGGCACCCATTACAGTAGGAACTAGGAGTAGAAACATTATCACTACAAACCCTACCCTACGCATCAGTCCTCCCCAAAGCGTCATATACTGTTTCGGCTGTTGGAATCTTCAGGAGCCTGCCGCTTATGTCTGAGCTTCTCCCTTTGCCTTCTCTGCAAGACCAAGTGGTGGTGGTCACAGGGGCCAGTCGGGGGATTGGCCGTGCCATTGCGCTTCAGTTGGCAGCGATTGGGGCAAAAGTGGTGATTAACTACGCCCGCTCTGGAGCTGAGGCTGAGTCTTTGCTGGAGGAGATGGCAGCACTGGGATCCCCAGGGATCGCCCTGTCCGCTGATGTTTCACAGGCGGAGTCTGTAGAGGGCCTTTTTGCTCAGGTCATGGAGCGCTGGGGCCGGGTGGATGTGTTGGTGAATAACGCCGGCATCACCCGTGACACGCTGCTGCTGCGCATGAAGCCGGAAGATTGGCAGGCAGTGCTGGATCTCAACCTGACGGGGGTTTTCCTCTGTTTGAAGGCAGCAGCCAAGATCATGGTGAAACAACGGCAAGGGCGCATCATCAACATCACCTCTGTGGTGGGTCTAGTGGGGAATGCAGGGCAAGCCAACTACAGTGCCGCCAAAGCAGGGGTGGTGGGTCTGACCAAATCCGCAGCCCGAGAACTGGCTAGCCGCAACATCACTGTCAATGCCGTTGCTCCGGGGTTTATCGCCACCCAAATGACGGAGAAACTGGATGCTACCCCGATCGTGGCACAAATTCCCCTAGGCCGGATGGGATCCGCGGCGGAAGTGGCAGGGCTGGTACGTTTTCTGGCTGCCGATCCAGCCGCTGCCTACATTACGGGGCAGGTGTTCAACATCGATGGCGGCATGGTGATGCACTGACAAGCAACGCACCTCATTACAGCCCTTTGAGGGCACGCTAGTGCGCACACTATTTACCTTGCACAGGCCACGAGAGCATTCTTCTGTAACCTTTCCAGGAAACAAGCATGATAGTAGAAAACCCGCGCAAGAGCTGTAACTGCTG
>JAUQVI010000205.1:0-6514 GCA_039794885.1 Thermostichus sp. DG02_5_bins_236
AACCGCGAGGATTTCCACGGGATCCCCTATTTTCAGCTGTTTGCCCGCCTCGGTTCTCGGGATCCAAGTATTCAGCCCAAGGCGATAAAAGTGATCAAAGCGGCCGCGAGCAGCCCACTGGGGTAAAGTTTTCTGCCGCTGGGCAACGAAGTGCTTCTGAAAGCCGGGATAGGAAGCGCCCGTGATCGGATCGCGGGTGGGCACCACACAGCGGGCACAGGGGTTGATGCCCAACAGCTCTACCTCTCCGATGCGAAAGCGCACCCCCTGATCGGCCTGGGCAAAGAGATGATCTTCCCAAAAGGGGGGGCACTGCGAGACTTCAATATTCATGCGAAACCGCTGCCGCAACTCCTCTAAGGTGAGTCCGGGGAACCAGTTGGCCACCACTGCGAGAGTGGAGGTGCTGATCAGGGTGGGGCCACTGGCGTAGGGATCATCCGGAAAGCCTGTGATCGGCGCTTCTAGAACCTGCACTGGAAACCCCAACCAGTTGCTCAGCCAACTTTGTAAGGGATCCCGCTCCTGTTGCAAATCAAACTGCACCGCCTGTTCATCCCCCCACAACTGTACCAACTGCAGCCCCGGATCAAATTGAACTCGCAAGCGATGGATCTGGGCACAGCGTTTGCCGTTCACCCGTCGGCCCTGAGCATCCACTAGCATATAGCGTCGATCCCCTAGGAGAGTACCGGCTGCCGTTAGGCTCACCTCCGCTAGCGATACCCCATCTAAGGACTTGATCGGGTAGAGGGTTAACTTGGCTACATCGGGCATGGTTTTGGTTTACCCCATCGGGATCCCTATTGCCATCAACTGACCATCAGCCATCGGCTTCGGTGGGGTAGTCGGTGAAGGGTTGGCTGCGAATGAAATCCTTGGGGCTGACATTTTCCACAAACTTGCGAAACTCCTCCCGCTCCTCTTCATCGGCATCTTGGTTCATGGGAATGGAGGCTTCCGCAATCACTTCTTCAACCGTCCAGATGGGGACATGGGCCCGCAGGGCAATGGCGATGGCATCACTGGGACGGCAGTCGATTTCTTGTTTTTTCTCGCCGTTCAGGGTAGTGAGCACCGCATAAAATGTATTGTCCAGCAGGGCGTGAATAACCACTCGCTCTAAGGTGATCCCCCAGGTCTCCCAGGAGTTAAGCAGCAGATCATGGGTCATAGGACGCAGGGGCTTTTGGTCATCCAGGGCTTGCAAAATGGCGTTGGCCTCCGCTTTACCCACCCAAATGGGCAAGGCACGGCGCTCACTGCTGTCGCGCAGGATGACAATGGGGTTCTGGTTGACGGCATCGACCGCGATCCCAGCCACATGCATCTCGATCATGAGCAATTGCCTCCAGCCATTAGCCTTGATCGTATCTACGGGTGTCAAAGTTTGGCAACACACCATGAACCTACTCCGTAGCCCGACTCCGGTGGCAGTACTCGGCGGTACGAGCGAGAGTCGCAGATTGGCCCAAGCCCTCAACCAACAAGGGATCCCTTGGCTAGCGACAGTGACCACGGCAGGGGCAACAGGACTGTATCAGGATTTGTCGGGCCAGGTGATTGTTACTCGATTTTCGCCAGAGTCTTTGGGCCCTTTCCTGCGAGAACACGGGATCCGAGTGGTGGTGGATGCCTCTCATCCTTTTGCCCAGCAGATCTCGCAACTGGCCATCCAGGTGACGGCTCAACTAGGGATCCCCTACCTGCGCTATGAACGCCCGCTGGTTGAGTTGGATCCCTGGGTACAGGTGGTGCCGGATTGGCGGGGGGTCTTGACTGATGAGGTGCTGCTGGGGCGGCAGGTGCTCCTGCTGGTGGGGGTGAAGCCTTTGCCGCTGTTTCTGCCCTGGCGGGAGCGCTGCCAACTGTGGGTGCGAGTCTTACCAGAATCGATACCTCAAGCTGTGCAAGCCGGGATCCCTGTCGAACGGGTGATCGGGATGCGGTTACCCCTTAGTTTTGAGCAAGAATTACAGCTTTGGCAACAGTTGCCGATCCAAGTAGCGATCAGTAAAGCTTCTGGAGAAGCTGGCGGGCTGAGAATCAAACAAGCGGTGGCTAAAACCCTCGGGATCCCATTGTGGGTGATCCAGCGGCCCCCTCTAGACTACCCCTGGTGCAGCGAGGATTTGGCAGAGGTGGTGCAGGAATGTCGAAGGTTGCTGAGGATGGTTTGAACCGCCTGAGGTTGATTCAGTTCAAGCCGAGCTGATCAAAACGGTTCTTCCGAGGGCAGGTTGGAGTCGCGGTCTTGACGGGATCCCAGCAATTCCAACCGATCCACGGCAATAACTGGCTTTTGGCGGTCTTCCCCGCTGGTTTTGTCTTTCCAACGGTCAAACTTGAGGCTACCTGTCACCCCAATCAGGCTACCCTTACGTACGTATTCCCCAGCCACCTCAGCTGTGCGCCCCCACAGTTCCAAGTTGAACCAATCGGGTTTGTCCTCGTTTTTGCGGAGCCGGTTCACCGCCAAGCTGAAGGTACACACCACCTTACCCGACTCAAAGTAACGCAGCTCCGGATCCATACCGGCTCGACCCACAAGGGTGACCAGGTTCAGGCTCATCGGCATCTTCTCCAGACTGCAGTACAGCTTTTGTTGTAGCGTCTGAAGGGGATCCCTGTCATCTAGACCCGCCGATACCCCAGATTTACGGGAATTTTTAGGATCTCTGCGGGTCACACTGCGGGGATCCCGGTTGATCTCAGGGAAAAATCTTTGTTGTGATGGATTTGATGCTCGGAATACCGGCTCCGATTCTGTCGCAAAAGTTTACAATGACAAAGGGAGTCGAACAACCGCCAGCCCGCCGGATACATTTACCTTTCCCAGTCACAGGGCTAGCAGAACGGGTTCATTCACCGCGAGAGGACGCATTCAGAAGCATTTTCTATGGAATTTATCTACGCATACGCTTGGTTGATCCCGGTTTACCCCTTAGTGGCAGCCTTCCTGCTTGGCTTGGGCATCCTGATGTTCAATGCTTGGACAAGGGCCAACCGTTCTCTGGCGGCTTTCTTGAGTGTGTTTTTGATCGGGACGGCGATGGTACATGCCTTTGCCATTCTGGTTACCCAAGTGCAGGGACACGAAACCTTTCTGAAAACCATTACCTGGGCACAGGCGGGATCCTTCTCGGTGGAAATGGGCTTTGTGGTCGATCACCTGACGGCGATGATGCTGGTGGTAGTAACCACAGTGGCCTTTTTGGTGCAGATCTACTCCGATGGCTACATGGCCCACGATGCAGGCTATGTGCGCTTCTATGCCTACCTGAGCCTGTTTAGTTCCTCCATGTTGGGCTTGGTGGTCAGCCCCAATCTGGTGCAGATCTACATCTTCTGGGAGCTGGTGGGGATGTGCTCTTACCTGCTGATTGGCTTCTGGCACGATCGGCGGGCAGCAGCAGAAGCAGCCCAAAAGGCGTTTGTGGTCAATCGTGTCGGCGACTTTGGCCTCTTGCTCGGTATGCTGGGCCTCTATTGGATCTCCGGCACCTTCGAGTTCAACGAAATTGGCCGTAACCTGCAGGAGATGTTGGCATCTGGCTCCGTTAGCACTGCGTTGATCGCCCTGTTTGCTGTGCTGGTGTTTTTGGGGCCCGTGGCCAAGTCGGCCCAGTTCCCGCTGCACGTATGGCTGCCGGATGCGATGGAGGGCCCTACTCCGATCTCGGCTTTGATCCACGCCGCAACCATGGTGGCCGCCGGGGTGTTTTTGGTGGCACGTATGTTCCCGGTGTTTGAAGGGATCCCGGTGGTGATGGACATCATTGCCTGGACAGGGGCCGGAACCGCCTTTTTGGGAGCCAGCATTGCCATTACCCAAAACGACATCAAAAAAGGCTTGGCCTACTCCACCATTTCCCAGTTGGGGTACATGATCATGGCTATGGGATCCGGGGCGTATGGGGCGGGCCTTTTCCACCTGATGACCCACGCTTATTTCAAGGCGATGCTCTTTTTGGGTTCGGGTTCTGTCATCCACGGGATGGAAGCGGTGGTGGGGCACAACCCAGCCTTGGCTCAGGACATGCGCCTCATGGGGGGGCTGCGCAAGTACATGCCGATTACTGCCCTCACCTTTTTGATTGGTACCCTAGCGATTTGTGGGATCCCGCCTTTTGCCGGCTTTTGGTCGAAAGATGAGATTCTCGGCTCTGTTTTTGAGCACAACCCGGCTCTGTGGGGGGTGGGCTTCCTGACAGCTGGGATCACTGCTTTTTACATGTTCCGCATGTATTTCCTCACCTTTGAAGGGGAGTTTCGCGGCACCAACGTCACCCTGCAAAAGGAAGTGGCCGTCAGCGAGGGTCGCCCGGTACCGGCTTTTGCCTATGCTTTTGCGGATAAACCGGCCTTTGGCCCCGGAGCGATGAACATCCAGGAGAAACCCCAGCCGAGCAGCCATCCGGAAGCTGAGGAAGACATCCACGATGAGCACCACCCTGCTTCTGAGCCGCATGAATCTCCTTGGTCGATGACGTTTCCCCTCATAGCTCTAGCAGTTCCTTCCGTGCTGATTGGCTTGGTGGGTACCCCTTTTGCCAACTACTTTGAAGCCTTCATTCATCCACCGGGTGAACGTTTGGCGGAAGCTGGCTCGATTTTGCCAATTGTGGCCGAAGAATGGGCAGAGGTATTGGCGGGGCATTTTGAGTGGTCAGAGTTTTTGATCATGGGCGGGAGCTCCGTTGGGATTGGCTTGCTTGGCATTACCCTGGCCAGCTTGATTTATTGGACGAAGCGCATTGATCCCAGCACCTTCCCCCAAAGTTTGCAGCCGCTTTACTATTTCTCTTTGAACAAGTGGTATTTCGATGACCTCTACAACCGTGTCTTTGTGCAGGGCACCCGCTTTGTCGCCCGCGAAGCACTGGAGGTGGATAGCCGCATCGTTGATGGCATGGTGAACCTAACGGGCTTGGTGACGATGGTGAGCGGGGAAGTGATGAAATACCTGGAAAGTGGTAAGGCGCAGTTTTACGCTTTGATCATCTTTGCAGCAGTGGTGGTGATGGTGGTGCTCTCGGGGGTAGGATTCTAATTCACTGACCAGAGATTCACTGACCAGAGACGGATGCTACCGGAGCGGTTGCCACTGATTAAGGTGCGGCCATCGCAGCTAAAGGCGAGGGCGCTAATACAAGCAACGGGATCCCGATAGACCCGCAGCGCTATGCACAAAGGCAGGTGATGCAGCCAAATGCTGTAGTCATCTCCTCCGGTCGCTAACCACCGCCCGGTTGGGTCGATGGCAACCGCTCTAATCCAGTTGTCGTGTTCCGGATGAACTCCCAGCAGCTTTCCAGTCAGGGGATCCCAGCGTTTCAAGGCATAGTCCACTCCACCTCCCGCCAGTTGTCGACCATCCGGAGTAAGGGCGACCGCATTCAGAGGACCAATGGACGGGATCCGCTGAATCCCTTCTCCAGCCACCAGATCCCAGATCCAGACGGTTTCGTCGTCACTGACACTGGCGAGAAAGGCCCCTCCCTGGCTGAGATAAAGGGAGTGAATGCGATCCGCATGTCCGCGCAACTGTAGATAGGGTTGTCGGCTCTGTAGATCCCACACCTGAATCACCCCATCGGATCCCCCAGCCACCACCAGCCGGGATCCATCGCTGCTCACCACCAGCGCCTGTACAGACTCCAGCCCCGTTTCCAGTTGCCCCACCCCTTCCCCTGTATGGGGATCCCAGAAGCGGATCTCGCCAAAGCGACAGCCACTCACCAATAGCTCTCGCCCCCGCCAGCGGGTCAGTCCTAAGCCGCGAATCGGCCCCCCATGTCCGCGCAGACAATGCCGCAATTCCCCGGATCCCCAATGCCAGATCCGCACGGTGCGATCTGTACTGCCGCTGATCAACAGTTCCCCAGCCACTGTCAATATGGAAATGGCCCCGCTGTGGCCCAGCAGAGTTTGGGTTTGAGTGGGGTTCCACGCCAAAGGATAGGAGGTCATGGGCGGAGAGAATGCAAGGTTTTATAGCCATCACTGAGCAGTCGGAAGCTAGGGTTACCCACAGCAGCATCCAGGATCAACGCTAGCACCCTAGATTTTGTCCAGCAGTTGTTCAGCCTTGTAGCAGCACAAATACTCCCTGGGCAACCCCTATCTATATCTGCTCGAACACAGCAGTAGCGGCCAGCTTTCTCCGGAAGCACAACAGGAACTCCAAGATCTACGCCTTGAGGCAGATCCCCTGATGTTACGGGAGGCTTATGCTTGGGCACTACTTCGCTGGCATGGATACCCAGTCCCGCCTTTGAATCAATTGCCCCTTTCTTGAGATGTCAATCTCAGAGGCGATACTTCAGCAGGTTTGACAGGAAGCCAACCCCCAATGTCGGTATTGCCGCACTTCCCGTAGGCTAATTTAGCTATTAGGCGGGAAGCCCCGCGCTGTACCGGAACGGTCAGCGTCGGGATGAGAGCCGCGTGACTGAGCGAAGCGAAGGAACAAACTATCTAGGAATCCTGACAGATAAACCTTTATCGCAAC
>JAUQVI010000206.1:0-6502 GCA_039794885.1 Thermostichus sp. DG02_5_bins_236
GAGAATCCATACCAAAGGGTTGGCATTGAACGTTTTTCAGATCTCTTCAGTCTCTAGTTACCCAGAGAAACGGGGGTGAGATCCTGGAACCAGCTCTTGGCCTGAGCAAAGCCCTGCACCTCCTTACGCATGGCTCGCGGCCCCACATCATGACCAACAAACAGAAAGGGAGCATCCTCCACCAAGGTTTCGTGCAGTTGTCGATAGATCGCTAGGTTCTCTTCCGCATCGAAGGTGGTTTGCAACTTTTCAATCAGGGCATCCACTTCTGGATTACTGTAATGGCCCCAGTTCAAAGAGGCGGGGGGCTTGCTGCTGGTGGCCACAAACCGCACCATTGCTGCGAAGGGGTCATGGGTGGCAAAGGTGATATTGGTGGCATGAGCTCCCAACGAGGCGGGATCCGCCGCCCCTTGTCGCCAGTTGTTGAACAGGGTTTCCCAAATCAACACTTCATACTCCACCTGAATGCCCACGGCTGCCAACTGTTGTTGAATTAACTCGTTCATGGTCAGGGGCTGCATCTGGCCGGATCCGGAAGCGGAGATCAGCACCTTGGCCTTCACCGGATTGTCGGGGCCATGGCCAGCTTCTGCCAGCAGAGCTTTGGCGGCTTCCGGGTCGTAACGCACTTCAAAAGCTGGGGATCCAAAGGCGGGATCATCAGGCAGGAGGATCCCTTGGGCAGGCACCATATTTCCCCCCAAGAGCGCCCGGATCGACTCCCGATCGATAGCCAAATTGGCTGCCTGACGCACCCGTACATCCAACCAGGGGGATCCCTCCAGAAAGCTGAATTGCCAAGGCCAAAGATGTGGGTACCCATTGCTGGTGATCGTGAAGCCCCGGTTTTGCAACATGGGCAAGGTATCGGCGGGGGGAGCTTCGATCCAATCCACTTGGCCGGAGAGCAGCGCATTGGAGCGGGTAGTACCTTCCGGAATCGGGATCAACACAATGCGTTCCGCCTGGGCACGACGATTTTCATCCCAGTAGTTGGGGTTGGGGATCAATTCCGCCCGTTCGCGGGGCACCAACTTATCCAGCATGAAGGGGCCAGTCCCGGAGGGATCCGCTTCAAAAGCAGCCCAATCTTGTCCAAGGGCTTCCCAGTGGGCTGGGCTGGAGAAGAACATGAAGGGCAACTGATAGATCAGTAGCGAGTTGGGGGTTTTGGTGGTGATTTCAACGGTGTAATCGTCGATCTTGCGAATGCTTTCGAAAGCCGGGATCCGAGCCACCACTTGTGCTGCCTGACGGGCATCGTAATGGGGGGCAGATTCATCAAAAATCTTCTCAAAATTGAAGATCACTGCATCAGCATTAAAGTCAGAGCCGTCGTGAAACTTGACCCCTTCCCGCAGATTAAACGTCCAGACCCGGGGATTTTCTGGATCCACCGACCAAGCAGTGGCCAATTGGGGCACCAAGGGGGCAGGCTGATCCGTCACGGACAAATCCCAGGTCACCAAAGCATCGTAGAGGGTCATGCCCGTAAACCGCACCCCTTCAAACCCGGAGTTGGGAGCACCGGAGGTAATGGGAATGTCCGAGGCCGTCATGCCAATACGAATCGTGCCGCCGGAGGGGTTTGCGTGGGATAAGGGGGTAGCCATCACTGCCAACACAGCCCCAATACCTGTGGCTAGCTGCAGAAATGGGCGACGCCCCAACCGCGAGGTTCTCAAACCGTTCATGTAACACTCCAATCGTTAAGCGAGGGGGAACTGAGCTCTAATTGCTGAACCGAAACGTCCATGAGGGGCACGCTTCCAGAAATCTGTTGTATGCAGCATACAACGCTACACTTAGAGTTCTGTAGTCGGAGATACGATTTTCAAAATTGTGGGCCCGATCCAACCCCACCCAAGCTGAGGGCGCTGCCCCTAGGGCTAGCAAAGCGTGTAGATTACAGGTTCTAAAACTTCAGAACCCACAGGGATCCCTAAACCCGCTCAGAACCCACACCCTCAGGATGGGATCCCAGCTTTTCTCGGATCCATTGAAAGCCGACCCAGTTCAGACCCAGCCCAAACCCAAACAACATCAGCATCAAGGCAATCTGAGACCCAACAATCGGCTGCACCATCAGATCTGCTAGCAGATGAAAAAAATTGAGCACTGAATAGAGTACGGTCACTGCAAAATGGGTTCTGCGGAATTGGAGCGAATCGTTGAAGGCCGTGAGCACCATTATCCACAATGGCAAGGCGAAGAAAACCAGCATCAACCAAAAGATCAAGCCAACATCACTCTGATGGGAATCCGAGTGGGCCACATTCAACCCATGAAACAGTGGCATCAAGCCCAAATCGGTGGAAACAGTAACCCCAGCAAAAAGACATTCCACAAAACAAGGATTTTGATCTGAAAATGGCTCATAACCCATGCCCTCCTGTGCCTCAGCACTGCAGTGGAACTCAAGGTGGTCAAAGCCAAAAAAGGAGGTCGTTACCTCTAGTGTACTGAGCGGGATCCCTACCCATTAATCTTCCGCCAATGGTGGGCAATATCGATTCGCCGACAGAGCCAAACTTGCTCATGGGCCTGGACATAATCCAAAAACTTAGCTAGGGCCAAAGCCCGGCCGGGACGCCCCACCAACCGACAATGCAAGCCCACACTCATCATTTTCGGTGCGGTTTCTCCCTCCTGGTAGAGCATGTCAAACGTATCCCGCAAATGGGCATAAAACTGATCCCCGGCATTGAATCCCTGCGCTGTGGCAAAGCGCATATCGTTGACATCGAGTGTATAAGGAATCACCAGATGGGGTTGCCCAGATTCGCTGACCCAGTAGGGCAGATCGTCAGCGTAGCTATCGGCATCGTAGAGAAACCCTCCCGCTTCCACCACAAGACGGCGAGTATTGGGGCTGGTGCGCCCTTGATAAAACCCCAACGGTCGGGATCCCGTGGCTTGAGTGTGCAGTTCAATCGCCTTGTGAATGTGTTCTCGCTCCACCTCAAGAGGGACATATTGATAGTCAATCCACCGATAACCGTGGCTAGCAATTTCCCAATCGGCCTCCTGCATGGCTGCCACCGCTTCAGGGTTACGAGCCAAAGCCATCGCTACCCCAAACACCGTCACCGGGATCCCACGCTGAGTAAACAACCGATGCAGCCGCCAGAACCCCGCCCGACTGCCGTACTCGTAGAGAGACTCCATATTCATGTGGCGCACTCCCGGCAATGGCACCGCCCCAACTATCTCCGATAAAAAGGCCTCGGATGCCGAATCCCCGTGCAAAATGCAGTTTTCTCCCCCCTCTTCGTAGTTGACCACAAATTGCACAGCAACCCGCGCCTGATGGGGCCAGTGAGGGTGAGGCGGAGTACGGCCATAGCCAACCAGGTCACGGGGATAAGGCTCAGACATGGCGGGATCAACTCAGCGAACGGGATTGAGAAAACCCCCACATCATAGACTGATGGAGTCGGTTCCATTGCACCCCAACCCTCAAGCAGACCAAATCTTTCTAATCGGCAAGGTGAATCCTGGCAAAACTGCTTCCCCCGATAACGTTTCCGGATCCTCAACCTGTTGTGGGGCTTGGCCTTCTCGGTAGATCATCACCCGCTGAGTCTTAGGATCCAACAACCACCCCAATCGACAACCATTGTCCATGTACTCCTGCATCTTGGTCTGAGTCTGAATCCAAGAATCCGTCGGTGAGAGAATCTCCACGACAAAATCTGGACACAAGGGCAAAAATCCCTGTCGCACTTTCGGATCCAAAGCCTCCCACTTTTCAATCGGGATCCAAGCCAAATCTGGAGAACGGTCGCTGCCCAAAGGCAAAGAAAAACCTGTGGAAGAATCAAAACTCTTGCCCTTGCCCACCTGCCGATTCCAAAGAGTTAAGTCTGTGGTGATCTCAGCATTCCAGTGGCCAGTTTCACCTCCAGTTGGGGCCATGATGATCAACTCTCCTTGGGCAGTGCGTTCTAGCTTCAGCTCAGGATTGGCGGCACAGAGCCGGATGAAATCCTCCCGTGTCAGAGTCATCAATGGGGTTAAATCGAGCGTTAAGGCTGTCATGGCAGGTGGATTGGGCAGTTATAAGGCCAGTCTACATGGATCCAGACGGGCATCTAGCTCACATAATTTATTTTGCAACTCAGATGTTGTTTAATTCAAATGAGTTTTGTATTCTAGCTATAGGATAATTTTTCAGCCCTGCCGCAAAAACATAACGGGATCAAAATAAGCCTAATGAGCCGCCCAGACTGGGTTCCAACATCATTTCTTCTCAATTAAATATCTTAAAATTAGCAATCATCTCTTTACAAGAGTTTATGTTCTCAAACTTTGAATTACTCTTAAGAGAATCCTTAGAATCTAGCAAAGTCTGATGATGCTTACTTTTCAGGAATAGTGTTCACAGTGACCCATTTAATTCGAAGCACAGTCTGTAGAAGTCAAGCTAGATTGACTTTAGTGAACACTTAAGAGATTGAACCAGATCTAAACTTTAACCTCACTCCAACCTCAGAGCAGTCCAGGAGTCATGAAGCGCTTTTCAGGACTAGGTCTTAGATTCTGGTGCAGGTCTCACTACAGCCTGTCACAGGAGATTTTCCCATGATTCGTTTGCTGGTTGCCATTCTTGCCTTCGTGATTAACGTTCTCTATCGCAATCGCCCTTATCCCAGGTTTTATGTGCTAGAGACGGTAGCTCGGGTTCCCTATTTTTCCTATCTTTCGGTCTTACACCTCTACGAAACTCTGGGCTGGTGGCGCAAAGCAGACTGGCTCAAGGTACATTTTGCCGAGTCTTGGAATGAACTCCATCACCTATTGATCATGGAAGAGTTAGGAGGCAACAACGTTTGGTTTGATCGTTTTCTCTCCCGTCATGCTGCCTTGGTTTACTACTGGATTATCACCCTCATTTACTTGGTTCATCCTCGTGCCGCCTATCATTTTATGGAGTTGGTGGAACAACACGCCTACAAGAGCTACGATACTTTTCTTAATAGCCACGAAGCTGAGCTAAAAGCCCAACCGGCAACTGATGTAGCCATTCGCTACTACCGGGACGGCGATCTCTACATGTTCGATGAGTTTCAGACCGCTCAGGTACCCGCAGAGCGTCGTCCCCAAATGAATACTCTGTATGATGTTTTTGTGGCTATCCGAGACGATGAAATGGAGCATGTAAAAACCATGCAAGCTTGTCAGAAACCGGAAGCCAGCGAAACATTCAAAAGCCCCCACACCGTTGCTCAGGCAAGCTAATTTCATCCCGACAATCAATAAATTGAATAGAGCCATATCCAGGCCATAAGGGATCCCTACCCTTGACTTGGGTATGGCTTTCATTTTTTACTTTTTCCACTAGCTCAGCTCATCCACCAAGGCGGCCAACAACTGCCAACCTAAGGCAAAATCCGTCATATCCATCGCTTCATCGGCATTGTGACTGCCATTCTCATTGCGCACAAACACCATGGCCGTCGGGATCCCTTGGTTGGCAAACACCGCACAATCGTGCCCCGCCCCACTGGCCATCTCCATCGTCGGGATCCCTTGCTGTTGAGCCAAGGTTTTCAATCTCTGGCGCAGGTTGACATCCATCAAGCCCGGCAGGGCATTGGTCAATTCCCCTAAGTCGATCCTGACCCCACGGCGCTGGCTAATTTCAGTAGCAACCCCTCTCAAGTAAACATCGGTTGCCAACAGAGCTGAGTTATCTTCGCTGCGAATATCCATCGTGAACTGGACTTCACCGGGTATTTTCGTCAAGGTATGGTGCTCTGGATTGGTGCTAAATTCTCCGACCGTGGCCACAAAATCGATCCCATCTGCTTCCCGCTCTAACCAGTGTTGCTCTAGGGCATGGACAAACTCTACTCCCGCCAGCACCGCATCCTGACGCAAATGACGAGGTACCGCCCCCGCATGGGCATAGCGGCCCTGAATCTGACAGTGACGGTAGCGCAAACTGCCCCGGATCCCTGTTACGATCCCCACTGGGATCCCGGCGTCCACCAGCGCTGGCCCCTGTTCGATATGCAGTTCTAGATAGCAGTGGATGTGCTCAGGACACAGATAGGCTTCCCCCTGCCGTAGACGCTCCGGCTGAAAACCGGACATCGTCATGTGTTCCGCTAGGCTCAGGCCCGTATCGGTACGCTTTAAGTTATCTAGCAAGTCTGGAGGGAGCAAGCCAAAAGCAGCCCGACTGCCAATGTAAGGAGCTGGGAACCAACACAACTCTTCTGCCCGACACCCGATCACTGTGACACTGCGGGCCGGGATCCGACCCAACCGTTTTAAGCGCGCCAACACCATCAAACCCGCCACCACACCAGCAGCTCCGTCGTAATTTCCCCCGTGAGGCACCGAGTCCAGATGGGATCCGATCATGATCTGGGGGGCTGAGGGATCCCGTCCAGGCAAGGTCATATAGAGGTTACCTGCCGCATCGGTCACCACCTCTAAGCCCAAGTCATGGGCAGTTTGCGCCATCAACTGATGGGCAACATTTTCTCCC
>JAUQVI010000207.1:0-6489 GCA_039794885.1 Thermostichus sp. DG02_5_bins_236
AGTACAACCAAAATGCTTGGCTAGCGTGATGGACTGCTCATTGGTGGGATAAATTCTGACCTTGACTGCTTTCAACATGTCTCTATATTAACATAAACCCATCATTGCGATAAAGGCTTATCTGTCACGATTCCTAGATAGTTTGTTCCTTCGCTTCGCTCAGTCACGCGGCTCTCATCCCGACGCTGACCGTTCCGGTACAGCGCGGGGCTTCCCGCCTAATAGCTAAATCTGGATTCCCAGGTGCTGCGGGAGAATCAACGGAGCCCACGGGCCCCACCATGTACACCGATCCCCACAGATCGGCAGGTAGTTCTTTGTGGGGACTATCTGGGGTGAATTGCAACCACAAGGGATCCCCGCTGGCATTGGGGTTATCCGCTTGATCGCCAAATTCCCGGCGGGACATGGATAGAACCGAGCGGGGAAAGATGCAACTGGTTACGGGTGGGTAGGGCTGGCTCATGGGATCCCATGGATACCGAATACCCGTAAGAATAGTCGAGAACCCAACTGTTCGCTCTTTCGCGCAGATAAAGATTGGGTCAGCTTTTTGTGGCTAAGCACAAGACTCTCATATGGTCTGAATACCCAGCAATCAATCACCCAGGTGCCAATCCACTCTTTATGCTCGTAAGCTGGGGTAGAAGTTGCAACTGAATGGATGGCAAAACGCAAGGGATTTGGGTCAGGGGCTAAGAAACAGTCACCCCTATCAGAATGGGTTCGCCAAGCAGAATCCCAACTGCAGCAAGGCCAGGTGATTCGATGTCGGCAACTCTGCCAACAAGTGCTTTCAGAGCAGGGATCCCTTTCTGGAACTGCTGAAGAGATGGCAGTCGCACAGGCACACGCCCTGTTGGGTCAAATTGAACAGGGATCCGGGCACTTTCCCGCCGCCATGTTGCGCTACCAGCAGGCTATCTTGGCCTGTCCACCTGCTGCTCCGGCTCGCTTGGCTGCCCAGTACCACACCCTGTTGGGGGGACTGTTGCGCCAGATGGGGGAGAAAAAACAAGCCCAGTCGTTATTTGAACAGGCGCTGGCTCGAGATCCCGATTTGCTATTGGCACGGGTGGGGTTGGCAGATCTGCTCCAGGCGCAAGGGGAGTTCGAGGTGGCCCTGGAGCACTATGCCCTAGCTTGGCAGGGATCCCAGCAGGAGCCGGATATTCCCTATCAAATCGGGATGTGTTTGTGGAAACAGGGGCGAGGTTGGCAGGCAAAGGGGTGGTTTCAGCAGGCCCTCTCTCTACAGCCGGATCACAGCGATGCCCGTTACATGCTGGCGATTTTGGGAGAATTGCCCTTGCCGGATAAAACGCCCCCCGTTTGGGTAACTCGCCTGTTCGATGAATATGCCCCAAAATTTGAGCAGCATCTGCTGCAAAAACTGAACTATCAGGGACCCCAGGCTTTGTGGAACGGGATCCTAGCGACGGCAGAAGTCCAAGGATCTCCCCCTGGGTTTGAACAGGCCCTAGATTTGGGCTGTGGCACAGGCTTGGTGGGATCCCAGGTGCGCCCCTACGTGAAGCGGTTGTGGGGAGTCGATTTGTCCAGTCGCATGGTGGAAATGGCCCGACAAAAAGGCATTTACGACCAGTTGGTGCAAGGGGATTTGCTGGAGCTGCTGCAGCGGACACCGGAACACTACGACCTGATCTTGGCGGCAGACGTGTTCATTTACTGGGGAGATTTGGCTCAGGTTTTCCCAGCCTGTTGCCGAGTGTTAACCTCCGGCGGGCTTCTGGCCTTTACGGTTGAGCAGGGATCCTCCTCCGGCTACGCACTGGGATCCACGAGCGGTCGCTTTGTCCACTCCGAATCCTATATACGGCAGCAGGCGGAACGGGTGGGACTGGATCCCGTATACCATCAGGACTTTACCCTGCGGCGTGAGGGAGAAACGGGTGTACCCGGAGCGGTATGGTGTTTACGTCAGCGGTAACCCCAAGCATCCCGAGGCGGATCGGTTGGCTGAGGTCGGTTTGGGGGGATCCCAGTTGCAATGGAGGCGCGGTCAGCAGCAAACTTCAGCTCAATCAAGGCAGACATAACGTTGCTCCAATCCAGATCAGGGCGATTCAGCAACTCCCGAATCTGGTTTAGCACCGCTTCTGACTTTAGGGTTTGGGGGAGGGGGGAACGTTGCCGGTTTGGAGACCGTTTTACCGCTTCAATCCCTTGGGTCACCAACTTAGAAATATCTTGGCTGGCTCGCACTAGGGCTTTTTCCCGCTGAAAACTCCAACCATTGCGATTGGTAGCATACATGGGCTGCATACGGTTCAGCACGTAACCGGCCACATCCACAGCGTCAATTTTGTCTTTTTGGCTGTCGGGCAAGCGACCCAACTGGCGAGTCACCTCCTGCATCACCATCTCTTCCAAGACGTTGACCAACGGGCGAGTCGGCTGCGGTTGTGGGGTGGGACTGACGCCCCCTTGGGAGGTACGAGAATACATGATATCGGGGGTATTGGAAAACTTTTGGATATTGCCCTCGATTCTAGCGGGATCCCACAGAGGCATGGTGTAGCAAGGGAAACGACTGTTGACCCCTGATCCGACAACCCACGCTAATTCAGACTGAAGTTGGATCGAGTAGATTGATTGCACTCACCTTGGATGGAGTTTATGGATCCAGCTTCTCTCCAGAGCGTCCCTGGACACAAAAGCCCAGCAGTACGTCGTTCTCTAGCGACCTTGGCGCTAAGCTTTGGGATCCTAACCGGATTGGGGATCGGGGGCTACACGCTGCTGCAGCGGCTGCGGCTGCAGTTACACCGGGATCTGATTAGCTATCGGCACACCGCTTTTTCTGACTTGGGTTATGGAGATGGTGCAGAGTTTAACCCTGGCCTAACCGACCGCTGGTTTCCGCTGACCTATCCGGTGCTAGCCCGTTGGGGGGGATCCGCTGATCCGGTACGCAGCAGTTATGCTTTTCAAACCTTGCAGGGCCACGGCTTACCCTACAGTCGTTGGTGGCTGGAGGATCGGTTGCGGCAAAATACGACTCAGTATGTCAGCGCACCCGCCCTATTTGGGGGGTACGACTACTCCAGCGGCCAGGTGATATCTCCTCAATACGAGCTGTTTGGGCTGGATCGAGCCGAATCCGTAACCCGGCTGACGGAGCTGGCGGTGGCCGGGATCCAAGCGGAGAGTCCGGTCTGGAGTTTCAACATTAACTGGCTCAACAGCCTAGTGACCAGCGAAGCGTTCCCCTTTCGGGAGCGGGTCTACGGTGTATTGATCCCGGCTTTGCAGAGTAGCACTCCGGCCCGAGCGGAAAAACTCCTCAGCGCCTTACCCTATAGGGACGAACAGATCCCCGCCTGGGCTTTGGCACCGATACAGACGGTTCGGGAACAGGTGTTGGGTCGAGGGACTTCCTCCCCCTACATCGATTTTTATGCGCGTGTGGATCAGGTGTTGGGCCTAGAGCAGCCGACAGTGGAAACGGTACGCCCCTTTTACGACGATTTACCGCCTGCCTCACGGGAGTTTTTTCTGGAACAGGTAGCGGATCCAGAAGTACTGAACCCTGCAGCCCAGATCCTCTTGCGCAGTGTGGTGGCGGATGAGACCGATCCACAGCAGTTTTTGGCAGCGGCGTTGCTCTACATCAAAGGGGATCCAGCGGGAGAGCCGTTGCTTCAGGTTGCCCTCAATGAAGATTTTGGGTCTCTCTACGGCATCAGCAATTACCTGGTGCTGTTGCAACTGGCGGAGGCTTTCCCAAACTCCCGCTTCACTCAAGCTTGCCAGGAGTATGCTCAAATTCGGGGGCGTAGCTATTTTAGTTACACCTTCTACGATGTTGAAACGGGAGAACCGATTCCTCGTCCGTTTCTTCCCCCTGAAGAGGAGGCCCGTTGGCAAACTTGGCTGGCAACTTATCCAAATCACCCCGGTGCGGATGATGCGTTTTATTGGCTAGCCCGCACCCTGGAGTGGCAAGGCAAACGCGGGGAGGCCCTAGCGCATTTGGCAGACTGGTTTGCCGGCCCCTTTGGGGATAGGGATATGCGGTATGCCTTGCGATCTCGCTTCCTCTTCCTTTTGGATATGGGTACCTCTCCCGCCGAACTAGAAGCTTTCCTAGCAAACCATAGCGATCATCCGTTAGCGACAGCAGTTCAGTATGCTTTGGCAGTTCGCCATGCCCGCGAACATCGATATGACCAAGCGTTGCAACTGACGGAGAATCTATCTCTGGATACCCTGCTGGATGAGAGCTATTGGCTAATCGATTGGGATCCAGAACCAGCCACCCGTACCCGATTGGATCCTGAGCTGCAAGCCCAACGAGAACGCTGGCGCAACCTGAGCCGCTGGCAAGCTCAATCCACCCCACAACAACGCTACCAACTGGCTGCTGATTGGGCCGCTTTTGATGGTTGGCAGAATGGATATCTCTGGTTATTCAACCAAACTCGGGCAGATGGCCTCAATTGGGATCCCAGCCAGGACAAACCTTTACCATCGGGTTTATCGGATTATCAACGGGCCAATCACCATGCCGTTGCGGCGGAATTGCTGGGATCCCTGCTGGCGGATCCAGCTACCCCTGCCCACTTGCAAGAGAAAAGTCTCTATTGGCAGGTGTTGATTCTTTATCGTCAGTACACCCTCTATCCCCCCAGTGAGACCGAAGCCATCTATCCGCTACCCGGTTTTTCAGCTGCTGTGGGAGAAGATGCCAGCTTGTTCGATGCTCCTCTGCCCGACTATGCGGATCTCAGCAGCCCTAGCTACAGCTACTTTCTCCAAACCAAGGCCCTACAAGATTGGTACGCACGACAAGCCATCCATGCTGGAAATGAGTTGCTGGCCCGCTTCCCGCGTAGCCGCTATGCCGGAGATGTGCTGATGTGTTTATACAGCCTAACGGGGGATATGACTTTTCTTCAACGTTTGCTGGCACAGTTTCCCGAGAGTGATCGCGCCTTGGAGGCGGAGTTTGCCCTGCAAGGGGGATCCTGAGGAGATCCTTGAGGGTTTACTCTTGGGATGGGTACCCTAAACATCATAGAAGCTTCACAGAAGGCAAGTAGAGGTATTCTTGAGTGAGGGTGTTCTCAGTAAATCCACTGAAGATAGTCTTTTGTTTACCTGCCTGGGTTAGTCCTGGTTTGAGTCTTGTTGGGTCATGATGGTTTGATGGATCCTGCCGCCTTCCTGGAACGCTATGGGTTTGAACTGGATCAGCAATCCAGCCAAGTTTGGGTGGAGCGCTGGAGCAAAGTGTTCCCAACTCGGTGGATCCCGGCGGCCCTCTTGGAATCTCTCTACCAAGGCCGGTATAAGGCCACCTCTGTCGAACACATCCTGCGCCTTTGGCAACGACGGGGCTGTCCTCGCATCACTTTTCCACCCGAAATGAGTCAATCTCTATGGCGAGAACAACAGGAGCTGATCCGTTCCTTGACTCTGGCGGCTCGCACAGCCATACCCCGGCCCTATTCCTCCCTATCGCCGCAGATCCCTTCCCCCATCACCACGGGATCCCTATTTTCTCCAGAATCGGCCATTTCCCTGAATGTGTTGCTGGGACAATTGCAGGAGCTTTCCCCTAAGTTACGCCACCTGCTCAGCCCAAAGGACTCTGTCCCGCTGTTGCATAAGCGTTGCGTAGCAACAACGCGAACGGCATCTCCTCAACCCGATGACCACCCTCAACCGTTGGATGTTGACCCCTCAGAGCCCTAAGGGATCCCTTTCTATGTCTTCTTTTGTGTCTTCTTCTTTCGATCTGGATTCATTGCCCTGCGGGGTGATCACCGTCAGTGATACCCGTACCACCGCAACTGATTCTAGTGGCCAGTTGATCTGTAGAACTTTACAAGAGGCGGGCCATTAGGTGAGCAAATACCAGATCCTTAAAGATGAGCCGGAAGCGATTCGGCAACTCGTCCAGGATTGGGCCGGATCCCTGCCGGTCATTCTGTTAAATGGTGGAACGGCCATTAGCGACACCACCTACGATGCCATTGAGAGCTTGCTGGAGAAAACTTTGCCGGGCTTTGGGGAGATCTTCGGCTACCTGAGCTACACCCAAGTCGGCAGCCGGACTATCGCCTCGCGGGCCATCGCCGGGATCCATGGTAACGCCCTCATTTTTTCAATACCCGGTTCGACGGCAGCAGCGCAACTGGCCATAGAAAACTAATCCTGCCGGAGCTACCCCACCTAGTTAAGCGAATACGCCAAGGAAAACCATGAACTACCCCACCGCGTAGGCGGATGGGGTTTTTAAGACCCCAGTTTCCGCCACAGCAGAAGATTTCTGTCTCTTCTTCTGCCCTAGTTGCTTCATCGAACCCGTATGCTTACGAGTCTCTGAAGTAGAGCTACAGCAATTCTCAATCTAGTGAGGTACAGTAACAGCAATATCTAAACCATCCCCTGATATCATCGAGAGAAACTTGACGGAATGCCTCTTCAATGGCTCTAGCTAAATCTGGATAGGTTCTAGCT
>JAUQVI010000208.1:0-6473 GCA_039794885.1 Thermostichus sp. DG02_5_bins_236
CAAACCTGGGGAAACTATATGCGCCAGGTAATTCCTTAAACCGGGATCCATGCTTGACCGGTTAGGGAAAAAGCACGGGTAGCGGTAATCTGCACCGGCACTAGGGATCCCTGGAGCCGGGCGGGATCCCCCTCGAAGAACACCAA
Organism: Thermostichus sp. DG02_5_bins_236; assembly: GCA_039794885.1. Classification (GTDB taxonomy): domain Bacteria; phylum Cyanobacteriota; class Cyanobacteriia; order Thermostichales; family Thermostichaceae; genus Thermostichus. The sequence goes on from JAUQVI010000208.1 coordinate 147, forward strand.
GCGATTGCCCCGGGTACGCCCCATCACCTGGCCGGGCTGTTTGGGGTTGGATCCCTCCACCAACACCTCTTGCACTTGACCCAAGAGGCGGGCATTGCGAGCTGCCGCCACTTCTGTTACCAGGCGGTTCAACCGTTGCAGGCGATCGTTTTTTTCTTCTTCGGGAACTTGATCTGGCCAATCGGCAGCCGGGGTACCGGGGCGGGGCGAGTAGGCAGCTGTATTCAGCAGGTCAAAGCCAATCTCTTGCACCAGTTGCAGCGTTTCTTGAAACTGGGCTTCCGTCTCCCCCGGAAAACCAACAATGGCATCGGCACTGATCGCTGCTTCCGGCATATACTGGCGGATCAAGTCAATGATCTGGCGGTACCGCTCGTGGGTGTAACCGCGCCGCATCCGTTTAAGCACCTCATTGTTACCGGACTGAAAAGGGATGTGGAAGTGTTCGCACACCTTGAGTAGCTCGGCACAGGTGGCGATCAGCTCCTCGGTAAAGTAGCGGGGGTGGCTGGTGGCAAAGCGGATGCGCTCAATGCCTTCTACATCATGCACGTAGCGCAGCAGCTGAGCCAGGTTGATTTTGGGATCCAGGTCACGCCCATAGGCATCAATGTTTTGCCCCAATAAAGTCACCTCACGGTAGCCCGCTTTGGCAATCTCCTCGATTTCAGTGCGGATCGCCTGCGGTTGGCGGGATTGCTCCAAACCCCGCACACTGGGCACAATGCAGTAGGTACAGCGCTCGTTGCAACCGTAGATCACATTTACCCAGGCGGTGACTTGGCTGTCGCGGCGAGGTTTAGTAATGTCTTCCGGGATCTCAATCGGATCGGTGGCCACCACCTGTTGTCCGGCTTCCACCTGAGCCAGCAGATCCCCTAGCCGATTCACGTATTGCGGCCCCATCACCAAGTCCAGTTCCGGTACACGCCGTAGCAATTTCTCTCCTTCTTGCTGAGCAACACAGCCCGCGACGATGAGCTTTAGGGCCGGATTTTGTCGTTTGCGCTGCGCTTGAATACCCAGGTAGGAATACACCTTCTGTTCGGCATTGTCTCGAATGGTGCAGGTGTTGTAGAGCACCAAGTCCGCTTGCAGCTCATCGTCAGTGGCCACATAGCCCAGAGATTCTAGAATCCCGGCCATCCGTTCGCTGTCGGCTCGGTTCATTTGACAGCCGAAGGTAATCGTGTGGTAAGTAGACATGCAGGGAAATGGGAACAGCCATCCTTGAGCTTAACTTATCCCCCATACCCTCAGGGGTTCAGGGCCAACGGGTTATTCTAGGAGAGATCCCTCTTGGCAAAGGTCAATGTTGCCGAAGCATCGACCCAAACAGCTGTCGCTGGGTCCCCTAGAATCAGAAATTCTCAATATCCTTTGGGATTTGGGCAGTGCCAGCACCCGCCAGATCCACGAGCAGATTTTGGCAGATCCAGATCGAGAGCTGGCCTATGCCTCTGTGACCACAGTTTTGCAGCGCCTCAGCCAAAAAGGGTGGGTCAGTTGTGAGCGCCGTACCAATGCCGATGGGCGGAATTTGCCAATGCTGTGGTGGCCCCGGCTCTCCCGTCAAGAAGCCACTAGCCTCAGGGCCTTTACCCAGTTGCAAGAGTTTTTAGCGGTCGGGGATCCGGATACCGTAGCTGCCTTTGCCGATAGCTTGGATCAGGCCAGCGTGTCTCAGTTGCAGGCCATTGCCCAACGCTTGCAAGCGGCCCGTCGGGCTAGGAGGGATCCAAAATGATCCATTTGGGGATGTTGATGTTGGGATTGGGCCTCAGTTGGCTGTGGCGGGCACAGGTGCGCATCGATTCTCGAGACACTTGGTCACAGCGTTGGCAATGGGCTTGGATCCATTTTCTCCTACCGCCCCTGTTTTTGGTGATGACGGCTCTGGCCTTGGCTTGGATGGGGCCGTGGGGGCAAATGGCGGGCACTGGCGGTTGGTTTTGCTATGGCTGTGCCTTAGCGTTGCTGGTGTTGGCGGTGGGCGTCGCTCTGCATTGGGTTTGGGAGTACGGGCGCTCCTGTTGGCGGACCCGCTTACAAAGCCTTACCGAACTAGACCTGCAGGGATCCACAGCCTATGTCCTAGATCTGGAGGCCCCCTTTGCCGCGCAGGTAGGGGTATGGAGATCCCGGCTGGTGGTCAGTCGTGGTCTATTACAGCAATTGGATCAGGAACATTTGCAGGCGGTACTGGCCCATGAAGAAGCCCATCGTTATTACCGCGATACCCTGTGGATGTTTGGCTTAGGTTGGTTGCGACGTCTCACCGGCTGGTTGCCGCAAACAGAAACCCTCTGGCAGGAATTGCTCATCTTGCGGGAGTTACGGGCGGATCGCTGGGCAGCGCAACGGGTGGATCCTTTGCTGTTGGGGGAAGCCCTGCTGCAGGTGGTGGGCTATGGGGTCATTGAACCTGCAACAGTCGGATGGGTGGGTTTTGCCCTGGAAATGCAACCTGACATCGGACAACGGCTGCAGGAGCGCATCGAGGCTCTGTTGCAGGAACCCCTGGCAGAACCCTTACCTGCCTTTTCAATGGGGGGATGGGCTTGGTTAAGCTTGGCGTTGCTACCCCTACTGGTCATCCCGTTTCATGCTTAGAGATCCTGTTTATGGAGCCATACTGCTCAGGCCAGCTGACTTTGGGCTCACAACACCCCCAGCAGCCAGTTGGCAGCGGTGGCACGGCGGGTCTTCTGCGGGGTGAGCTCATGAATCTTGTAGCCTGCAAAGCCCAACACCTGCTTCAGCAGTTGCTTGTTTTCTGGAGCAATGGAGCGGGTTAGCTTCACACTGTCGGGGCGGTTCGCAATCACATCAGGGATCCCTTCCCCTTGCCAAGCAGGATCGACTCTGCAGGGATCCCAAGTTTGGCGGGTCGGGTCGTAGCAAAAGCCCAGGGATTGCAACACCAAAGCATTCACCGTTTCGTCAGGCAGCTCGCCACTGAGAATGGCCTGAATCGTCTCTAGGTTGAGAGGGGGAATGTGCATAGGCACAGAGTATGGGAAAGCTCTTACCCCCCATTCTGCATCTACCGGAAAAGCTCCCAGGTGTTGCTCGGTGCAAGTGGGTGTGGGATGAAGAGGGGAGGGGGAGGTACCGGGGCACTAGTGTAAGCCAGTTCTTAGAGGCAGTTGCGCTGCCGCCGCTCCATCCAACAACCACAGCAAGCGCCCTCTCGGGTTCACGCTCTGGCAGGGCAAATGGGCCTCAGTGGTCAGCACCTCTTTCAGGATAGGGGCTTTGTTTGCCCCGGTTACCAAAAACACCACCTGTGCGGCTTGGTTGAGAACAGGGTAGGTCAAGGTCAAGCGGGGTTGGCCATCTTTTTGCCCCACCGTGACCCAGCGATCTTGCACCTGGAGAGCGGCTGTGCCGGGAAACAAGGAGGCCGTATGGCCATCTTCCCCAATTCCTAGCAGAACCAAGTCCAGTTGCGGCCAGTCTCCGCTAAAGAGTTGCTTCAGTTGGGCCTCGTATTGGCCGGCGTCCTGAGCCGGATCCCCAGCTTGGGTAGGCATGGGCAAAACTTGCCCCACCGAGATCCTCAGCCGCTCCAACAGCGCCTCCCGCACCATACGGTAGTTGCTATCCGGGTGGTCAGGGGGAACATAGCGCTCATCCCCCCAAATTAACAGCGTTTGTTGCCAAGGGATCCCGTCAGTTTCCGCCAAGGCGGCGTAGAGCTTCTTGGGGGTGCTTCCTCCTGCCAAGGCAACTGTAAAGCGACCCCGTTCTTGGAGCGCCTTGGCCGCAATTTGTTGCCAGATCTGGATGGCTCGCTGAATAAAAGTGGATCCCTCTGGGAAGATCTCCAATTGGAACCCCTGCATACCCCAACCCCCCTGTCGTGGATCCCCACCAGTAACCCTCCGGGTTGACCAGAGGACAATCAGCCTACCTGCACCAATGTACTTGTAAAAGTCCCTGGGGGAAGGGATGAATAAGAATTAGGAAGCCACCGCCAGCTCTTTTGCTTCCGCCCGAATTTGCTCATAGACCGAGCGCAGCTTCAAGCCCACCAACACCTGAATCAATCCAGAGCCATTACGGGATCCCGGATATTCCGGATGCTTGCGCAGCAGCTCCGTCAGCTCGCCGTAGTAGTGGGTGGAAAGGTTGCTCAGGTGGTTCTCGATGTAGACCACTTCTTCCAGTTTGTCGAAGGTGCCGTCGATCTCCAAAATCGAGACGGGATGATCGAAGTAGCTAGAAGGGCCGTAGTGCAGTCGAATGCCAGGATAGGAGCAAGTCAGCTTCTTACCGCAAGGGATCCAGTCGATGGTGGAGCCTTCGTCAAACAGATAGGCATGGTCAAAGTAGTTCACCCCTTCCCGTTGCACCAGCCTTACCCGCAGCACCTTGTGCTCCTGATCCAGCTCCGGCAGCAGCTTAGTTGGCAAGACTTCGATCACTGCATCGGCGTATTGTTTCTGCACATCGATATAAGCTTCAAAATCGGGACGACGCGCCTCAATCGAGCGCAACACATCCTCGTAGGTATGGCCCCGTTCTGCCATATCCCGTTGCACTTTCCAAGCCACTTTAATTTCAGAGGCCAGATCCAAGTACACCTTGAAATCCAGCAGCTCTCGCACCCGTTCGTCATAGAGAGGATGTAAGCCCTCCAACACGATGATGCGATTCGGCTCCACCAACTCCGGTGGGTCAATCAGACCGGTCTCATGGTTGTAGATCGGCTTCATCACGCTTTGGCCATTTTTGAGAGCCTTGGCCTGTTCGTACATCAGGTCGAAGTTGTTGGCGCGGGGATCCAGTGCTGTAATGCCCTTCTCTTTGCGCTGATAGCGATCCAAGGAGTGATAGTCGTCCAGACAAATACTCGTGATCAGATCCCGACCGAACAAATCCCCTAGCCGACGCAAAAACGTCGATTTGCCGCAGCCAGAATCTCCGGCGACACCAATCATCACAACGCGATCAAGACTGCTTGCCATGAGAACTCCTTGGGGATGGGCAGGGCAAAAATGAGAAGAATCGCCAGAAAAGTTACTCTCTGTTACGGTTCTGCATAATACCAAACCAAGCCGTTACACTACAACCCACTTGGGGGCCAGAGAGGGAAACGTCTTAAAGAATAATTTAACAAAAAGTGCATATTTTCTGCCGACGGATTGAGTTCAGATGTCTTTGCTCGAGGTTTTCCTTCTCAGGATCGACCGATTGAGGCTGTTCCGCCCCCATCCGTGCTCCCATCATTCAGATCCGTTGCGGCAAAGAGGCTGCTAAGGTGTTTGCTATGGAATTTCCTCCCAGTGCCAGGAGAAGATCGCAGATATGGTTGCCAGCGCAGAAAAGCAAGAGATTGTCGTCAATCTGTACCGTCCCAACGCGCCCATGATCGGCCAATGTGTGGAGACCTACTCCATCGTCGGCGAAGGGGCACCCGGCTTGACCAAACATATCGTGCTCAGCTTGCCGGATCCGAAGTACAAGTATCTGGAAGGCCAAAGCGTTGGCATTATTCCCCCTGGCGAAGATGCCAAAGGCAAACCCCACAAGCCTCGCCTCTACTCGATTGCCTCCACCCGATTTGGAGATGATGGCCAAGGGCGTACCGTTTCTCTAAGCGTGAAGCGGGCCGAACATGTGGACAAAGACACACAGGAACCTGGGGTTGGTGTCTGTTCTGGCTTTCTGACGGATCTGAAAGCGGGCGACGAAGTGATGATCACCGGGCCTGCTGGAAAAACTTTCCTGCTTCCCGAAGATGAGAATGCCAACCTGATCCTGATTGCCACAGGGACTGGCATTGCCCCTTTTCGCGCCTTTATCAAGCACTTATTCGAGGAGGATCCCAGCTACAAGGGCACCATTTGGCTGTTCTTCGGCGTACCCACCAGCTCCACTCTGCTTTACCAAGGAGATCTGGAGGCCTGGAAAGCTCAATATGGGGAGCGCTTCCGGGTGGATTACGCCATTAGCCGTGAGCAGCAAACCGCCGACGGCAAAAAGATGTACGTGCAGAACCGCATGGCGGAATATGGGCCGGAATTGTGGGAGATGCTGCAAAAGCCCAATACCTACACCTACATCTGTGGCCTTAAGGGCATGGAAGACGGTATCAATGGCTTCATGAGCCCTCTGGCAGAACAAGCCGGGCAAGACTGGAGCAAGTTCCAGAAGGAGCTCAAAAAAGCGGATAAATGGCACGAGGAGACCTATTAGAGCTGATGTATGAAGACAATCTAAAGGAGAACGATACTACTTCTCCATCGGTTCTAGGGTGAGGCTTGGTCAGTTCAAAGTCAACTGATGAGCCGTCTACCTACCATTGCCCACCGCAAACCC